>DASZHK010000162.1:0-2683 GCA_035937905.1 Acidimicrobiales bacterium
GTCTTCGCGAGGTATCGCGCGGGCGCCACGGCAGGAGACCAGGGCAGCGTCGATGAATTTCCGGCACATATCGCCATGCTCGCCGAAACGGCGAAGCAGACTTTGGAGAACTGATGGACGAAGAGATCTACGACCGCATCATTTTCCTCGCTGATCCGGAACTCAGCGAGCCCGTGCTCGTCATCGGCCTGGAGGGCTGGATCGACGCGGGTATCGCCGCGAGCACGGCCGTGTCGACACTGCTCGAAACCATCCCCACCGAAGTGCTCGCCACCTTCGACACCGAGTACTTCATCGACCAGCGCGCGAGGCGTCCGCTCGCGCGTATCGTCGACGGCGTCACCACCGAACTCACCTGGCCCGAGATCCAACTTCGCTACGGCCGTGACGGCGACGGCGCGGACGTCCTCTTTCTCGTCGGACCCGAACCAGACTTTCACTGGAGCGATTTCGTCGACGTCGTCACTGACGCCGCCGGTCGTTTCGACGTCCGACTGGTCGTGGGACTCGGCGCCTTTCCCGCGCCCACGCCACACACCCGGCCCGTTCGCGTCATCGGCACGGCGCCCGCGCCCAGCGCGCATCTCTTGTCGCTCGTTGGTTCGGTGACCGGTGAGCTCGAATTCCCGGCCGGCATCGGCACCGCGTTGGAACTCGGCTTCGCCGAAGTGGATATGGACGTCATGACGCTCTGGGCGCGCGTCCCGCACTACGTCGCCTCGATGCCCTATCCCCAAGGATCCGCGGCCCTCATCGACGGTCTCGCCCGCGTCTCGGGACTCACGCTCGACGCGGGCAACCTCCGCGCCGCCGCCGAAGAAGCCCGTCAACGCGTCGATGAACTCGTCACCAACAACCCGGAACACTCATCGATGGTCGCTCGACTCGAGGCTGCGGCCGACGAGAGCGAAGGAACGTCACTCGGCGAAGAACTTCCGAGTGGTGATGAACTGGCGGCCGAACTCGAACGCTTCCTGCGTGGCGAAGCGAACTAAGGAACGTCGTTCGTGGTGACGTCGACGTCGCCTTCTTCGATGCGCAGTCCCAGTCCGAGGGCGTAGCCGTCGAGGTACAGCTCACTGTCGTTCTGGCGGGGATGACGATTGGCGATCTCGTAGAACTTCGCTGAATGGTCGGCTTCTTGGAGGTGCGCGAGTTCGTGCACCAACACGGCGTCGATGACCCACTCGGGGCACTGACGAAGTCGACTCGAGACGCGAATTTCGCGCGAGGCGGGTGAACACGACGCCCACCGCGCTTGCTGGTTCGTGACCCAGCGAACGGACGCCGGCACGATCGAATCGTTGTAGGTGTCCGCGAGCACGTGAGCACGCTCTTCGAGCGCGGCGTCTCCCCCGGCGTTCTGTGGACGCTGCGTGAGCAGGCGTTCCACCAGTTCGTCGACGAAGACCCGGCGTTCACGGCCTCGGACTCGTGCGGGAATCTGCACGACGATACGACTACCCGACCAGTGGGCGGTGCCGGTCTTCTTTCTCTTCACGGACGCGCGGATCTCGACTTCGGGTCGGTCGAACTGCGGTGGCTCAATCGTGACCTGCGTTGCGGACTTTGATGAAGAAGGAGGGCTCATCAGATGATGATGTTGACCAACCGCGGCGGTCGAGCGATCACGCGCTTGGGCGTTGCGCCGTTCATCGCCGCGGTGACGTCGGAATCGGCGAGTGCCGCCGCGGACGCGTCGTCTTCACTGATCGCGGGTGCCACGGAGAGTCGAGCTTTCACCTTGCCGTTGACTTCGACGACCATGACGACGGACGCTTCGGCCACCAATGACGGATCGGCGACCGGCCAGGGCAACGTGTGCACGCTCGGACGGTCAGGGTAACGCTCTTCCCAAAGCTCCGCCGTAACGTGCGGCGTCATCGGCGCGAGCAACAGCGCCAAGGTGTCGAGCGCTTCGTCGAGCGTTGAGCGTTCGATGCCCTCGGGACTGCGTGCGGCCCGTGAGGCGGTGTTGTAGAGCTCCATGATCGCGGCCACCGCAGTGTTGTAACTCCACCGATTGAGGTCATTGGTCACGCGCGCGATGGTGCGGTGTGTCGCCTGGCGCACGGCGTGGTCCGATTCGTCCGCGACGTCGTGAAAGTTCACGTCGTCGTGGTGCCAGAGACGGTAGAACCGGTCGATAAATCGACCGCAACCTTCGATGACTTCATTGGTCTGATCGGTCCAGTCGAGATCGTCGCCCGGCGCGCCCGCGAAGAGATGGAAGAGTCGCAGACCGTCGGCGCCCACCGTCTCGTAGTACTCCTCCGGGGCGATGAGATTGCCCTTGGACTTCGACATCTTCGAACCCGAGAGTCGAATCATGCCTTGGGTGAAGAGTCGCTGGAAGGGTTCGCGAGGGAGTCCCGGCGAGAAGCCGATGTCGTCGAGCGCCTTCAAGTAGAAACGCACGTACATGAGGTGAAGGATCGCGTGTTCGATGCCGCCGATGTACTGGTCGACCGGTAACCACTTCGCGGCCTCCGCGGGGTCGAAGGCCTTACCTGGCGTGAAGGGGTCCGTGAAGCGCAAGTAGTACCACGAGGAGTCGGTGAACGTGTCCATCGTGTCGGTTTCACGACGCGCGGGCTTGCCACAGATCGGACAGGTCGTGTTCAAAAAGCCCTCGTGGGTCGCGAGGGGTGACTGACCGGTCTTGTCCATGATCACGTCGTCG
>DASZHK010000163.1:0-22048 GCA_035937905.1 Acidimicrobiales bacterium
CCCGGGCAGTGTCTCGCTGGCGTGACTCTGCTCGCCATCGCCGTCCCCGAACAACTCGCCACGTCTCGACTCGCGGGCGTACCGGCCTACGTCGCGTTGATCGCGTTCATCACCGCGACGATCGTCTTCGTTGTCGTTGGCTCGAACCCCATCATGTCGGTCGGTGCCGATTCGACCATCGCGCCACTCTTCGCCGTGGTCCTCCTACGACTCGCGCCCCTATCGACCACCCTGTACTTCGAACTCGTCGCGGTCACGGCCGTCGTCACCGGACTGGTCGTGTTCGGCGTCGGGCTCTTGCGTCTTGGTTGGATTGCCGACTTTCTGTCGCTCCCGATCGTGACGGGATTCCTTGCCGGAATCGGTGTCATCATCATCGTGCACCAACTACCGAGTGCGTTGGGCGTCGCCTCCAGCGGTACCTCGGTCCTGCAGCGACTCAACTCCATTTCGAATCTGCTCAATCACGTCAGTGGGTGGTCGATGGCGCTCGCGTTCGGGACGTTCATCGTCTTGGTCGTCGGCGAGAAGATCAGCGCACGATTGCCGTGGGCGCTTGGTGCCATTGGCGTCGCGACGATTCTCTCGGTGACCCTGTCGCTCAGTCGTCACGGCGTCAATGAACTCGGCGCCGTGCGCGCCCAGCTCCCCACGTGGCGCCTGCACTGGTTGACACCAAGTCAGTGGGGCGTCGTGCTGACGACCGTCGTCACGCTCGTGATCGTCATCCTCAGTCAAACGTCCGCGACGACGCGAACCTCGTCCGATGAACTCGGTGTCGCGTCCAACATCAGTCGAGATTTCGTGGGCGTCGGTCTCGCGAACGTGGCGGCTGGCCTCGTCGGGGCGTTTCCTGTCAACGCGTCGCCGGCACGAACAACGGTGGCGCGGGTCGCTGGCGGACGCACCAAGCTCGTCGGTCTCACGGCGGCGGTGCTGGCGATCGCTCTTTCGCCACTCGCGCATTTCGCGCATAACATTCCCCTCGCCGCTCTTGCCGGCGTCTTATTCTTCGTCGCCGCCCGGCTCATCAAGGTCGGACAACTCATCAAGATCTGGCGCGTGAGCCGCGTGGAGTTCCTTTTCGCCGTGATCTCGGCACTCGGGGTGATTCTGATCGGCGTGGAGCAAGGTCTCGCGGTCGCGGTGGGGCTCGCGATCCTCGATCAAACCTGGCGATCGGCTCGTCCGCACATGATCGAGATGGGACGTCGCGAAGGGACGACGAGTTGGGAGCCACTTCGTGAGAAGGGCGTCGAGACCGTCGATCACGCCCTCACCGTCCTGTTCGACAACGAACTGTTCTTCGCGAACGCGGGAGTATTCCGGCGCGAGCTCCACCAACTCATGGCGAAGTATCCAGCGACCAAACACGTCGTGATCGACGCGGTCGCGATCTCCGACATTGACTTCACGGGTCTTACGATGCTCGGCCAAGTCGTGGGGGATCTCACCAAGGACGAAGTGTCTATCTCGCTAGCCAGAGTGAACGATCAACTGAAGAAACATCTCGCGGACTCGTCCGACAAAACCCTTCGTGACCTCGGACTTTTCGACAACGTGAACGCCGCGGTCGAGGCCGCGTCGTCGCCCGCCCTCGGCGCCACGTGACGCGTCGTCAGGCGCCTGAGAGAACGCGATCCCGTCATCGCCGTCCGCAATGCCTTTACGCTGGAAGGTGATTGGGGGTGTCGGGAAGTGAGATTCGTTCACTTCTAAAGAGAAGAAGGATGTAGTCGTGCGTCACCAACCGGATCGTCGTTGGAAGTTCGTGGCCGTTGTGCCGGTACTCCTTCTCTTCGCCGCCTCACTCTCTCTCGCTGGATGCTCACACGCTGCGCCGAGCGCCACGTGCACGACCCAGGAGTTGATCAAGGCCGCAGGTAAGGCGTACACCTTGCTCCCAGCGTCACACGACAACGACGCGGGTGAGGGTCGCATCCCCGACACGAAGCCCGACGCCGACATCGACGCGAACCAACGCGCCGCACTGTGCCGGGTCTACAAGAGCGAGATTCACCTACCCGGCTGACGCCAGCCAGGTCTCAGACCTTCGTGACGTTACGCCGACGCCAGTTGACGTAAGACGAAGTTGAGTACCCCGCCGTGACGGTAGTACTCCGCTTCCGTTGGTGTGTCGATGCGAAGGCGCACTTCGAAGTTGTCGGTCTCACCGTTCGCGCGCGCGACGTTGACGGTCACTCGAGGAACGGTCTCACCCTGGTTGAGCGGCGCCAGACCCGTGATGGAAAAGATCTCGGTGCCGTCGAGCTCGTGCGTGGCCGAACTCTCCCCAGGCAGGAACTGGAGCGGGAGGACGCCCATACCAACGAGGTTCGATCGGTGGATGCGCTCGAAGCTCTCGACGAGCACGGCGCGAACGCCGAGGAGTTTCGTGCCCTTGGCTGCCCAATCTCGACTCGAACCGCTTCCGTACTCTTTGCCACCGAGAATGACGAGCGGCGTGCCCTCGTCCGCGTACGCCATCGCGGCGTCGAAGATCGACATCGGCGTGCCCTCGGGCAACTTGATGGTCACGCCCCCTTCGGTGCCCGGCGCCATCAAATTGCGAAGACGAATGTTGGCGAACGTGCCGCGCATCATGACCTGGTGATTGCCACGGCGGGTGCCGTAGCTGTTGAAGTCTTGGGGACTCACGCCGGCGTCGATCAAGTAGCGTCCGGCCGGACCGTTCGCTCGAATATTGCCCGCGGGCGAGATGTGGTCGGTCGTCACGGAGTCACCGAGCTTCGCGAGGACTCGAGCGTTCAGAACGTCCTCCACGACGCCGGGCTCCATCGTCAGTCCCTCGAAGTACGGGGGGAGCTTCACGTAGGTCGACTTCTGGTCCCAGCGATACGTCTCCTCGTTGGTCGTCGGCACGGCCTGCCAGCGGTCGTCGCCGCCGAAGGCGCTGGCGTAACGGGTCTTGAACATCTCGGGCGTGATGGACGCGCGCACCGCGGCGGCGACGTCGGCGTCAGTGGGCCAGAGGTCGCTCAAAAAGACCGGCGTGCCCTCGGGGTCGACACCGAGGGGCTCACTCGAGAGATCGATGTCGATGGTGCCAGCCAAGGCGTAGGCGACGACGAGGGGAGGGCTCGCGAGGTAGTTCTGCTTGACGTCGGGGTGGATGCGGCCTTCGAAGTTGCGGTTTCCCGACAGCACCGACACTACGGAGAGGTCGTGTTCGTTCACGGCTTCCGAGACGCCAGCGAGGAGGGGTCCGGTATTCCCTATGCACGTCGTGCAGCCGTAGCCCGCGAGGTAGAAACCTAGGGTGTCGAGCGGTTCGATGAGTTGCGCGCGTTCGAGGTAGTCGGTGACGACGCGACTTCCGGGGGCCAGCGACGTCTTCACCCAAGGCTTCACGGTCAGTCCACGCTCGACCGCTCGTTTGGCGACGAGTCCGGCCGCGACGAGGACCGCGGGATTCGAGGTGTTGGTACACGACGTGATCGCGGCGACGGTGACGGCGCCGTCACGTAAGAGCTCGGCTGCCTCGACGCCGCGAACTTCGATGGGCTCACGACCGAGCGCGTCGAGGAACGCGCCGCGTGCGCCCGAGAGCGAGACACGATCCTGGGGACGCTTCGGTCCCGCCAAGCTGGGCTCGACGGACGCCAAGTCGAGTTCGACAGTTTCGGAGTACACCGGCTCGGGCGCGTGTTCGTGGTGCCAGATGCCCTGGGCCTTCGCGTAGGCCTCGACGAGCGCGAGCTGCGCCGCGGGACGACCGGTGAAGGCGAGGTAGTCGAGCGTGACTTGGTCGATGGGAAAGATCGTGCACGTCGCGCCGTACTCGGGCGACATGTTGCCAATCGTGGCACGCGTCTCGAGCGAGAGCGACTTGACGCCCGGTCCGTACGCTTCGACGAACTTCCCCACGACGCCTTGGCGACGTAGGAGTTGCGTGATGGTGAGGACGACGTCGGTCGCGGTGACGCCTTCGCGTGTCGCGCCCACGAGGCGAAGTCCGACCACGGGTGGGATGAGCATTGACGCGGGCTGACCGAGCATGCTCGCTTCGGCTTCGATGCCACCCACGCCCCAGCCGAGGACGCCGAGCCCATTGACCATGGTGGTGTGCGAGTCGGTGCCGACGACGGTGTCGAGGTACGCAACGCCCTCGAGTTCGAAGACGACCTTGGCGAGGTGTTCAAGGTTTACTTGATGGCAGATACCCATGCCCGGAGGCACGACGCGAAACTGTTGGAAGGAACTCTGGGCCCACTTCAAGAACGTGTAGCGCTCAGCGTTGCGTTCGTATTCGATCGCCACGTTCTCGTCGTAACTCGACGCGGTGCCGGTCCGTTCGAGGATGACGGAGTGGTCGATGACGAGCTCGACGGGGACGAGCGGATTGATTCGCTTGGCTTCGCCACCGAGCGCGATGATGGCGTCGCGCATCGCCGCGAGGTCGACGACAGCCGGTACGCCGGTGAGGTCTTGCATCAAGACGCGCGCTGGCGTGAAGGCGATCTCGCGAGCGTCGTCGCCGGCCGCTTCGCCGTGCGCGGAGGGGGTGTCGGCCCATCTCGCGAGTGCTTCGATGTCGCTCGCCGTGACTTTGACACCGTCTTCTTGACGCAACAGGTTCTCGAGTAACACTTTGATGGAGTACGGCAGACGCTCAACACCGAAATCCTTTAGGCCGTCAGCCTGGAGTGAAAAGTAGTTGAGCGAGCGGCCTTCGACGTCAAGGGCGCTCTTCGAGTTGAAGGAGTTCAAGGAAGAGGTCATATCCCCATTCTGCCGCGTTTTCTTTGAAGCGATTCCACCCAGAGGTCGCTCGCGTCGGGCTTCGGTGCCGGGGGTGCCGGCAACGAGTCAGGCGTCGCGAGAGCGAACGCCTTTGACGACGCAGGCGCGAAGTGAGACCGCGCCAAGTGCGAGACTTGGAATCGTGACGTCCACCTACGAAACGCTACGCCACCGACTCCAATTGGCCTTTGACGCCGTGGAGAAGGGTGCTGACCCGGTGCTTCGAACATCTGATCGAGGGGACTACCAGGCCAATGGCGTGATGGCACTCGCGAAACGACTCCAGAGGGCGCCGCGAGACGTGGCGGCAGAGATCCTCGCCGCCGCGCAACTCGACGACGTCGCGGACGTCGAGATCGCTGGTCCGGGATTCTTGAACCTCACGCTCCGCTCGTCGTTTCTCGATGAACAGCTTCGCGCACTGTCGCTCGATCCGAGACTGGGCGTCGTGTCAGCAGCGAGCCCAAAACGGGTGATTGTCGACTATTCGGCGCCCAACGTGGCCAAAGAGATGCACGTCGGGCACTTACGCTCCACGGTGATCGGTGACGCGCTCGCCCGCATGAACCGATTCGCCGGCCATGACGTCATCGCGCGCAATCACGTCGGCGACTGGGGTACCCCCTTTGGGATGTTGATCGAGCATCTCCTCGACTTGGGCGAGGATCAGGCCGCCGCCGCGCTGTCCATTGGCGACCTCGACGGTTTCTACAGAGAAGCGCGCGTGAAGTTTGACGCCGACGACGCGTTCAAGGATCGCAGTCGTGCGCGCGTCGTAGCTCTACAGAGCGGCGACGCCGAGACACTTCGGCTCTGGCACATTTTGGTCAGTCAATCGATCGCGTACTTCAGCGAGGTCTACACCAAGCTCGACGTCACGCTCACGCCCGACGACGTCGTCGGCGAGTCCGCGTACGACTCGTTGCTCGAAGGCGTCGTCCACGACCTTGACGCCTTGGGCCTGCTCGTGGAGAGCGAGGGCGCGCTGTGCGTCTTTCCGCCGGGCTTTCAAAACCGCGAGGGTGAACCGCTGCCCCTGATAGTTCGAAAGAGTGATGACGGCTTCGGCTACGCGGCGAGCGACCTCGCCGCGTTGCGCGATCGAGTGACGACGCTGCACGGTGACGAGCTCTTGTACGTCGTGGGTGCTCCCCAGGCCCAACACCTGGAGATGGTCTTCGCGGTCGCGCGTCTCGCTCACTGGCTTCCCGACACGGTTCGCTGTGAGCAGGTGGTCTTTGGCAACGTGCTCGGACCGGATCACAAGATGTTCAAATCGCGCGGTGGCGAGACCGTCAAGCTCGTCCGACTCGTCGACGAAGCAATCGAGCGCGCCTACGTCATCCTCGACGACCGGGGCACCGAACTCGACGGCGACGCCAAGTTCCATCTCGCCGAGCAGATCGCGCGCGCGGCGATCAAGTACGCCGACCTCTCCACCGAGCGTCAGCACGATTACGTCTTCGACCTCGATCGAATGATCGCCTTCGAGGGTGATACCGGACCCTATCTTCAGTACGCGCACGCGCGTCTCCGTTCGATTTTTCGCCGACTCGGCGAAGCGTGGCAACCAGAAGACGCGCACTTTGCCCTTGAAGCGAAAGCTGAACGGGAGTTGGCACTCGGCCTGCTGGCGCTACCCGAGGCGTTCGCGTCGTCACTCGCGAGTCTTCAGCCGCATCGACTGTGCACGTACCTCTTCGACGTCGCCCAGCGATTCACCTCGTTCTACGACGCCTGTCCCGTGCTTTCGGCCGAAGGTGCGCTACGCGAAGAGCGCCTGGCGCTCTGTGATCTCACCGCTCGGACACTGCAGTTGGGACTGGCCGTCTTGGGCATCGACGCGCCCGAACGAATGTAACTTTCGAGTTTTCTCGTCACTCACTAGAGTACGTTCGACGGCAAATCGTCACGGTACTTCTCGGGGGGATGTATGCAAGTAAAGGCCTCAATCGTCACTGAGCTAAACGGGCCTTGGCACGCCGAGACCATCGACATCGACGAGCCGCACGCGAATGAAGTAAAGGTCAAGATGTCCTTCGCCGGCATGTGTCACTCCGATGAGCACCTTCGTACCGGTGACATGGCACCGAGTGACGACGTCATCGAGATGCTCACTGGCCGCAAGTCGATGTACCCCATTGTCGGAGGCCACGAGGGATCGGGCGTCGTAGAGTCAGTCGGTGCGAACGTCACCTCGCTCGCCCCCGGTGACCACGTCGCGACCTCGTTCGTGCCCTCGTGCGGTCGGTGCGAGTACTGCGTGTCGGGTCGGGCCTACATCTGCGACCTTGGGGCACACACCTTGGTTGGTCCCATGATCTCTGACGGCACCTGGCGTCACCATTTGGGTGACGACTTTCTCAATCGTGCGTGCCAACTCGGTACGTTCTCGGAGTACATCGTCGTGCACGAGGCCTCACTCATTCGTATCGAGCCCTGGTACGACTTGCGCGCGGCCGCGTTGATCTCGTGCGGCATCTCCACCGGCTTTGGCGCCGCCGTGAATCGCGGTGGCACGAAGCCCGGCGACACGGTCGCCGTGATTGGTTGCGGTGGCGTGGGATCCGGCGCGGTTCAGGGCGCAGTGCACGCAGGCGCGCGGGCAGTCATCGCGATCGACACGAATCAATCCAAAGTGGACCGCGCACTCAAGATCGGTGCCACCCACGGATGTACCACGGCAATGGACGCGCAGTTTTCGATACTCCCCGACCTCACGATGGGCAAGAACTGTGACGTGGTCATCATCACCGTGGGCGTGCTTACTGGGGAACTACTCGAACAAGCTCGCTCGATCACGGCGAAGGGCGGCGTCATGGTGTCCGTCTCTATTGCGCCGTATCTTCAGCGAAAGGTGGATCTCGACCTCTTCATGTTCTCAATGATGAACCAAGAGCTGCGAGGGACGATTTTTGGATCTGAAGCGCCTCGTTTGCAGGTTCCTCGACTGTTGCGCCTGCACCACGAGGGAAAACTGCACGTCGACGACCTCGTCACCCAGGAGTACACAGTTGACAACGTGCAACAGGGCTACGACGATTTGGCTTCGGGTAAGAACGTTCGAGGCGTCGTTCGCTTCTAGAGAGTCGCGCCTGTCAACCCCGGACTACGTATCTGCGGGCACGACGTGGTCAGTGGTATTGGGCACGGAAGGATAACTCTTGGCCATCATGAAAAAGCCAATCATCGTTGAAATCGTGCCAACGCCGTAGCCCCAGGTGGCCCCACTCTGCAACGAGAAGTTTGGATAGCTGACGAGATAGATCACGGTGTTGGCCGAAAAAAGAAACGCCTGGAGCGAGAGCCCCAAGAATGCCCGTCGAATCAGCGAGATCTGGTCCGGCTTGTCGGCAACGATTCGTGACAGGAACCACCACGCGATCAAGGCGGCGAACGAAGCGAACACTGCCGTAAGAGTGTTCTCATCCACTCGCCAACCCTGTTGGAAGTACTGGTTTGTAAGTTGCCACACCACCCCCGTCACGGTGCCCACGAACATTGCCGAGTAACCAAAGACGATCCACTTTTGCGCCATACGACGCTGCGTACTCACCATCTCTTCAACGTACTCTCCGCTGTTCTGTAACGGCCTTAGCGATTTGCGACATTTTTGTATTGGAGTTTTGACGATGGCGTCACTGGTCGGCGTGCGCGTTGTTCGCGTACGGCGCGTTGGTGCCGAACGTAGATGTGGGTTCTTGATCGAGTTCGAAACGCGTGCGCGTCTCCTACCATTGGCCAATGAAGGTAGAAGAAATGAGCAGCGTCGATAGAGTCGCCGTCACGTCACTGTGGGAGGAAGTCGGTCTCACGCGTCCGTGGAACGACCCCGAGGCCGACTTTGAGCGAGCTGTTCAAGGTTCGACGTCGGTCGTCTTGGGACTGCGTGTCGACAGCGAGATCATCGGAACGGTCATGGTCGGCTTCGACGGCCATCGAGGTTGGGTCTACTACCTCGCGGTGACGGCACCACGCCAACGTGAGGGTCTTGGTCGACTCCTCATGACCGCCGCGGAGGACTGGCTACGGACGAAGGGCGCGGCGAAGATCCAACTGATGGTCCGACGCGAGAACGATGCCGCCGTCAGTTTCTATGAGCGAGTTTCCTACAAGGAGGAACCAGTCGTGGTCCTGTCTCGTTGGCTCGTGACGTCGAACTGAACTCGACACAACCTCTGTTGATGTTCAGTCTAGTCTCGGCGCTACTGCTGAACGCCGACGCCGGCGAGGAAGCGCCCGTGTTCAGACGCGAGTACTTCCGCGTTCTTGCGCAACTCTTTGGCGAGCTCAATGAATTGGTCGAGAGCGGGGTTCACGCCAGCGAGCGTGAATTCAGTCTCGACCACCTTGAGGTCGAGACCCCACACGTCGTCAAGAATTCGGCGGTACCAACCGGAGGCGTGATCCCAGCCCTCGCGAGGTGTTCCGGGGCTGTACGCGCCGCCTCGAACGACAACGAGGACCGCGGGCTTTCCTGCCAGCAGACGCTCTGGCGCTGCGCCCGAGATGCGCGGTTCGGTCATGACAACGTCAACCCAGGCCTTGAAGTGTTGGGAGACACCAAAGTTGTAGAGCGGGATGGCGAAGAGGAGCGCCTCGGCATCGAGGAGTTCGTCGGCGAGTGTGGCGGCGAGGGCTGCGGCCTCGCGCTGCTCGGGGTTTCGATCATCTTCGCTGACGTACAAGGCGGACACGGCGTGCGGCCAGGCAGTCGAGGGCAACGGATTAATCCCCACGGAACGGCGGGTTACCGGCGCGTCAGGTCGACCCTCGCGCCAAGCACCCTCGACGATGTCGGCGATTTCTCGGCTGACGGAGCCTTCTTGGCGGATACTGGCATCGAGTCGAAACAGTGACATTGGGGCTCCTAAATCGAGGGGGACTCCTACTATACATGTCGCTTCTAGATAAGAAGCCGCTTATTTTCGGAAAGTTGATGGTAGCCTGGGCGGAGTGAATTCCACAGTCGGCAACAAGGCCGGATCCCGGGCAATGTCAAGCGAATCCTGCGCTAAAGCAGCGTCAGCGTGCGACGAAGCGCTAGCGCGCGCGTTCCAATTCCTCGGGAAACGCTGGAGCGGTGTAATTCTCGGAACGTTGGCCAATGGCCCCGTCGGTTTCGCTGATCTTCGTCGGCGCGTCGAGGGAATCAGTGACTCCGTCCTTTCCGAACGATTGAGCGACCTCCAAGTCGCAGGTCTCATTCTTCGCGACGTACAGCCCGGACCTCCCGTGTCGGTGAACTACACCCTCGCACCCGCTGGCTCCGCGCTGTTGCCGGCAATGCACGAACTCAGCGTGTGGGCCGCGGCATATTTACCTCTCGCTGAAGTTCAGCACTCGTAACTCTCCTCGCGCCTTCACCACCCCTTTCGGGCGGCATTCGGCGAAATCTCCGAGTACCGTAGGTCCCGTCGTGACGACGTGTGCCTTAACTTGCGAAGGATGTCTGCGTGTACGAAAGTCAATCAGACTACGAAGAACTGCAGCAGTTGCTCGACGTCACGTACGAACGCGCTGGAAGCCACCTACTCAGCATCATCGGCCCTGAGCGGCGCCTGCACGCCCGAGCTCTCGCGGCGGAACTGGACGGTTACTGCCTGCTATCGCTCGCCACCGTCTCGTCAGCGGGCCAACCATTGGTGTCGCCGGTCGACGCGATCTTCTATCGAGGTCACTTCTACTTTTCAACCGGTGAAGACGCGGTGAGACGACGCCACATCAATCGTGATCCCCGTGTCAGTGGCTCGTACGTTCCACGGGCGGAGTTCGCCGTCACCGTTCACGGTGTCGCGACGGTGGTGGATCACCATCGCGACGACATGGCTCAGTTCAAGGACGCACTCATCGCGACGTTCGTGCCGCTCTTCGGTGCGGGATTCGCCGACTTCGTCGAAGAGACGCCGACGTACTACCGCGTCGACGCGGAGAAGATGTACTGCTACTACCGCGGCGCTGACGATTAACTGTTGAGCGATCACCGCGTGAGGTGAGACGCCATTGACGTGAAGTCATCGTCGAATCCGCGTCGTCAATGACTCCGTCGTCCTCGACGACAGCAACGCCGCGTGGCCAATCCCGGAGCAATTGGGGGTAATGGCTCTTTCCAACGAAGTCGACGTGGGAGGATGTCGAGGTGCCCGCGTCGTATGAGATTCCAACGCTGGTTGGTCAATTCGTGCGCCTCGAACCGATGACGAGTGAACACGTCAAGGGGCTACTTGAAGCTGCCAACGAAGACCGTTCCACGTACCTTTACACCTACATTCCCCAATCGATTGACGACATGACGCTGTACGTCGGCGATCTCCTTGAACAGTGGGAACGTGACGAGGCCATTCCCTTCGTTCAAGTCGACGTCGAGAGCGACACTGTCGTGGGCGCCACCCGATTCATGACGATTCGTCGAGACTCCCCAAAGTCCCCGCCGTTCGCCGTTGAGATCGGCGGTACGTGGCTTTCGGGGTCCATGCAACGATCGGGCATCAACACGGAGGCGAAGTTGCTGCTTCTGGAGTACGCCTTCACGACCCTCAAGGTCGCGAGAGTCGACCTCAAGACAGACGCGCGCAACGAGCGCTCACGGGCTGCAATTTTGCGCATTGGCGCGACGTACGAGGGCGTACTTCGAAGCTTCCAACCTTCCATGGTTTCGGGGGAAGAGGGACTGTTTCGAGACACGGCGATGTTCTCGGTCATCAGCGACGAGTGGGCTGGGGTCCTCGAGAGCTTGCAGTGGCAGATGTCCCGTCACTAGTTGTTCGAGAACAGGTTCAGAAGTCCCAATTCATTCAGGTCTGAGAGAGTCGCTCGGTAACGTCACCCCAGCGGTCCACCGTCTCAGCCGTAGAGGAAGCGACGAGCTCACGATGCTGGCTTCGCGCGTAGCGATCGAGGACGGCCCTTCGGATGAACTCTTGCCGGGAGGTTCCCTGCGAGGCCTACAGATGACTCAATGCTCTTTCCATTTCCTCATCGGTACTCACGGTAAGGACCAAAGGACCATCTTGCGAGAGTGGCATCAATTGTCGATACTCGACACCCTCAAATTCGACGTCGCGCTCGGTATGCCCAAAACCTCTCGAAATCCCATCGACGATTTCGTTACCTGAGGCGTGAGTGAGCGAAGGGACTTGGTTTGCCAGGCGCCCTGGACAACGCCCACTCCGTAGGCAAGGTCGTCGGCCACGCTGAGAGGGACGTCGGTGACGTGCGGGCGCTGATGACGCCATCGCCACGAGGTCCCGAGGGTGAAGAGGATGAGCGCGCGGGTCCGCAGTCGTGGATGAAGTGCCGCCAAGAGAAGTGCGCCACCAAACGTTCGAACGACGCCGCGCGCGAGTGGGCCACCGGCTCGAATCATGTTTCGCGCGACCACTTGGTTCGCGACGTCGCGAGGATCGTCGGTCGTCTCGAAATTCTTTGCTCGCGCGTGGTTACGCGCAGCTCGAATGACGCGTCCGCCGATTGCCGGTTGCCCCGCGAGAACGGAGAACCACGCGAGGAGCGTCCACGGGTCGCTGCGTAGGGGCGCGAGGCGGACACCGTGACGTTTCGCGAGTTCGCCACTCGACGCTCCGTAGCGTTGGCGCTGCAGCCACCAGTCGCGCCACGACGCTCGCGCGCGGTGCGTGACGACGACCTCCGCCACGTAGCGGACGAGCCAACCTTGGTCGTGCAGTCGCCACACGAAGTCCACGTCTTCACCTACACGCAGCGCCTCGTCAAAGCCTTCGCCGAACGCCGACCTTCGCACCATCAAACACGCACTCGGCACGTACCCGACGGGACCGCCCGGTACGACGAGGCCGCCGCGTTCACCCATGTCGAGCGGACTGAAGTGCTGCTCGAACTTCTCTCGTGCCGACGTTCCTGGGGGACCTTGAACGCGGGGTGCCGCGGCCGCGACGAGGGGATCGCCGAACGCGCCGTTAAGACACCGAGCGACGTCGGTGGCGTTCTCCATCGACACGTCCGTATCGATGAACCACAGCAGCGGTCGCGACGTGGCGAGCACCGCGGCGTTACGAGCGTGCGAAGGCCCTTCGTTCACGTGCAAGCGAACGAGCGCAGCCTCGAACTTCGTGGCCATCGTGGCCGCCACGCGGGGGTCGAGGGAGCCGTCGTCGACGATCGTGACGTTAAAACCCGACACGACGCGGAGAAGCGTTTCGAGTGAGTCGTCATCATTGAACACGGGAACAATGACGTCGATCTCGTCGACGTTGAGCTCCCTCGTGAAGTGAGGTTGCAGTAGCCCCTGTTGCACCAGGGTTCGAGCGAAGCGTCCTTCGCCCACACCCACGACGCCACCGTGTTGCCAACGCTGCGCCACCGCGCGCGACGCTCCCGCCAAGCGAAGGAGGCGCCACGGACTCCCACCGCTGACGAGCTCGCGGTCGATGAACGTTGCCTGGTCGTCCATCGACACCCGAGTGCCTTCGGCAATAGGGGCCTCGACGGGCGAAACCGCTTGTGGCAAATGAGTGCTCACGCTGGGAGTCTTTCATGCTTGGGCTCGGACGGGTTGTCACAGCGGACAGAATGGAAGCGTTCAAGGAGAAACCGTGACACCAGAGACGCTGATCAAAGAAGAGTCGACCGACGAGATCGAAGAGGTTGAGGAGTTGTTGGTGGAGGAAGTCTCCATCGACGGACTCTGCGGCGTCTACTAAGCCGTGTCACTCACCGAGAAGGACGCCTTCGACGCGTCGCAGTACTGGCAGCTCAGTGACAGGGTGTCGCTGCGCGACGAAGAGTTCGGGGCGTTGGCCTACCACCACGTCAATCGCCGTCTCGTCTTCTTGAAGTCGCGCGAACTCGTTGACGTCGTTCGACGTCTGGGCGACTTCACGTGCGCTAACGACGCGATTACGGCTCTCGTCGCTCCCGACCAACACGATCGCTACGTCGCTGCGCTCGCCACGCTCGAGAAGTCAGCGCTGATCAGTGGGCGCTGAATCGACCCTTCGTAATCGATTCGAGCGGGGACTCGCGGCGCCAATCTGTCTCACGTGGGAGCTCACGTACGCGTGCAATCTCGCCTGCACGCACTGTCTCTCTTCGTCGGGACGGCGTGATCCGAGAGAACTCACGACAACAGAGGCCAAAGCACTCATCGACGAGATCGCGGCGATGCAGATCTTCTACGTCAACGTCGGTGGCGGGGAACCGATGATTCGACGAGACTTCTTCGAACTGGTCGAACACGCGGTCAACAAGCACGTCGGCGTCAAATTTTCGACGAACGGGACGAGAATTGACGCGAACGCCGCGAAGAGATTGGCCGGGATCGACTACCTCGACGTCCAGATCTCGATCGATGGCGCCGACGCGTCGACGAGTGATCGGATACGCGGTCTTGGAAGCTACGACGCCGCCCGTCGAGCGATGGACAATCTGCGCGACGCCAACTTCGGTCAGTTCAAGATCTCGGTCGTGATGACCAAGGAGAGTGTCGAGCAGCTCGACGACTTCGAGACGCTCGCGCAGTCCTACGGCGCCGAACTGCGATTGACGCGGCTTCGTCCCTCGGGCCGGGGCGTCGAAGTGTGGAACGAACTCCACCCGACCCTCGAACAGAATCGCGGTCTTTACCAGTGGCTCCTCGCGCGACCGAACGTCTTGACGGGCGACTCGTTCTTTCATCTCTCGGCGTTCGGCAGTCCTCTCGATGGCCTCAATCTCTGTGGCGCCGGGCGCGTCGTCTGTCTCATCGATCCGGTGGGTGACGTCTACGCGTGCCCCTTTGTCATCCACGATGAGTTCCTCGCTGGCAACGTCCGTGACGCAGGCTTCGCCGCGGTATGGACAGACAGCGATCTCTTTCGGACCCTGCGTGAACCGGGTAACCCCGGCGCGTGCGCGTCGTGTGGTTCGTTCGACGCGTGCCGAGGCGGGTGCATGGCGGCGAAGTTCTTCACCGGTCTCGAGATGTCCGATCCCGACCCCGAGTGCGTCTTTGGACACGGCGAAGCGGCCCTCGCGGCGAAGCACGTATCGATTCGACCTCGCTCGTCACCCGATCACTCGAATCGCGTTTCCGTCACACTTTCCTCGCGTTAGGGAGAAGGGTCGCGAAACGCCTCAGGTAGTCTCGCGTTGAGCGGCAACGGGGGATAGATGGCAAGTTCGTGGTTCGAGACCGTGGCGATCGCGCAACGTCGCGCCGAGAAGCGCCTTCCCAAATCGGTCTACGCCGCCCTCGTCGCGGGTTCCGAAAAAGGGCTTTCCTCGAGCGACAACTTGGCGTCGTTCGATCAGTTGGGATTCGCGCCGCACGTCGCCGGGCTCTCCAACGAACGCTCGATGGCGACGACGGTCATGGGTCAATCCGTGTCGATGCCGGTGATCATCTCGCCCACTGGCGTGCAGGCCGTCCACCCGGAAGGCGAAGTCGCCGTCGCACGGGCGGCGGCGAATCGCGGCGTGGCGATGGGACTCAGTTCGTTCGCGAGTCGCTCCGTCGAAGAGGTCTGCGCGGTGAACGAACAAGTCCTCTTCCAGATGTATTGGTCCGGGAACCGCGACACTATGGTCCAGCGCCTCGAACGCGCGAAGGACGCGGGCGCGAAGGGGATCATCCTCACGCTTGACTGGTCGTTCGCCAACGGCCGCGACTGGGGCAGTCCTTGGATTCCCGACAAGATCGACCTGAAAGCCGTCGTGAAGTTGGCGCCGGAAGTGCTCGCACGACCCCGTTGGCTCTGGTCGTTCGCGAAAACTGGTCAGATGCCGAATCTCACGACGCCGAACATGGCCGCACCCGGTGAGGCACCGCCCACGTTCTTTGGTGCCTACTACGAGTGGATGCAGAGTGCCTTACCGAGCTGGTCGGACGTCGCGTGGCTACGTGAGCAGTGGACGGGCCCGTTCATGGTGAAGGGCGTGAGTCGTGTCGACGACGCGAAGCGTGTCGTGGACTTAGGCGCGAGTGCACTCTCCGTCTCCAATCACGGGGGCAACAACCTCGACGGCACGCCGGCGCCCCTTCGCGCGTTGCCGAGCGTCGTCGACGCCGTGGGCGATCAGATCGAAGTGCTGCTCGACGGCGGCGTTCGACGAGGAAGCGACGTCGTCAAGGCACTGGCACTCGGCGCGAACGCCGTGATGATCGGACGAGCGTACCTCTGGGGGCTCGCCGCAGCCGGCCAAGGCGGTGTCGAGAACGTCCTCGACGTGTTGCGAGGTGGCATTGACTCAGCGCTCATGGGCCTCGGCAAGTCCGACGTCAAGGAGTTGGATCGAACGGACGTCCTCGCGCCGAATGACTTCTTTCGAAAGCTCGGTTCGTGAGTCGCGTCGCGATCGTCACCGGCGCCGCGCGCGGCATCGGGGCCGCCACGGTGGACGCGCTCGTGAACGAGAACTATCGAGTCGTGGCCGTCGACCGTTGCCGTGACCTGGCCGAGGTCCCCTACGCGATGGCTACACGCGCCGACCTCGACGCGGTGGTCGCGCGTCACGGCGAGTCGGTCCTTGGACTCGTCGGCGACGTCCGCAGTGCGACCGATATGCAACTCGCGGTGGAGACCGCGACACGTCACTTCGGACGCCTCGACGCGGTCGTCGCGTGCGCGGGCGTGTTGGGCGCGGGCGGACCGCTTTGGGAGGTCAGCGACGCCGCCTGGGACGCCGTGTGGTCGGTGAACGTCCTCGGGACTCGCCGGCTCATTGAGGCCGCGGCACCGAAACTGATCTCGAACGGCAAAGACGCGCACGGTCGTATCGTCGCGGTGGCGTCGGCCGCCGGCAGTACCGGTCTGTTGCACCTCGCGTCCTACAGCGCGGCCAAGCACGCGGTGGTGGGACTGATTCGGGGCGTCGCGATGGACCTCGCGCCCTACGGCGTGACGGCGAACATCGTGAGTCCTGGGTCGACGCGTACCGCAATCTTGGAGGCGTCGGCGAAGGTCTACGACCTCGAGAGTGTCGAAGTGTTCGCCGCGCAGCAACCGATCGGGCGACTACTGGAACCAACTGAGATTGCCGCGGCGATCGTGTGGCTGTGTTCGTCAGCGTCGTCGGCGATGACCGGTGCCAACGTCGCGGTTGACGGTGGCATGACCGTTTCGTAGCGAGATCGACGCGATCACGTCACGAGCAGGCCTCGACGAAACGGGTGCACGCTCGAGAGACGGTAGGCTCGCTCGTGGCTAAATCGCCACTTTGAACAGACGTGAGGTCCTAATTGAGCGAATTCGTAGCGCCAGGTCGTGTCGTCATTCTCGGGTGTGGATCAGTGGCTCAGTGCCTGCTTCCCCTCCTTCTTGATCACTTCAATCTCGATCCGACCACGGTCACCGTGCTGGAAAGCCGTGACAACCGCGATCGAATCGCTTCTTCCCTCGAGCGAGGGGTCAACTACCGACAGTTCGAGATCAATCCCGAGAACCTCGACGCCACGCTCGATGAACTCGTTGGTGACGGGGACCTCCTCATCGACCTCGCGTGGAACATCGGCTTGACCGAACTGCTCGACTGGTGTCGAGACAGAAAGGTTCGCTACCTCAACACCTCTGTCGAAGTCTGGTTCCCGTACGACGACCCCGCGAGCGCGTCGCCTCAAGAACGAACGCTCTACTGGCGTCACATGGCGCTACGCCGACAGATCGCCCGCTGGGGCTCGAACGACGGCCCCTCCGCCGTCGTCGAACACGGCGCCAATCCCGGACTCGTCAGCCATTTCACGAAGCAAGCACTTAGTGAAATCGCTGAAACCGTGTTGCGCGACGGTCTTCTCGCGGAGAAGCACGACGCCATCAAGGAGTCCCTCGCGGCGCAACGTTTCAACGTGCTGGCCATGTTGCTCGAAGTGAAAGCCATCCACGTGGCCGAGCGCGACACCCAAATCTCGGACCGACCGAAAGAAGTCGGAGAGTTCGTGAACACGTGGAGTGTGGACGGCTTCTACGAAGAAGGCGTCGCGCCGGCCGAGATGGGCTGGGGGACGCACGAGAAGACGCTGCCGGCACTCGGTCGAACGCACGATGGTGAAGGTCCTCGTAATCAAATCTGTTTTGCCCAAATGGCGCACAAGACGTTGGTGCGTTCGACGGTGGCGTCGGGTCCCATCGTCGGCATGGTGATTCGCCACGGCGAAGCGTTTACCATCTGTGACCACCTCACCGTGTGGGAGGGCGACACCGCGATCTATCGTCCCACCGTCCACTACGCGTACTGCCCGTCGGACGTCGCGTGGGCGAGCTTCGTCGAACTCGAAGGTAACGACTACGCCTACCCCGAGCGTCAGCGCATCATGAACGACGAGATCGTCTCGGGTCGTGACGAACTCGGGGTCCTCGTCATGGGTCATCCGTACAAGTCGTGGTGGACCGGAATGCAGACGACCATTGAAGAGGCCCGGGCCGTCGCGCCACACCAGAGCGCGACGACGATACAAGTCGCGGCGTCGATCCTCGGCGCGGTGCAGTGGTTACTCACCTCGCCGCGCGAGGGTGTGCGCGTGCCCGACGAACTGCCGTGGCGCGAAGTGCTCGACGTCGCCATGCCCTACGTCGGATCTCTCTGGTCAGGACCCGTTGACTGGGACCCGGTGTCGACGCGAACCGACTGGTTCGATCGATGGGCCGGGCGTGAACTCGATGTCGACGATCCCTGGCAGTTCACCAACTTCCTCGTTTCGTAGGTCCACGGGTTCATCCGAACGCAGAGAAGTGCCGTCGAGGTGCCGACGTAGTGTTGGGTGGGAATTCCTACGAGAGGAGACCCGAATGGTGTCTAACTATTCGCCGGGAGCAACGGTGCTCGAGGCCATCGGATCCACTCCGCTCATCCAAGTCGACGGCGTCTTCGTCAAGCTCGAGTACCTCAATCCGTCGGGCTCGATCAAGGCGCGCATGGCTCGCTACATCATCGAACGGGCCGAGCGCGAAGGTCTGTTGCAACCCGGTGACACCATCGTCGAAGCGTCGAGCGGTAACACCGGCAACGCGATGAGCATGGTCGCGGCCGTCCTCGGCTACAAGATGCTCGTCGTCATGCCTGAGGGGCTGAGCCCCGAGCGCGCCGCGATCTCACTGGCCTTCGGCGCGGAGATGTTGCGCGTGGGCACCTTTCACGTCAACGAAGCGCTCGACGAAGCCAGTCGACTCGGTGATCAACCCGGCTATTTCGCGCCTCACCAGTTCGAGTCGGAGTGGAACGTCGAGGAGAACCGCACGTGGCTCGGCCCCGAGATCCTTGGTCAACTGCCTGACGACAGCACGCCGGACGCGTTCGTCATGGGCGTCGGCACGGGCGGCACGTTGATCGGCGTGGGTCAGGCGTTTCGCGACGTGAACCCCGAGGTGTTGGTCGTAGCTCTGGAGCCGAGCGAGTCCTGCACGATCCAGTGCGGCGACACGGGACTGCACCGAATTGAGGGCATCGCTGACGGCTTCATCCCGACGATCTACCAACGACACCAGTCGCTCGTCGACCGGGTGATGGCCGTGCACAGTGACGACGCAGTCTTCGAGATGCGTCGGCTCGCGCGCGAGCACGGTCTCCTCGTCGGTCCGAGCTCGGGCGCCAACATGGTCGCGGCGCGACGTCTGCGCGACGAGCTTCCCGCCTCGTCGAACATTGTGACGATCCTCTGTGATGAAGGAGAGAAGTACTTGAGCGAGTACTTCATCCCCAAAGCGCTCACTCACAAGTGAGAGTCGACGACTAACGACGACGTTTCTACAGCGGCGTGACGTACGCGCCGTGGATCCCGCCGTCGACGAGGAACGTCGAAGCGTTGACGAACGAGGAGTCGTCACTCGCGAGAAAGAGCACGGCGCTCGCGATCTCCTCGGGCTCGGCGAAACGACCCGCGGGCACGTGGATGAGACGCCGAGCTGCGCGCTCGGGGTCCTTCGCGAAGAGCTCTTGGAGGAGTGGCGTGTTGACGGGTCCGGGGCAGAGTGCGTTGACGCGGATTCCCTGACGAGCGAACTGAACACCAAGCTCGCGCGACATCGATAGGACGCCACCCTTCGACGCGGTGTACGAGATCTGTGACGTCGCGGAACCCAGCACGGCCACGAAGGACGCCGTGTTGATGATCGAGCCGCCTCCGCGCTCGAGCAGGAGGGGAATGCCGTACTTGCAACACAGGTAGACCGACGTGAGGTTCACGTCTTGCACGCGCTTCCACGCGTCGAGCTCGGTCGTGAGGATGGAGTCGTCGTCGGCTGGGGAGATGCCCGCGTTGTTGAAGAGGATGTCGACGCCGCCGTACGTCTCGACGACCTTCGCGTACATCTCTTTGACGCTCTCCTCCTCAGCTACGTTGACCCGCACGAACGTGCCGCCGATCTCGTTGGCGAGCGCCGAGCCTTCGAACTCGGCCACGTCGGCAACGACGACCTTCGCGCCCTCGGCGGCGAAGCGAAGAGCTGTCGCCCGTCCAATCCCGCTCGCGGCGCCCGTGATGATCGCGACTTTGTCGTCAAGACGTCCCATTAATTATCCTCCGTTGAAATAAACACATTTTTCTCTTCACTAAATCCGAGCAACGCGTCGGGTCCGAGTTCTCGACCCAGACCTGACTGCTTAAAACCACCAAAGGGCGTCGAGTAGCGAACCGAAGAGTTCGAGTTCACCGACAACGCACCGGTCTCGACGCCCTGGGCTACGCGAAGTGCTCGACCGATGTCGCGACTCCAGATCGAACCCGAGAGGCCGTAAGGACTCTCGTTCGCGATGGCGATCGCCTGCGCCTCGTCGCTGAAGCGCACGACCGAGACGACAGGACCGAAGATCTCTTCTTGGAACGCGCGACTCGACGTGTCGCTCGTCTCGAGCACCGTCGGCGCCATCCAGTAACCCGGTCCCTCGGGCGCGCTCCCTCGAAAGGCGACCTCGGACTCGGTGACGTACTCGCGCACGGTGTCGCGTTGCGAGGCCGTGATGAGGGGTCCCATCTCACTTGAGTCCTGCGAGGGATCGAGGACCTTTACGGCTTTCACTGCGGGCTCGAAGAGTTCCATGAACCGGTCGTACACCGTCGCTTCAACGAGGAGACGTGAGCGGGCGCAACAGTCCTGGCCGGCGTTGTCGAAGACGGCGTAGGGCGCGCTGGCGGCGGCCTTCTCGAGGTCGGCGTCGGCGAAGATGATGTTCGCGCTCTTGCCACCGAGTTCCAACGTCACGCGCTTCACCTGCTCGGCGCAGCCCTCCATGATGCGTCGTCCCACGACGTTCGAGCCGGTGAAACAGACCTTGCGAATCGCCGGATGCGTGACGAAACGATTGCCGACCATGGCGCCGTCCCCGGTGACGACCTGGAACACGCCGTCGGGGATGCCGGCCTCGAGCGCCAGTTCACCGAGTCGAAGTGCGGTGAGTGGCGTGAGCGTCGCGGGTTTGAGGACCACCGTGTTACCTGCGGCGAGCGCGGGTGCGAGACCCCAGCCGGCGATGGGCATAGGGAAGTTCCACGGCACGATAATGCCCACAACGCCGAGTGGCTCGTAGAACGTGATGTCGACACCACCGGCGACCGGGATCTGTCGTCCCGAGTGCCGTTCGGGCGCCCCGGAGTAGTACATGAGGACGTCGCGAACGTTGCCCGCCTCCCAACGAGCGTTCGAGATTGTGTGTCCGGCGTTCGCGACCTCGAGCTGGGCGAGTTCTTCGACGTGGGCGTCCACGACGTCGGCGAAGCGACGAAGGAGTCGGGCGCGGTCAACGGGCGTGACCTTCGCCCATGCGGGCGCGGCCGACGACGCGCGCTCGATGGCGCGGTTGGTCTCGTCGAGGTCGTGGGCCGTGACGGACGCGATCCCTTGTTCGGTCGCAGGGTTGATGACGCGAAAGTCGGTGCTCATAGTCGTTCGAATCCTCGGTAGCGTTCCCAGTCGGTGACGGCCGCGTTAAAGGCGGCAACTTCGACGCGCGCGGCGTGCGCGTAGTGGTCGACGACCTCGTCGGAGAAGGCCTCGCGGGCGGCCGCGCTGTGGTCGAAGAGGTCCACGGCTTCGTGCAGGGTGGTGGGTACGCGTGGCGCGTCAGCCGCGTACGCGTTACCGACGAACGCGTCTGGCAAAGGAAGTGATTCCTCGACGCCACGGAGCCCTGCAGCGACGAGCGCCGCGACGGCCAGATAGGGGTTGACGTCGCCGCCCGGGATACGACACTCAACGCGAATCGACGAGCCGTGTCCTACGACGCGAAACGAGCACGTCCGATTGTCGAGTCCCCACAGCAGCGCGGTGGGAGCGAAGGAACCTTCGACGAATCGTTTGTAGCTGTTGATGTTGGGCGCGAAGAAGAGCGAGAACTCCCTGGC
>DASZHK010000164.1:0-6653 GCA_035937905.1 Acidimicrobiales bacterium
CGGCGACACGAAGTATCTCGTCGACCTGGTCGGCACTGGGCGGCGATAGCTTCGGCTTCTTCAATCGTGGGGGAGTGGCGTTGGTCGCGGGGTTGGCGGCAACCCACCCCCACATCATCGCTTGGCGAAAGGCACGGCGAATGATCGCGTGAATCTGGCGGACGGATGCAGGCGAGAGGGGGACCTTGATGAGGCTCTGGTAAAGCGAGTCAAGATCGGAAGTCTTAATAGCGTTGACCGGACGTTTCTCAAGTGCCGGCAGTATGTGCTTTTTGAGAAGGTTGCGATAGGTGCGGAGAGTTGTAGGACTTAGGTCGTCTTTCTTGAGCTCCAGCCACTTAACAACAAGCTCGCCAAACGTTGACGAGGTGCTGTCATATCGACCATCTTGAGCATCGACTACGTACCTGTTTAGGGCCTGGCGAGCCTGGGTTTTGTTACCGTGCACCGTCTTGCTGAGCTGTCGATATTTGTTTGTGACGGGGTCGATGCCAGACATGAATCTGACCTCCCACACGCCAGGGGCCTTCTCACGCATGGTTCCGCTCACAAAAGAACACCCTATTTGATTCAACGAAACGTTAGGGATATCTTAGGGATGGACTTCAGAATTCCACTCCACTTACACCTATATTACCTGGTCAATCAGTGCGCCGGCCGGGACTTGAACCCGGAACCTGTTGATTAAGAGTCAAATGCTCTGCCAATTGAGCTACCGGCGCGTGACGAGTCTATACCGCCGCAACGTCGGGACTTTGGTGGCTAGTTGTGTTGGATGGCTTTCACTTCGAGGAATTCCTCGAAGCCGTACTTGCCGAGTTCACGTCCGACACCCGACTGCTTGTAGCCGCCGAAGGGAGCGACGACGTTGAAAGCGCCTCCGTTGATCTCCACTTGTCCAGTGCGGATCTTGCGCGCAACTTCGAAAGCCTTTTCGTCACTTCCGGCCCACACACCGCCGGCGAGACCGTAGGTTGAGTCGTTGGCAATCGCGATTGCTTCTTCTTCGGTGTCGTACGGAATGATCGAGAGTACGGGGCCGAAGATCTCCTCTTGCGCGATCGTCATGTCGTTTCGCACGTCAGAGAAGATGGTCGGCGCAACGAAGTAGCCCTTTTCTAGTCCCTCCGGTGGCGTGACGCCACCAGTGATGAGTCGCGCGCCTTCGTCGACGCCCTTAGTTATATAGTCGCGCACGCGCTGCTGTTGTGCTGCGCTCACGAGCGGCCCCAGCAGACTCGATCCGGTAATCGGGTCGTCTGGCATGAAGCCCGCGGCAGTCGCGACCGCGATGTCTTCGACCTCACTCAACAGAGAACGAGGCACGACCATTCTCGTGAGTGCCGAGCACGTCTGTCCGGAGTTCAGGTAACACTTGAAGACGCCGTCGCTGACGGCTTTTGCCAAGTCGGCGTCGTCGAGAATGATGTTGGCGGATTTTCCACCGAGCTCGAGCGAGACGCGCATTACTTTCTCCGCAGCGAGTTGCATGACACGCTTGCCCGCGCGAGTGGACCCCGTAAAGGAGACCATGTCGGTCTTTGGGTGCACCACCAACGCTTCGCCCACGACGGGTCCGAGGCCAGTGACCATGTTGAAGACACCTTTGGGCAGTCCGATGTCGTGGATGATGTCGGCGAGTAGAAAGGCGTTGATCGGAGCGACCTCGCTGGGCTTGACCACGATCGTGCAACCGGCCGCCAGGGACGCGGCCACCTTGTTCGCGATCTGGTGAAGGGGGTAGTTCCACGGTGTGATCGCTGCGACGACGCCCACGGGTTCACGAACCAACGTGGAGTTACCGACCTCCTCGTCCCACACGAAATCCATCGCGCGCTGCGCGTTGTCGGCAAAGGTCATCGTGGGTAGGCCCAACTGAATGCCCTTCGACAACATCAGTGGCATGCCGACTTCGTTGGCGATGACGAGGGCGATCTCGTCGCTTCGCTCGGCGAGTTTCTCTGAGATCCGCATGAGGAATTCACCGCGCTCTTTGGGGCTGGTGTTGGACCATCCCTCGAACGCCGCGGCGGCGGCCTCAACAGCGCGGTTGGCCTCGTCGACGGTGCCGACAGGGACCGTAGCGAAGAGCTCACCGGTGCCCGAGGACGTGACCTCGAGCGTGTCGGTCGAGGTGGCCTTCACCCATTCGCCATTGATGTAGAACGAGTCACGAACGATAGTCATAACAACCCCCAGTGGCGATCGTTGGTCGGACCGCTACTGCGAAATCTAGTCGTGAAGGGACGAGCCGTATCGGGTCGAATTATGACTACGGAACCTGAGCTACGACGACAATCTTTGGGGTGAGCGACGGGGATCGAACCCGCGACCTCCAGGACCACAACCTGGCGCTCTAACCAACTGAGCTACGCCCACCAAGACCAGCCATTATTACACAGTGACTTTGTCGGTTGCCCATGGGGAAGCGGACTCGTTCACTACGCTTGAATTTACGCCCCTGTAGCTCAACTGGATAGAGCAGACGGTTTCTACCCGTCAGGTTGCGGGTTCGACTCCTGCCGGGGGCACTTTGTCGCGCCGTTCCGTCAGACCACGCGCGTTGGCGCACACGCCGTTAGCGTGATCGCGTGAACAAAAGCCGCGCGGTGCTCGTCTACGACGGTGACTGCGGATTCTGTTTGACAACAGCCAACTGGATTAGCCGAAAGTGGCCCGAGGGCGACCTCGTCCTTGCCGTGCCGTGGCAAAACGTGACGTCAGAGATGACCAGGGCACCTCTACCGAACGTTGACGACCTCAAGAGCGCTGCGTGGTGGATCGAGATGGATCGCCAGGAATCGGGTTCTCGGGCCGTGGCGCGCGCGCTTTTGGCTGCCAACGCCCCCTGGTCACTCATTGGGCGACTCCTTCTGACTCCTCCCATCTCGTGGATTGCTCGTCAGGGTTATCGGGTAGTCGCTCGCTATCGATACCGATTGCCGGGCGGGACCCCCGCGTGCAGGATCTAAGTCGCCGCGGTCGGGTCGACACCTTGTGACGACGTACTACTTGGCTATTTCCCAGATGTAGCCGCTCGGATCCCTGAAACTCGCGGTGCGGATTCCCCAGGGGCGATCCATTGGGCCATTCAAGAGGTCGACTGCTTGTTTTTTCAGTACCTCACACGTCTCGTCAACGTCGTTTACTTCGATGGTAAAGACGAATCGTGATCCGGCGTCGGATGTCGCGATGGTCGCCGGCGAGATGAGTTCGTCGGCCGACTCGGTCTTGAGGAGATTGATCAACGTGTCGCCAAATTTGAAAACTGCAGAGTTCTCGTCCTCGTAGTACAACGAGAGATTGAAGACCTCTGCGTAGAACTGTTTGGCTTTCGCGAGGTCCTCAACGAACAACGTGATCGCCGCAATTGTCTTTGACTGTTCATCCCAAGCACTCATGACACCTCCGCTCGTTCGAAGAACTTTAACTACGTTTTCTTGCGCGAACCTGTCCATGCCGAGATGCTTGAGGTAGCAAATTCTTTGCCGATCAGCGCGAGCGTCCAACTCGCCACACGTCTCTATTTCTTATGGCGAATTGAGAAGTAACTCGCTTGTGCGTGAACCACCGAATCCAGCTAGTGGGTCAAGCCTTATCAGTCGGGGCGCCCGGATTCGAACCGGGGACCTCCTGGTCCCAAACCAGGCGCGCTAACCAAGCTGCGCTACGCCCCGAGGTCTCTACGTTACACATTGACTCGAAGACGCTACGACGAATCAGGCTGCGTAGGCTTTGGCGAAGCGGAGGAGAACAATGGCGTACGAGTGGATTACCGACGCGCTCGAGCAAACGTGGACGTCGATAGATCGGACCTTACGATCGCGAAGTCCCGAGGACTACGATGCGCCGACCCCGTGTCCCGGGTGGAGTGTTCGCGACGTTCTCGGCCACCTCGTTGGCACCGAACTGATGATTGGTGGTGAGCCGGTCCCCGTGCACGAAGGCGCGTGGCCTTCGCACGTAAAGAACCCCATCGGAGAACTCAACGAAGCCTTCATCGTCTCGTATCGTTCGACGCCCGGCGTCGAGATGTTGGACCAGTTTCGCGTCACGACCGCTCGCTCGCTCGAGCGGCTCCGCGCTCTCGACGACGAGGCGTGGGAGAAGGTCGGCTGGAGTCCTGAGGGGGAGCGGCCTTTTCACCGTTTCCAAGAAACTCGGGTGCTGGACAGCTGGATTCACCTTCAGGACATTCGCGACGCGTTGCTCGAACCCGCGGACGACCACGGACCGGGCGAGGAGATCGTGGTGAACCGCTTTGAAGCGGCACTGCCCTACGTGCTGGGGAAGAAGGCACACGCGCGTGAGGGGACGCTGGTGCGGATCAATCTCAGTGGACGACTGGCGCGCACGTTGCTGATCGGCGTCGACGAGGGACGAGCGAAAGCATTGGAGAGTTCCGACGCAGAGCCCGATTTGGAGATCACAACACCCGTCGCGCTCTTCTGGCGTCGGGCGGCGGGACGGGTCACGGCGGACGCCTTTCTCGGTGCTTCGGCGACAGACGTACGAGGGGATAAGGCACTCGCGCGAGCGTTCGCCGAGAGCCTCGTGATCATGATTTAGAGGATTTATGGTGAGCCGGTAGGCTGGCATCTCTTATGCGCGCTACCACCACCACTCTTGAAAACAACCGGGTCAAGCTGGTCGTCGAAGTCGACGGACCCGAGATGGAAAAGGCCATTGACACGGCCGCCGTCAAGCTCTCCAAACAGGTCAACATCAAGGGATTTCGCAAGGGCAAGGTACCGAAGAACGTCTTGATGGCCCACCTCGGCGGCCCGAGTGTGCTGCGCAGTGAGGCGATTCGTGATTCCATTCCCGACTTCTACGCCCACGCCGTCGCCGACACGTTGATCGATCCGATCGCCCAACCCGACATCAACATCACTTCCGGCGAGGAAGAGGGAGAACTCGTCTTCGAAGTTGAGGTCGAGGTTCGCCCTGAGGTGTACCTGCGAGGTCAGAACGAGCTTCGCGTGACCATCCCTTCTCCGGTCGTGACCGACCAAGAGGTGAACGCGCAGATCGACCGCTTTCGTGAGACCGACGCGACGCTGCAGGACGTCGATCGTCCCATCGTCACGGGCGACCTCGTCACGATGGACGTGCACGTGCAACAGATCGCCACTGACGCTGACCCCCTCGACATGAGCGACTTCATGTACACGGTTGGATCGGGCACCATCACCGAGGGTGTCGATGACCTGATCGTGGGTATGAAGTCCGGTGAAGAGATGAAGCTCAACGGCAACGTCGGCAACGGTGTCGTCGCGACGTACGAGTTGACGCTCAAGAAAGTCCAAGAACGTGAGCTCCCCGAGCTCAGTGACGAGTGGGTGCAAGAGAACACCGAGTGGCAAAGCGAAGAAGAGATGCGCGACGCCATCCTCAGTCAGATGCGAAAGATGCGCATCGTCGAAGCGCAGATGTCCCAGCGCGACGCCGTCTTGATGGCGCTCAGTGACCTCGTGAGTGAAGACGAAGTGCCTGACGCGTTGATCCAAGACGAGACCAACGAACGTCTTCACGACCTTGGCCACCGTCTCGAACAACAGAAGTTGAACCTCGAAACGTTCTTGCAGGTGACGAACCAGAGTTCGGAGCAGCTGCTCGAGACGCTGCGAACCGACGCCGTGCGCGCCGTTCGCGTCGACTTGGCGCTGCGCGCACTGGTAAAGGTGGAAGACCTCGAGCCCACCGACGAAGAGATCGACAAAGAACTCGAGACCACGGCCACCTCGATGAACGTCACGCCAGAATTACTACGCACGAACCTTCGTGACACCGGTCGTGTCATTACGTTCCGCGCCGAAGTCGCCAAGATGAAGGCGTCGCGGTGGCTGACCGACAACGTCACCTACGTGGATCCCGAGGGCGTCGAGATCGACCGAGCCCTATTGAAGGCTGATCAATCTGAAGATGCCGACGCCTAAGGTAGTCACGTGAACGATAACTACCGAGCTCAGAACTACCTCGTCCCCACGGTCGTCGAATCGTCGAACCGTGGCGAAAGGGCGTACGACCTCTACAGCCGCCTCCTGCGCGAGCGCATCATCTTCCTGGGTACGCCCATCGACGACACGATCGCGAACTTGGTCTGCGCGCAGATGCTCTTTCTCGAGTCCGAAGACCCCGAGAAGGACATCAACCTCTACATCAACTCACCCGGTGGCGACATCACGGGGCTGCTCGCGATCTACGACACGATGAAGTACATCAAGCCCGACGTGTCGACGTTCTGCTTCGGCCAGGCCGCGTCCGCGGCCGCGGTGCTACTCGGCGCCGGCTCAAAGGGCAAGCGCTACGCCTTGCCGCACGCGCGGGTGCTGTTGCACCAGCCGTGGGGTGGCGTCGGGGGCCAGGCGTCGGACATCGAGATTCAAGCGCGCGAGATCTTGCGCATGAAGGACATGTTGAACGCCATGCTCGCCAACGACACCGGTCAGTCGGTCGAGCGCGTTAATAAGGACACCGACCGCGACTTCATTATTAGCGCCGAAGAGGCTGTGGAATACGGCCTGATTGACGAAGTTATAACGTCTCGAGCCTAGGTACCCAGATTTTTCGACGCTGGCCCGTAGGATGGGTCACGGCGTAAGTGTGTCAGGGGAGCCCGTGGCAAAATTCGGTGAAGGTAGCGACCTTAT
>DASZHK010000165.1:0-2998 GCA_035937905.1 Acidimicrobiales bacterium
AGTAGTTCTCGCCACCCGCGCGGTACCCGGCGTGCTTGAGTCGTTCGAAGTGACGGGCCCCTATGACGTCATCGTTCGTTGCGAAGCCGAGAGCGTCGACGACCTCGGCAAGTTCATCGTGGGCGCCATCCAAAAGGTGCCAGGGATCACCCGCACCTTGACCTGCCCGGTCGTCAATATCTAGCCGAACGCTCCCGCGGCGCGAAGCGTCGCGAGACGTTCTTCACTCACGCCCCACGCCAACAGTCCTGCTCGCGTGCCCGATCCCGGTGGTCGCGGCGGTGAACTGACGCTGCCCGGTGTCTTCGAAAAGCGTGGCGCTGGATTCGGTTGCGTCGCTCCCTCGCTCGTGAAGACGTCGCGAGCGGTGTTGTACGGATGTGAAGCCGCTTCCGTTGGGGAAAGGACGGGCGTCACGCACGCGTCTCGGTCGAAGAATATCTCCGTCCACTCATCACGGGTCTTCTTTCGAAAGAGTGCCGCCAGGCGCCCTTTCATTGCGGGCCACGTCGTTCGGTCCATCTGTGCGGGAAGGTCGTTCGCGTCCAGCCCGAGACCGCGAAGTAGTTCGTCGTAGAACTTGGATTCGATCGCGCCCACCGAAACGAATCGACCGTCACTGGTCTCGTACACCTCGTAGAAGTGCGCGCCGCTGTCGAGGATGTTCACACCGCGCTCCTCCTTCCAGTACCCGGCGTTGATGAACGAGTGGGTCATCGCCATCATCGACGCGCTCCCGTCGACCATGGACGCGTCAACGACCTGACCCTCGCCACTGCGCTGCGCAGAGAACACCGCCGCGAGGACGCCAAAGACCAAGAACAGGGCGCCGCCGCCGAAGTCACCGATGAGATTGAGGGCAGGGACTGGTCGCTCGCCCGCGCGACCGAGCGGCCACAGCGCGCCCGAGACCGCGACGTAGTTGATGTCGTGGCCCGCGCGCGCCGACAACGGACCCTCTTGGCCGTAGCCGGTCATGCGCCCGTAGACGAGACGCTTGTTGCGTTGCCAGACGTCCTCGGGTCCGAGTCCGAGTCGCTCGGTGACGCCCGGACGAAATCCTTCGATGAAGACGTCGGCTTGCTCGCAAAGTTCGAGGACGAGTTCGCGTCCGGCGTCGTTCTTCAAATCGAGTGCGACCGATGGACGAGAGCGCGTGAGAACGTCCCACGTGGTCGTCGCCGCCGCGTCGTAGTCACCGCGCTCGAGACGTAACACGTCCGCGCCGAGGTCCGCGAGCAACATACAGGCGTAGGGACTCGCGCCGATACCAGCTAACTCCAGGACCTTCAGTCCCGTCAGTGGCCCGCTCACAGCGTCAGTGTACGTGAGCCCGTCTTCGCGCTCGTGACTAGTCCCACCAAAGGTCGCGACCGAGGACGCCACGAGCGATGAGGCCGAGTTGGATCTGGCTCGTGCCTTCGACGATCGTGAGCTGACGAGCGTCTCGGTAGTACTGCTCCGTCGGGTGGTCCTCCATGTACCCGGCCGCGCCGAGCAGTTGCACCGCGAGTCCCGAAGCCTTCACGGCGACCTCGGTGGCGTGGTACTTCGCCATCGACAGCATGGGCACGTACTCCTTCGAGAACTTGCCCTGATCCGCGAGCCACGCGGCGCGATAGGTCAAGAGGCGCGCGGCTTCGATCTCGGTGGCGCACTTCGCGATCTCCCACTGAATCCCTTGGAACTCGGCGACGGTCTTGCCGAAGGCTTCACGTTCCTTCACGTAGTTCGTGGCGTACATGAGGGCGCCTTCGGCGAGACCGAGGCCGCGCGCCGCCACGATGGGCCGCATGGCGTTGAGTGACTCCATGGCAATGGCGAAGCCGCCGCCTATCACCTGGCGAGGGCCGACGTGTACGTCGTCGAAGACGATTTCCGCAGTGTCGATGCCCTTCACGCCCATCTTCTTGTCGACTCGGGGTCTCGATACACCTGGCGTGTCGGCGTCGACGATGAAGCCCCAGATGTTCGTGTGGTTGCGTATCGTCGGATCACCGATCTTCGCGAACACGACGAACCAGTCGGCCTGCATCCCGCCCGAGATCCAGCACTTGGTGCCGTTGAGAATGAATCCACCCTCGACGTCGGGGTCTTCCGTCGCGCGCGACTTCATACCCGCGACGTCGGATCCGGCGCTCGGTTCCGAGAGACAGAACGACGCACGCTTCGACCCGTTCGCGATTCCCGGGAGGTAGCGCTGCTTCTGCTCTTCGTTGCCCGCGATCATGATCGGGCCCGTCGGAAGACGCGTGAGCAACAACATGAGGCCGAGCACGTTGGAGTACTTGGTCACTTCCTCTATGGCCAAGGTGAGCCCCATGATGCCCGCGCCCGATCCCCCGTAGGCCTCAGGAATGCAGAGGCCCAACAAGTCGGCCTTTTGGAACTCGTCGAAGATGTCCTGGGGATAGGCGCCCGACGAGTCGATCTCCCTCGCTCGAGGACGGATCTTCTCCTGCGCGAGCTTTCGCACGCTGAGTTGAAGTTCTCGCAGTTCGCTAGAGAGTTCGAAGTCCATAACCGAGAAGTTACTCCCTGGACCAGAACGTACTTTGGCCGATGATGTCCCCCTCACTGCCATCGAGTTCCCAGTTGCAACGTCGTTCCAGATTTCGCGTTGGAGATCAATTCAGGTGACCTCGGCGACACGACTATGACAGAATTCCTCCATGAATCGCGTGTCACTCAATCACTCGCAACGGATCGTCGTCGTGGTGGGCGCTGGGATTGCGCTGTACTTCTTCGGCGTCTGGGCCATGACCTGGGGCCTGAGTGGATTCACCGGTTGGACGCGTTACGCACCGCTCCAGAACAAGAATTCAATATCGTTTACCACTTCGACGGACTATCTCGGCCCGGGTCTGCATCCCTGGGTCCGACTCATCATCTGGCTGATCCTCGTGGCCGTGTGGGCTGCCTTCTCACTCGTGACGTTGCGAAGTGCGACGCCGGACGTCGTTCAACCACGTCTCGACGACTAGACGAACCACGGTTG
>DASZHK010000166.1:0-6604 GCA_035937905.1 Acidimicrobiales bacterium
TCGATCGACGGGGGCGTCGAGATCAGTGGCCGTCTCAACATCGACGACGCGAACGACCACTCAGGATCGAGAGATCGAGGGCCTCACGAACCGTCGCGGTGCCACTGATGTCGACGATGTCGATACGCGGCACCATCACCTCGCGCACGATGGTGTCACCGAACTCGATGATGGAGTGGATGAAGTTGCGCTCGTCGGATTCGATGGCGTCGTCCTCGTGCGCGACGTCGGCCATCGCGAGGACCTCGGACTCGGTCATGCGTTGGCTCCTGCCGCCGGCGCCGAAAAGACCTATGACCTTGTCGGCCACCCAGAGCAGGATCGTCGAGATCCAACGGACGGGCCAGAATCGAAGGATGCGCCCGACGACGGGGGCGCTGACGAGTGCCGCCTCGTCGGGGTGTTGGATGGCGAAGTTCTTCGGGATCGCCTCGAAGGCGACGAAGATGATGACGACTTCACCGAACGTCGCGACGAAGACGCCGGCCGCGCCGAAGAGGTGGCCCGCCAAGACACCGACCATGGTCGCTGACACCAGCTGGCAGATGAGCACCAGCAAGAGCAAAGGGTTGAGGAACTTCTCCGGTGATTCGGTGAGTGACACCAGCGCCTTCGCGCCGTGGCGACCCTGATCGCGCAGGGAGCGCGCCCGTCCCTTGTTCATCCTCGTCAACGACGTCTCGGACATGGCGAAGAAGCCCGAGAGCATCAACAAGATCACGACGGTGAGGGTGAGGTACGTGTCACCGGCCCGCCAGACGGCGGCGATCACGCCGGACTCGCGCGGTAGTGGCGAGTCAGCAACTCTCGCTCGCGCGCCTCCATTCGCTCGGCCTCATCGTCGATGACGTGATCCCAACCCAAGAGGTGCAACACGCCGTGCACGACGAGAAGGGCCACTTCGTCGTCGAAGGTGACTTCGTGTTCGACGGCGTTGCGCGCGGCGACAGCCGGACAGATGACGACGTCGCCGATGAGTTGAGGAATCTCTGCCAGCGGCGGCTCGCCGGGTCCACTGCCCCCGGCGTCAGGTACACGACCCGTGGGCTCGGGTTCGTCGTCAATGGGAAAACTCAAGACGTCCGTCGGACCTTCGTGTCCCATGAACTGCTGGTTGAGGTCGGCGATCGTAGGTTCATCGGCGAAGATAAGCGAGACTTCGGCAAGTCCGCGGACGCCCTCGTCGGTCAACGATCCACGCGCGAGGTTCACCCAACGCTCGAGATCGATCTCGTGGTCGTGTTGTTCGTCCGCCGCGTAGATGTCGATACTCATGATTGTCGTTCGTACGCCGCGACGATGTCCGCGACGATACGGTGACGAACGACGTCCTTGGTGCCGAGGTAGACGAAGCTGATGCCCTCGACGTCGCTGAGCGTCTGGTCGATGTTGACGAGGCCGCTGCGCTTGCCGTTGAGGTCGATCTGGGTGACGTCACCGTTCACCACGGCCTTCGAGTTGAATCCGATTCGCGTCAAGAACATCTTCATCTGCTCGGGCGTCGTGTTCTGGGCCTCGTCGAGGATGATGAACGAGTCGTTGAGGGTGCGACCGCGCATGAAGGCGAGCGGCGCGACCTCGATGGTGCCGTTCGCGATGAGTCGCTGCGCACCTTCGGCGCCCACCATGTCGTAGAGCGCGTCGTAGAGGGGACGCAGGTAGGGATCGACCTTCGCCATCAAGTCGCCAGGCAAGAATCCGAGGTTCTCCCCCGCTTCGACGGCGGGGCGCGTCAAGACAATCCTTTGGACCTGGCGACGGTGCAACGCCTGCACGGCCTGCGCGACGGCGAGGTAGCTCTTTCCCGTGCCGGCCGGCCCGATGCCGAAGGTGATGATCGAGGTGTCGATCGCGTCGGTGTAGCGCTTCTGTCCTGCGGTCGACGGGCGGATCGTCTTACCTTTGGCACCACGTACGACTTCGTGACGAAGCACTTCACTGGGGCGAAGGTCGTCCGCCACCATGTCGATGGTTCGCGCGATCTTCGTCGTGTCGAGTGTTTGACCACTCTCAAGCACCAAGACCAATTCGTCGAAGAGTCGCAGTACGGTCGCGGCGTCAGGACCGGTCACTGAGATCTGATTGCCTTGGACGCGAATCTTGGACTTCGGGAACGAGTGTTCGACGACGCGAAGGAGTTCGTCGCGCGCGCCGAGAAGCGCCGCCATCAGGTGCGTGTTCGCCACGTACGTCGTGGCGGTCAACGCGTCGTCGGACTTGATCTCTGAGGTCATCCGGGGGGCCATTGCATCCGTCGGCCGCCCAGGACGTGCAGGTGAAGGTGCGCGACCGTCTGTTGTCCGTCCTCACCGACGTTGAAGACGAGTCGATAGCCGCTGTCGCGAACGCCTTCGTCGGTGACAACTCGTTGCGCGAGTTCCATGAGATCGTCGAAGACCCCTCGGTGGTCCGTCGTCACCTCGTTGACGCTGGTGACGTGGCGTTTGGGGATCACGAGGACGTGGACCGGCGCTTGCGGCGCTATGTCATGAAAGGCAAGCGAGGTGTCGCTCTCGGCGACGACCTTCGCGGGTATCTCCCCGGCGACTATTTTGCAGAAAAGGCAGTCACTCATCTAGTGCTCTCATCATTACTCATTTTGCGCGCCGTCCAACGTAAATCCCCAGTCACCAGCCTGGAAGGCCAGCAGCGACGCCGCGACGACACCTGCGGTCTCTGCTCGGAGCACCGTGGGACCGAGTCCCACGCGACGGCGCACCTCGTCCCACTCGTTCGGCGCCCAGCCACCTTCGGGTCCGATCGCCACACTCCGCACGCCCCGCCAATTTCCCTTGGCCCCGAGGTCCGCGATCGCCACCGACTCGGGCACGTCCTTCACCTTCACCGGTTCATCGATTACGACGTCGTACGTGCGACGACACTGTCCCGTCGCCTCGTCCGCGATCCGACGCCACCGCGCGAGCGTCTTCTCGCGCGCCTCGCCCTTGAACTTCGCGACCACGCGTTCACTGAGCAGTGGGACCACGCGAGAGATGCCGACCTCGGTCGCCTTCGCGACCGCCCACTCCGCACGGTCGCCCTTCAACGGTGCCAAGTACAACGTGGTCTCTGGAATCGCCGGATCAAGGTGCACGTGCGTCACGGGACTGACGCCTCGCGACGTCACCTCACAGATCGCCCACGAACCGTGACCGTTGGTCACGACGACCTCTTCACCTTCACGCACACGAAGCACCTTTCGAAGGTGGTGGTCGTCGTCGGGACCGAGTTCGGGAGAAGCAAGGTCGTCAACGTGGAACTGTCCAATGGCGGCCACGCGACGTGGCCACTCGAGGTGGCTCACTTCTTCGCCTTGCGTCGCCGAAAGAGGCCGCCACTCGGTTCGCTGACTTCTTCCTTGCGGTGCTCGGCCCACTGGCGCAGGAGGTTCTCGGAGTCCTCGTCGAGCTCGCTCGGCACGTCGACGACGAGATGAATATAAAGGTCGCCGCGACCACGACCGTGTAAGTGCTCGACGCCTTCGTGGCGGACACGGTGCACGGTGCCGTTGGCGCTACCCGCCTCGACGTCGATCGAGAGAGCGTCGCGCAAGGTCGGGACGTTGATGGTCGCGCCGAGCACCGCTTGGCTGAAGGCGATATGGGCCTCGTGGTGCAGGTCGTCGCCGTGGCGCTCGAAGCGGGGATCGCTCATCACGCGAAGGTGCACGAAGAGGCGTCCGTTGGCGCCGCCGCGAGGACCCGCCGGACCGCGGTCCGCGAGACGCATCGTCGAACCGTCTTCGACGCCCGCTGGAATCTGCGCGCTCAAGGTCACGCTCTGTTGGCGTCGGCCGTCGCCGCGACAGGTCTCGCATGGCGTCTCGATTCGAGACCCCATGCCCTGACACCGCTGGCAGGTCTGTGACGTCACCATCTGGCCGAGGATCGAGTTGCGCACCCGTCGGACTTCACCCGCGCCGCTGCACTCCTCGCAAGTGACCGGTGACGTGCCTTCGGCGCACCCCGATCCCTCACACGTCGGACAGCGCTGGGGCAACGTGACGGTGACTTCGCGCGTCGCACCGAACGCCGCCTCCTCGAGCGTGATGTCGATCGTGACTTCCGCGTCCGGGCCGGGTTGAGGACCGCGGCGTCCGTGCTGGTTACCGCCCATCCCGCCAAAGAACATGTCGAAGATGTCCTGCACCGAGCCCCCACCAAAGGGGCTCCCGCCTGCGCCGACGTCAGAACCGAAACGGTCGTAGTTCGCGCGTCGTTCCGGGTCCGAAAGGATCTCGTAGGCCTGGGAGACCTCTTTGAAGTGCGCCTCCGCGGCGGGATCGACGGTGTTGGTGTCGGGGTGGTACTTGCGCGCGAGACGTCGGTACGACTGCTTCAGTTCGTCGGGCGAACAACTCGCGTCGACTTCGAGCACTTCGTACAGGTTGGTATTAGCCACGATCATTCTCTCCGCCAAAGTGGGTGGTCAGGTGCTTCGACACTGCTTCGGCCGCAGCCATCAGTTCTTGATACTTCATCCTCGTCGGTCCGAGGAGCCCGACGGCGCCAATGGTCTCGCCGTCGAGCGAGACCGGCGCCACGATGACCGCGCACGACGACAGGGGCTCGAACCCATGTTCAGAGCCGATGGCGACCGTCACGCCCTTATCCAAGATGTCCTCGACCAGCGAGACGACGAGGAGCTCTTGTTCCAAGATGCCAAGCACCTTGCGCACGGTCTCCACGCCTTCGAAGACGTCCGCGACCTTGGCCGAACCGCCGATGTAGACCTGTTCGCCCTCCATGGTGGGCATCTCCGCGTGCAAGACCGAGACCGCTTCACGGACGAGTTTCGCAACGGTGTCACCACGTGAGGGCACCTGCACCTTCGCTTCGAGCGTCGTGCCGATGAGGAGTGCGTTTAGTTGACGCGACGCTTCGGTCACTTCCACGTGATTCGCTTCGAAGGAGGCGAGCACGCTGTGCTTGGTGACGGTGCCGTCGGAGAAGACCGTCACGAGAAGGTGGTGTCGGGCGTCGAGGTTGACGAGCTGCACGCTCAAGACCGTCGCGCGCGAGTGTCCCGATCCCACGACGACCGAGGTGTAGCTGGTGAGTTGGCTGAGCAGGAGCGAGGTCTGTTCGAGGACGTCTTCCACCTCGCCGCGCACGTGCGCGAAGAACTCCTTTATCTGGCGCTGTTGCGCCGGTTCGAGCACGCCCGCCTCGAGGTGATCCACGAAGTACCGGTAGCCCTTGTCGGTGGGGACCCGCCCCGCCGAGGTGTGGGGCTGGGCCAGGTAGCCCTCGCGCTCCAGAGCCACCATCTCGGTGCGCACGGTCGCGGGTGAGACCGCGAGGTCGGCGTTGTGGGCCACCGAGGAGGAGCCCACCGGCTGGGCGGTGTCGATGTGCTCAACGACGACGGCCTCCAAGATGGTCGCCTTACGTGCGTCGAGGTTGCTCTTGGGCTGAGATGGGGTCTTCACGCGCCGGGCCATACGTTCTCCTTGTTAGCACTCGATTTTACCGAGTGCTAACCACTCTTCGGACGCGTGTCTATTGTGGGCGCGTGGAGACCTTTAGCGCCCCTGAACGACCGAACGTGCCCGCCTCCGGTGAGGAGAAGGCCCAACTCGACGCGTGGCTCGACTTTTTTCGCGCCACGCTCCTTCATAAGTGCGACGGACTCAACGCCGCCCAGCTCAAAGAGCGTCCCGTCGCGTCGTCGCGACTCTCCCTTTTAGGGATAGTGCGCCACATGACGTTCGTCGAACAGGTCTGGTTCGACACCACCTTCGCCGGACACGACCCGGTCGAGTACTACAAGACTGAAGGGGACCGTGACGCCGACTTCAACGATCTCGACAGTCACGCGCTCGAAGAAGTCATGGACCTCTACGTGCACGAAGTCAAGGTGTCGAGAGGGCTAAGTGAGGGTCACGAACTCGATGAGATGGCGGTGAAGCCCCGTCGAGGTCGCGCGGTCGATCTGCGCTGGATCTACGTGCACGTGACCACGGAGTACGCCCGACACTGTGGTCACGCCGACCTCATTCGTGAGTTGATCGACGGTACGACGGGGTACTAGTCCTCTTTCATTCGTCTCGACTTCTCTGCGCCGCGTCCATTCGCGCGATTCACCTGGGCTAACTCGACTCGACGCACTCCCCCGGAGCGGGTCATGAACCGTCACGGAACGTGCCACCACAGGTCAAACTCCCTCGTATCGCGAAAATCGTGGCATCGCGTTCATCGAGAATTATAAATAAATGGTCCAATATTGGGGACTGGTCGTCCCCCCGTCGCTAATCAGTTGGGACAATTGTTTAGTACCAAACGATTGGTAGTGAAGCGTATAAATATGTGTCACGAGACTCTCCATGAGTGAAGACGTGGGGATACCTGAAAGCACAAAGCGGTGTCGATCGTCCAAGCCCGTCTTCTGGTGGGCGCTGATAGCGGCCCCCATATTTCTTCTCGGCACGATGGGCTCGGTCCTCGGTGGCTACGGCGTGGCCAACGCGCAAGACAAACACAACGACCAGGACTTCGTTACTTCGTCGCTCGACATTGCGTCGACGCTTCGACTCGCGATCCAACACGAGCAGGACCTCGTTGACAGCACGAGGTCCTTTCTGGTGGGCAGCCCTCACGCGACG
>DASZHK010000167.1:0-20004 GCA_035937905.1 Acidimicrobiales bacterium
GACCTTCGAGCTCGCCCACCAAGCTTCCTCCGGGCGCGCCCGCCTGCATGGCCAAGATCGCCCGACCGATAACTGACGCCATGAGGTACGCGTCCGATGATTGCGCGTCCGTCAGGGGCCCCGGCTTATCGCGGAAAAGGCTCAGGGCACCAAATCGAATCGAACCGATGCGAACGGGAAAGCCGAAGACCGCGCGCGCTCCCGTTGCTGCCGCCTCTGGTGCGTACAGCAGCCAACGTGAACTCGCTGGAGAAAGGAGGTTCAACTCTTCATTGGCGACGCCGCTACGAATCGCCTCGTCGCCGGGACCTTCGCCGAAAATGAACTCGAGGTCTAGAAGTTCCTGAGCGATGCTGTTGCTGGAACACCACACCGTTTTTTCGTCGCCCGCGGACGACAGTGTTATGCCGGCACCACTTAACCCGGTGACTTCTGCCGCGACGGTGCAGAGCGAGACACCGTGAGGACTTTCAGGCTCGTGACGCGCCATCAGAGCAAAGATCTCAACCAGTCGGCTAGTTCCCATTGTGGGTCGCCCGACACGATGGTCTCAGCGCTTTATTCTCCAACGCCAACAGCACCATTGAAGAGTCTCCTCGCAACGCGAAGACGCCCAACGGGGACCAGATTCAGCGTTTTCTACTTTCACCTTTGAAACAACCTCAGACTAGTTCGCTACGGTCTCTCTCATCGACCCCGCACTGGATGGCCGGTTGCGGAGCGCTCGGTAGACGCGACTCCACCACGCCGAAGAGATCGCCACCACTTCCGATCGCCGAAAGGACCTTCACGCGCAGGGCCTCAAAGCGTCGCGAAAGTGCGGTGGTGAGCGTGCGGGTCGCTCGCACGAATACGCTGAGGTCAACACAAGAAAGAGTGGAGAGATGAACCCTTCGAACCATCGCGCGAACGCTGGCGACTCGTGGGAGCAGACCACTATTCTGAGAAAAGGGTGCGCGTGACTTCGAGGAATCGCGACGTGGCGGCCTCACGCAAGACGCCCAATCAGTTTTCGCGGAGACTTTTCGCTCCGTTGCCGTCTCGGTACAACCTTCTCGCCGCGTCCCTCTCCTTTGGTCAAGACCGCCGCTGGCGATCTGCGATGCTTGACCACGTCGTCGGATCGGATCCCAAACTGGTCTTGGACGTGGCGTGCGGACCGGGCGCGGTCACCAAAGTGCTGGCGAAACGTACGTCCGCTCGAGTCGTCGGCCTCGATCTCAGCGAAGAGATGCTGCGCGAAGGTCAAGCCAACGTTCGAAGCTCGAAATTCGCAGAGCGCGTGTCGCTCGTATTAGGTCGCGGCGAGCAGTTACCGTTCGCGGACGCAACGTTCGATGCCCTCACGTTCACGTATCTCCTTCGCTACGTCGAAGACCCCCAAGCGACGTTGTCGGAGCTGGCGCGAGTGGTGAAGCCCGGCGGACCGATCGCGAGCCTTGAGTTTGGCGTCCCTCCGAGAATCGGATGGCGTTTGGCGTGGTGGCTGTACACCCGCGCTGTCTTGCCCGTCGCTGGCTATCTCACAGGCGGAAAGGGTTGGTGGGACGTCGGACGCTTTCTCGGGCCGAGCATCTCCTCTCACTACAAGAAGTATCCCTTGCATTGGTTGCTGCGAGCCTGGGAACACGCGGGAATCGAGCACGTGGAGTACCGGGCGATGAGTGTGGGCGGAGGCATCGTCACCTGGGGCTACAGGACGCGTTGACCATCTTCAAATTCACGCCCAAGAAGACGTCGGAGAACGGACCCGCGTTCTACGCACAACCAAAGGTCCTGACTCGACGGTGGCAGCGTGAATGGTGGACGCTCCTGCACCCGCCGTACACGATCATGCATCTTTCGTTCGTCATCATCGGCGGCTGTCTCGTAGGTCCGGTGAACAGCGCTCGACTGCTCCTCACGGTGGCAGCGTTTTTTCTCGCCGTCGGCGTGGGTGCGCACGCCCTCGACGAACTGCAGGGTCGGCCCCTGTCGACCTCAATTCCCACGTGGCAACTGGTCGTGGCCTCGAGCCTCGGCCTCGGTGGCGCCGTCGCCATCGGCGTCGTCGGGCTTTTCCTCGTGAGCCCCTATCTCGCTTTCTTCATCGTGGTGGGCGTCACGATTGCGTTGGCCTACAACCTCGAACTCTTTCACGCCCGCCTCCACACCGACGCGGTTTTCGCCCTCGGGTGGGGGGCGTTCCCGCTGCTCACCGCGTACTACGCCCAGCACGCGAACCTCAGCGTTCCCGCACTCTTGGCGGCAGCTTTCGCGGCGTTCATCTCGCAAACCCAACGAGAACTCTCCACGCCGGCTAGAGAGATCCGCCGACGCACCGCGTCGGTCGACGGTATCCAAGAACTCCTCAACGGAACGCGGGTGCCCATCACCAGTGAGTCGATGCTCGCGCCCTATGAGCGCGCCCTTCGGGGACTCTGCTGGGCCACGTTCGCGCTGGCACTCGCGCTGACGTACCTCCGATTGCGCCACTAGCCCGCTCGACGAACCCTAGAGCGTCGCGGACTGCGGACATCGATTCGGCGTCGAGTGCGCGTGTCCCCGACCACGTCGTGAGCTTCATCACGATGAAATCGACCGTTTGGCGAACTCTATGCTGGCTCGTAACGGCGTTCTCAACGTAGGAGGTGACCACGTGGCTGCAGAAAGTGCTCAAGATCGTTGGCGCCGACTTTTTCACGCCGCGCCGATTCGCCCGGGACGCTTCACCACCATGTCGGGCATTCCGCTCGCGCCCGTCTACGGACCGAGCGACGCTGAGTTCCCCGGGGTCTATCCGTACACCCGCGGCGTGCACTCTTCGATGTACCGCACGAAGCTCTGGACCATGCGAATGTTCGCGGGCTTCGGCACGGCGACGGACACCAACGCCCGTTTTCGCGAGATCATCCGGTCCGGTGGCACGGGACTGTCGACGGCCTTCGACATGCCCACGCTGTTGGGGCTCGACTCCGATGACCCGATGTCGCTGGGCGAGGTGGGACGTTGCGGCGTGGCGATTGACTCCCTCGCCGACGTTCGTGACCTCTTCGAGGGCATCGACCTCGCCACGATCACGACGTCGATGACGATCAACTCTCCGGCGGCCGTGATGCTGGCCCTCTTCGTGGCCCAGGCCGAAGAGTCCGGCGTTGCTCGTGCGCAGCTTGGCGGCACCCTGCAGAACGACATCTTGAAGGAGTACCAGGCGCAAAAGGAGTTCGTCTTTCCTCCACGTCAATCGATGCGCCTCGTTCGCGACACGATTGCCTTCACCGCCGCGGAGATGCCGAAGTGGAACTCGATATCCGTCTCGGGTTATCACATCCGAGAAGCTGGCTCGACGGCCGCGGAGGAACTCGCCTTCACGCTCGCGAACGGCTTCGCGTACGTCGAACTCGCGGGCCAAGCCGGCCTCGACGTTGACGCCGTCGCGCCACGATTGTCATTCTTCTTCAACGCGCACATCGACTTCTTCGAAGAGATCGCCAAGTACCGAGCGGCGCGAAGGATCTGGGCGAAGTGGATGAAAGAGCATTACGGCGCGACGGACGAGCGCTCGTGGCAGCTGCGTTTTCACACCCAGACGGCCGGCGTGTCGCTGACCGCGCAACAGCCCGAGATCAACATCGCGCGAACCGCCATCGAAGCACTCGCTGGCGTGCTCGGCGGAACGCAGTCACTGCACACGAACTCCATGGACGAGGCACTCGCCCTCCCCTCAGAGAAGGCCGCGCGGATCGCGCTACGCACGCAGCAGATCATCGCCCATGAGACCAACGTCACCAACGTCGCCGATCCCCTTGGTGGCTCGTGGTTTATTGAGGAGTTGACGGACGAGATGGAGCGTGAGGCTGAGGTCATTTTCGCGCAGATCGGCAAAATGGGTGAAGGATCCATGCTCGAAGGCTGCGTGCGTGGCATCGAGGAGAACTGGTTCCAAGGTCGTATCGCCGACTCGGCGTACGAGCTCGAGCGATCCTTCAACACTGGCGAACGCGTCATCGTTGGCGTCAACCAGTTCCTGGAAGGCAACGACGAGGACGACATGGCGACGTTGCGCATCACCCACGAAGATGAGCAAAAGCAACTTCGTCGACTTGAGAAAGTCCGCCACGATCGTGATGACGAACAAGTGGCCCGGGCGCTCGAGCGCTTGCGCCACGAAGCAAGTGACCCTGACGTCAACCTCATGCCCGCGCTCATCGACGCCGCGAAGACCTACGCCACCGTGGGCGAAATGATGAACGCACTCGTCGGCGTCTTTGGACGCTACGTCGAAGTGCCTTCGTTGTGAGCGTGCGCGTACTGGTCGCCAAGGTCGGTCTCGACGGTCACGATCGCGGCATCAAGGTCGTCGCACGCCTGCTGCGCGACGCGGGGATGGAAGTCGTCTACACCGGACTCTTTCAGACCCCCGAAACGGTCGCGTCGGCCGCGATCCAAGAGGACGTCGACGTGGTGGGTCTTTCGATGTTGTCGGGCGCTCACATGACGCTGGCGCCACTTGTCGTCGACGCGTTACGCGATCGCGGTTCCGATATCCCCGTCGTCCTCGGTGGCATCGTGCCACCTCGCGACCTAGACGAACTGAAAGCGCTCGGCGTCGCGGCGGTCTTTGGCCCCGGAGCCAGCGCCCACGAAATCGTCAGTACCATCACGAGCATCGTCACGCCCGCGTCGTAGCGTGCGTCGCTCCGCCCAAGACGCGGAACGGACGACGCGAGACGGAGAGAGTGCCCGATGACCCATTCGCCCAAAAACGCTTCACTCGATAGTGTCGAAGTACACGTCGAACGGGAGGCACCATGATCAAGGGTTTCAAGAATTTCCTCATGCGCGGAGACCTCATCATCATCGCCGTGGGCCTGGTCGTCGCGCTGGCCTTCAGCACACTGATCCATGCCTTCACGGGCAGCATCGTGACACCACTTATCAACGCCTTGGCGGGAAATACCTCGAAGGGGCCCGGCCTCGGCTGGACACTGAACGGCCAGTTCATCGCCCTGGGTTCCTTCATCTCGGCGATCGTCTACTTCGTCATCTTCATGGCCGTCGTGTACTTCATCCTCGTCGTGCCCTACCGCTCGTACATGGCCCGTCAGGGCAGCTCCGTGTTTGGCCCACCGGCCGCCACCAAGACGTGCCCCGAGTGTCTCTCGAGTGACCTACCCGCGGCCGCCTCGAAGTGCCTGCACTGCGCGAGCGTCGTCGAGTAGTTCGCGCTCGTTCGTGTCTCCTTCGTACGAATACCATCGCGTGATGGCACTTCGCCAGACCCCAACACCGCGTTGAGTTCCTCGACGCGCCCGTCACCGGAAGACTCTTGATTCCTATCTTGACGAGTAGCGCCATGCGCGACGCCGACGCGAGAGCCGGTGTCGCACGCGGTGTCGACGCCCTTGTCGACTTTGCCGGTACCTCCGTTGCCCTCCTCGCGCAACGACTCCTGCGATCGTGTTACGCCAAACGCGTCGCCGTCGTCGCGGGTCCCGGTCTCAATGGCGCCGACGGGCGCGTCGCCGCCTCGTGGTTGGCGTCTCGCGGCGCTCGGGTGGATCTCGTCGAGTGGGACCACCTTCCGGACCAACTGCAGGGCTACGACCTCGTCATCGACGCCGCCTTCGGTCTCGGTTGCACGCGACCGTTCATCGCGCCAAGGGTTTCGACCGAAACGCTCGTCCTCGCCGTGGACCTTCCTTCGGGTGTGGACGCGGACACCGGCGAGGTGCTCGGCGAGCCAATGGTCGCCAGCGCCACGCTCGCGTTGGGCGCGCTGAAACCCGCTCACCTTACGGGACCCTCTGCCCACTTCATGGGCGAGCTTCACTTCGCGGGCCTGGGCATCGTGTCACGATTCGACGACGGTTTGGTCGAAGACGGCGACCTCGCCGGACTCATCAGCGAACATCACGACGATCACAAGTGGACCCACGCCGTGCAAGCCCTCGTGGGGTCGCCGCTCATGCCCGGTGCGGCCGAACTCGTGCTTCGCGGCGCCCTCGCGGGTGGCGCGTCCATGATCCGGCTCGAGAGTCGCGGTGACGTCGCCGCTTACGTCCAGCTGCCTCCCGAGGTCGTGCACACGAGAGAGACAGTGGTTGACCCCCGCGCTCGAGCAGTCATCGCGGGACCCGGTCTCGGGCCTGAGGCCGCGACGTGGCTGCGAGAGCGCCTCGAGGGCGTCAACTGTCCCGTCGTCCTCGACGCCGACGGACTCGACCGAACACTTATCGACGAACTCTCGCCGCGCGACGGTTCGTGGATACTCACGCCGCACGAAGGCGAGTTCGCGCGACTCACGGGTCGTCCGCTCGGACCCAACCGATTCGACGAAGTTCGCGAACTCGCGCACGCCACTGGCTGCACGGTCCTCTTGAAGGGTCCCGTCACGGTGATCGCCAGTCCCACGGGAGCGATTCGTGTCGTGAACTCGGGAACGCCGACGCTCGCGACCGCGGGCACCGGTGACGTCCTCGCTGGCCTCATCGCTGCGACCGTCGCCCGGGGACACCATCCATTGGAGGCTGCGGCACTGGCCGCTCATCTTCACGGTCGAGCCGGCGCTCGTCTCGACGCCTACGCCACCGCGTCGGACGTCGCGGCCAAGGTCGCTGAACTGCTGCACGACCTCGGTCGAGCCCGTCGCTGAAGAAGAGTTCCTCGACGGGAACCCTTCTTCAGCGACGCGACGTCTACTTAAGCCAGGACGGGATCCCGCTACTCAGCTTCTTCGCTGAGACGACGGGGCCGGTCGACGTGCTGTCCGTCGTGTAGATCTTGCCGTCGATCGGCTTGGCTGATGTGGAACTCGTCACGGTGACGAGGTAGCCGCCGTTCAAGCCCTGATGGTCGGTGCTCGTGTAGCGAAGTGGCGTCAATGACGGTGTCTGGGAGAACGTCATGCTCGTCAACGTCTTAAGGAAGCTGGCTCGCGTGAACGTCTTGCCCGAAGCCTTGAGGGCTTCGACGAAGGCCACACCCCAGCCAATCCCGTACTCCATGTTGCCGTCCAACGTCGTCGTCGAGCTAAAGCCCGGGAACTGCGACTTGTCAGCCGTGAGGACCTTACGCATCCAAGGGATCCACGCGCTGCTGCTACCCGGCGTGGGCAAGAAGCTGAAGGAGACCGCGCCGACCTCGGGGTCAGTCGTGAGGCCCTTCGCCGCCAACGGCGCGAAGACCGTCACCGGGTCCGAACCAACACTTGAGATCACCCAGTGAGGCGAGTAGCCCAGTTGCAAGGCCGCGCCGAGCGCCGCGTCCGTGGCACCGGGGATCGTGTCGAGGACGACGACCGTGCACTTGTCGGTCTGGAATCGCGCGATGTACGGCGCGAGGGACGCGCCTTGGGTTACGACCAACGCGCCCACGCTGTAGAGCTGGGTGTCGCTCGGCGTGACGCCGCCGGCCACCAAGCCGGCCAAGCCGTCGGAGCCGAAGTCGTCACCCTGTCCGAGGAAGCAGACGTTGGCGCCCGCGTACGTGGCGTTGATGTACTTAGCGAAGATCTTGCTCTCTTCGTTGTAACTGGACTGCCAGCCAAAGAGTCCCGGGTAGGTCGTGGGATTGTTCCAGTCCCTCGAGCCGGAGTTGACGAAGAGCTGTGGCACGCCGTTCGACTTCAACAGTGATCGCACCGAGTCCTGCGTTGGTGTGCCGAGGGAGCCCACGGTGGCAAAGACCGGTACTGAGAGCAGGGCGTGCGTCTGGGTCACGGTGCTGGGCGTACCCGTGCAGCCGAAGCCCGGTGTGCCGTAGCAGTCGTCCTTCAAGATGTACTTGATCTTGCGGTGGTTGATGCCACCCTTACTGTTCACGTACATGAAGACGGCGTCCGCGGCCTTGGCGACCTCGTTGTAGCCCGTCGAGGCGATGCCCGTCAGCGGCACGGTGGCCCCGATGGTTATCTGCTTGGCCGTGACGCCCGGCGTGTGCGACGCCGCCCCTGCGGTGATGACCGATCCTCCGGCCATGACGAGTGCCGTGCAGAGAAGCAACGCCGAGCCAGTAGTCGCGAGACGGCGCGTGTGAGTCCTACTCATGTCTAATTCCCCCCTTTAGTCAATCCTGATGGGGAGCGTAGGTGCGCCTCGGGGTCAATGCAAGTCACTCCGGCGAACGGACTCGTCGTCGACCCCAAAGGCGGTGCGCCGCGCCCGCGATACCCATGGGCGCGAAGAGCATGGTCACGATGAGCAAACCACCAAAGACGATGCCGGGCAACTGGCTCGCGAGATTGCCTTGCGGATTGATGCCCGTGTGCTGGGTGAACCACGAGATGACGTTGTTGGAGTACGCGTAGATGACGCCACCGATGAGCGCGCCCGAGATGGTCCCGATCCCACCGATCACGACGAGCGACAAGATCGTGATGGAGAGCGCGAGCGAGAAGGTAGGCGGCTGCACCGAGTTGTTGATCAACGTCCACAGCGCTCCCCCAAGGGCGGCGTAGGCCGACGAGACCATGAAGGCGATCACGCGAGCTCGCGGGAGCGAGACGCCGACGAGCTCGGCGGCGACTTCGTTGTCACGCACTAAGCGCATGGCGCGGCCCGTCCGGCTGGCGAAGAGGTTGGCCATGAAGAAGAAGGCGACCGCCGTGACGACGATCGTGATGTCGGCGAGCCACATCGTGTTGACCCGCAGTATCGACGTCTGGGCGTTGAAGAAACTCGTCAGCCAGTGCGGGGGCGTCACCGCGGTGGGTAGTTGGAGACCCGCGTCACCACCCGTCCACGACGTGAACGAGTTGACGATCGCGGTGAAGGCCACGGCGAAGGCCAGCGTCATGCCCGCGAGATACGGACCACGCAGGCGCGTCGCCGGGAGCCCTAAGAGCAGCCCGACGAACGTGCCGCACACGACCGCGATCAGGAGAGTGACGGCCATCGGCGTGGTGGCGTGGTGATTGGCCCAGATGGCAACGGTGAGCGCGCCGACACCCATGAACGCGCTGTTGCCGAGTGAGATCTGTCCCGACGCTCCGGTGAGAAAGGAGAGACCCAACAGGGTGATGGACATCGCGGCGCCAATCGCCAAGTTGAAGTTCGTGATCGACGAGAAGAAGTACGTGGCGAAGAGTGCGGCGTCGAGGACGACGATCGTGAGTGTCGCGCGCGCGAGAACGGGGTGGGACGGACGAAAGCCTCTGATGGTGAGTGTCGTGACGCCGCCGATCGCCACCGCCAACGCCACGATCAGCGCCGCCGCGTGTCGTGCGTTCGAAGAAACGACCAACGTGATCACGACCGCGACCACGATCAATCCGATCGCCAGAACGAGGCGACGCCGGGCGACGAGCCACCCCACTAGACGCGCCTCGCCGTGCTCTTGGTGAAGAGGCCGTTGGGGCGGACCATCAACGAAACGATGAGGATGAGAAGTGCAGTGATGATGATGGCGTTCGAGTTCACGAAGTCACCCACGAACTGAAGGACGATGCCCATGGACACGCCGGCCGCGATCGCGCCCACCGGGCTGTCGAGACCACCGACCGCGGCCGCGATGAATCCGAACGCGAAGATCCCATCCATGACTTGCGGCGTCAAGCCCGTGAAGAAGTTCGACGCCACCAGCACGGTGCAAATCGTGCCGACCCCCGTCGAAAGAATCCACCCGAGGGTGAGCATCTGACTCACCCGTACGCCGAGCAGTCGTGAGACCTCTGGCGCGAGCGCCGAAGCCCGAAGCTGCAGTCCGAGCTTCGTGAATCGAAAGAGCACGGCAACGCCGGTCATGACGACGAGTGCGGTCACGATCTCGTAGACGCTGAACGGAGAGAGCGCGATGGGCTTACCGCCGAGCTGCCAGTCAATAGGAGAGAACGGATTGGGTATTCCTCGTGGCGTCGTCGACCAGATAGCGGCGGCGACACCTTCGAGCACGATCAAGAAACCGACCATCACCACGATCGGGTTGATCTCAGGTTTTCCGTAAAGATGTCGAACGAGCACGCGTTCCGTCACCCCGCCAACGACGAATCCCGCGACGATGGAGACGATCACTAAAGGCCAGTAACCCAGACGGTGGGCGAAGACCACCATGCCGAGGTAGGTCGCGATCATCGGCATCGCGCCCTGGGCGAAGTTGAGGATTCCGGTCGAGCGCCAGACCAGGACCAGACTGAGCGCGACCAATCCGTAGATCACCCCGTTGGTGAGACCCCCCAAGATGTCCGAGACGATGCGCGAGGTGAGAAAGGGATCCACTACTCCACCTTGCCGAGGTAGTGCTGGCGTAGGTCCTCGTCGGCGGCGATGGTGGGGGCGACGTCGTCCGCCACCACGCGACCAAGGTAAAGGATGACGGCGCGATCGGCGATACGAAGCGCGGTCGACGCGTTCTGCTCGACCAGTATCACCGTGAGACTCATCGACGAGCACAGGTCGAGGATCGTGTGCATGAGCTGAGCGGTGACCTGGGGCGCGAGACCGAGTGACGGCTCGTCGAGAAGCAGGACGGTCGGCCGGGCAATGAGTGCGCGCGCCATGGCGAGCATCTGGCGCTCGCCTCCCGAGAGTTTCGCGGCGTGTTGCTTACGTCGTTCTCCGAGCACCGGGAACCGTTGGTACTGCTCTTCTAAACCCTCCGCAAGGTTCACTTTGGCCATCATCGCGCCGAGGCGTAAGTTCTCTTCGACCGTGAACTCACTGATCACGCCGCGACCTTCGGGCACGTGACCCACGCCGAGTCGAGCGATATTTTCTGGTTTCTGACGACCAAGTGCGTGCTCGTTGAACGTGATCGTTCCGCGTGAGGGTTCTTTGAGACCGCTGATCGTACGCAGCAGCGTCGTCTTTCCCGCGCCGTTGGCTCCAAGGACCGCCGTGATCATGCCAGTCTCTGCTCGAAACGAGACGTCGCGCAGCGCGTGAACGGCGCCGTAGGAGACGGACAGATCGTCGACCACGATCATTCGTCGACTCCGAGGTAGGCCGCGATCACCGCGTCGTTGTCACGGACCTCACCTGGAGTGCCCGTCGCGATTACTTGACCGAAATTCAAGACCACCAAACGGTCGACGAGCGGCATCACGAACTCCATGTCGTGCTCGACGAGCAAGACGCCCATCGTGGAGCGCAGTTCGGTGATGAGCGCTGCGAAATCGTTACGCTCGGCCTCGTCGAGGCCCGACGCCGGTTCGTCGAGAAGGAGCAACGTCGGCTCGCACATCAAGGCGCGCGCCACGGACACCTTTTTCCCTACCCCGTAAGGAATGGCCGCAGGCAGTCTCGCCGCCACGTGGGCGATGCCCAGACGTTCGAGCATCGCCATTGCGTCGCGACGCAGCGCTCGTTCAGAGCGGATACCGCTCGGCAGGGACAAGAAGCCCGCGATGAATCCGCCGTGATCGCGAACGTGTCCCCCGGCCATCACGTTTTCCAGCACCGTGCAATGTGGGAACAGACCAACTCCTTGGAGTGTGCGGGCGACGCCGGCGCGAGCGAGTTGGTTGGGCCTCAGATTTGAATGGCCCCTATTTGGAAATTGCACGCGGCCCTCCGTGGGTTTGATGAACCCACACGCGACGTTGAACGCGGTCGTTTTTCCGGCGCCGTTGGGCCCGATCATTCCGACGATTTCACCCGATGACACGGTGAAGGAGACGTCGCTGAGGGCGCGCAGTCCTTCGAAGCGAACCGAGACGTGTTCGAGGGCAAGTGCCAAGGAATCGGTCGGCGGCGACATGGTGTTCCTTAAGATATCGGGTCAGCGTGTTCCACGTAAGGAGACTCGAATCCCACGCGGCGCACGAACGCACGTCTCGCGAACCCTGTCATCCGCCGTCGCGGCGTCGAGGTGGATGTCGAGTCCGGGCCAACAACGAAGCCGAGAGCCCCATTCGGATTAGTCAATCGGACGAACGTGAATCCGAACGGCGCTAGATCACTGGAGACAGTCCCCCGTCGATGCTGATGCCCACGCCCGTGATGTAACTGGCTCGCGGTGACAAGAGAAACGCGGCTAGATCGGCGAACTCTTCAGTCCGTCCAACTCGACCAAGGGGAATCTTCGAACCCTTCGCCATACTTTCGTAGTACTCGTCCAAGGTCACGTGCGCGTCCGCGGCCCGACGCTCCCACTGACCCGACGCGATGAGTCCGATGAGGATCGCGTTGACGCGCACGCCGAGTGGACCGACCTCGGTCGCCATTGCTTTGGTGAGCGCGAGACCGGCCGACCTCGAAGCCGTCGTTGGCGTTGAGTTCGCGCCCGGGGAGCGGGCCATTATCGCGAGTACGTTGATGAGGGCGCCGCCCGTTAGCTCGAGGGAACTCAGCACTCGACGTGAGACGTGCAGCGCCGCGATGACCTTGAGTTCGTAATCCTGACGCCACACTTCGTCATCGGAATCGGCCACCGCGCCGCCGGCCGTCCGTCCGGCGTTGTTCACCGCGCCGTCGAGTTGTCCAAAGCGCGAAAGTGTGGCGTCAATGAAGGCGTCCAACTCGTCAGACTTCGTGACGTCGGCACGAAAGCAGAGAGCATCCGACCCCAACAGTTCTTGTGATCGATCGAGTCGCGCTTGTTCTCGGCCACACACCGCGACGCGAGCTCCTTCACTGACCAACCTTTGGGATAGGCCGAGTCCGAGTCCGTCGCTACCGCCGGTGATAAGGAACGCTCGATCTCGTAGCTCTAAATCCACAAGGTGATCCTACAAAGGTCCCTTGAGCGGAGACGGTCTCGATCGAGATCTCGTAGCGCGTGGAGGATTGCGCGGCGAAACGATCTTCACTACTGCAGATAGTTCTCGACAACACCTTCGGAGCGAACCGCGGCCTCGTTGGGATCTTGACCGGCGCTGCGGCGAGCTCGACGTTGGCGCAAGAGATCGTACGCCTGATCCAATTCGATCTCGACTATCCGAAGTCGCTCGCGCTGTTCCGCAGAGAGTGGCTTTCCGTGGTGCGACTCTTCCAGCTCTTGCTCTTCGTTCGACAGTTTCTCGATTCGATTCAAAATTGTGCCGTCGTCCATGACCCATCCTTCGTAACTAGAGAAAATCGTGCTCTTTGGGCACAAGACTACGTGCTGTCACGCGTCGCACGACGGTACGTCCAGCACGAATCGACGATTCGCAGCGCGGCGTCACGTGCGGCGCACAGCAACTGTCGAAGGCACGCTCAGGTCCACTCTGGGTTCGACGAACCCGCGATCGCGATCGAGACCGCCACCGCCGCGACGATGACCAGAGCGATGACCAACGGGAGGAAACTACGCACGTGCAGAACCAGGGCCCCACCCACGAGGGCTCCGAGCAACATGCTCGCGACGGCTACGAGCCGACGCCCCGACTTCGAGCCGGAGCCGCCCACGAGCTTGCTATCGGCCCCAATGCCCGTGATCGTGAGCGTCAGCACCGTCGTCGTCAGATCCGGGACCGCCAATTTCCGAGACGCGGCGTTTTGGATGCCCATGGCGAAAGCGAGCGTGACGATGAGCGCGTACCGGTAACCGACGTGGAGTGGTGTCGTGCTGACGACGGCGAACACCACCGCGACCGCGAGAAACACCGCTTGGATGGTCGACGAGACCGCGAGCAACCGACCACGATGATCCTTCATCGTGGCGATCAGCTTGCCGCCCATGGCGGCGCCGATCAAGAACGTGCCTAAGGCGACAAGCGACGCCGCGACCGAAAGACCGTGTTCGCCCACGAGAGCAAACGCTAAAAACAGGATGTTGCCGGTCATGTTCGCGACGAACACGTGGCCCAAGACGAGGTAGCTGAACGCGTCCACGAGTCCCGTCACGCACGTCATCGCCACGAGTAGTGGCGTCAAGGGTCCGTGGGGCGAACCCTTGACGGGGACGAGCATGTCGCGAACGTCGCTAAGAAAGCTTCCCATTCACGACTCCCTCGCCCAACTCGAACTGCGCGGCGAAACGGACGAGATTCGTCGTCTCGCTCGCCGCTGTCGCGTTCTATATGCCCGTGTGTTCCGCCCTGACCGGGTTGGGATCTGGCACGTGAGGCATCAGCGCGTTCGCCGGGATGACGCCGAGGCGACCCGCTTCGAAGTCCTGAAGCGCTTCCGCGATCTCTGCCCTCGTGTTCATCACGAACGGACCGTAGTGCTCAACGGGTTCACCAATTGGTTGCCCGCCGATGACGAGAAGCTCAAAGTTGACCGTCCGCGAGTCTTGACGATCGTCAGCGGCGAAACGGAGATAGTCGCCGGGACCGAACGCGGCAAGCTGACCCATCTCGATGGGACGACGCTCACTTCCCACGTAACCCGTTCCGGCGAGCACGTAGACCAGCGCGTTGAACGAGGGGTCCCACGGCAGATCCATTCGCGCTCCAGGCGAGACCGAGACGTGCGTCATGGCCATGGGTGTGTGCGTAGAGCCCGGGCCGCGGTGCCCGCCAATGTTGCCCGCGATGATCCGAGCGAGTGACTCCGAGTCGGGCGAGGTCACGAACACCACGTCATCGGCCTCGAGGCCCTGATACGCCGGCGGGATCATCTTGTCCTTCGCTGGAAGATTGACCCAGAGCTGAATACCGTGGAACAGGCCTCCGGACACGACAAGAGCTTCTGGCGGGGTCTCGATGTGCAGAATGCCTTTGCCGGCCGTCATCCACTGCGTGGCTCCGTTTTTAATGAGACCGCCGCCGCCGTGCGAATCCTGGTGTTCGAACGTCCCGTCAATCATGTACGTCACCGTCTCGAAGCCGCGATGTGGGTGCCACGGTGTTCCTTTGGGTTCACCTGGCGCGTAGTCCACTTCTCCCATTTGGTCCATGTGGACAAAGGGATCCAAATCCTTCATGGTGAGTCCCGCAAAGGCCCGACGCACTGGGAATCCCTCGCCCTCAAGGCCGCGCGGCGCCGTCGTCACCGTTTTCACGGATCGTTCGGTCGCTGCGCCACTATCAATCGCATCGAAGCGAGCGAGCTCGGTCCACTTCTCGGGTGTTAGTGCAGGCATCGGGGCCCCCCTTGCTAGATATTTCGTGCACCACTTTACGGGCAAATGAAACGAAAAACATCGGCCATTCGAAGGGGCGATTTCTCCTCTTTTCAGGCGCGCAACGGCTCGACAGCCCGCAGTGCGACGCCAATGCTGGGTGAAGAGATCGAAGTTCGCGTCCCATGGTGAGACGTGTCGGCCGGACCGCGCTGCACGTGACAAGGAGCGTGCGCGTTGTCGATGCACGGGCGCCCTACGTCGCTTCGTCAACGGCGTAACAACAATCGAACTACGGCGCTCTCGTGATCACTCGTTGCGTGCGTAGTTAGCAAGGGTCCCGATCTTTTGTGAGATGAATTCAATTCTTCGCAACGCTCATAAGTCCCCTCACAGACGTCTCACACGATTCTCACAATCTTTATTGGAAGACTAGGAATTGTTCGAGAACATCTTGAACGAACGCAACGAAGGGAACACTATGCATACGAAAAAGATGAAATTAGTGGGCCGATCGGTTAGTGCGCTGGCCATCGGAATGACTTTGACCGTAGGGAGCGCGAGCTTGGCGTCGGCGTCGGGTGACCACCACCACGGCAACAACGGCGACGTCGCGAGTGGCAAGATGTCATCGTTCGACTACGCGAACCTCGGTCTTGGCGGCTACGTAACTGCTGTTACGCCCACGTCGGTAACCGTATTGACTTGGAGCGGTACGACCACGACGTTCACGCTCAACGGAACGACGGTCTACACCGAAGGTAAGTTGCCGTCAACGATCACCTCACTGGTCGTCGGAGACCGCGTGAACGTCCAGACGTCGTCAACCGACCCCACGATCGCTACTGCGGTGAACATTGAGCTAGCCGAGCTCTTCGGTACCGTTACGGCAGTAAGTGGCAACACCATCACCATTACCGACCCGCAGGGATTTAGCCGCACGATTCTGGTGGGCACTGCCACGACGTACACCGTCGGAGGCGCCCCGGGAACACTGGCGAGCGTGACGGTAGGCACGAAGCTCGTTGCTGAAGGAACCATCGACACGAACAAGACGACGTTGGACGCACTCACCGTCAAAATTGGCAGCGCCGGAAACATGGGCAGCGTGCGGGGCGTCGTTACGGCCATCACGCCAACCTCGGTGACGGTACTCGTTAAGGGTTCCACCACCCCGACCACGTTCACTATCACGACGACCACCACGTACAAGGACGACGGCGTTTCATTGAGCGCCGCGGACTTGGCTGTTGGATCCGCAGTCGGTATTGAAGTGAGCTCAGCGGCCTCGACGACGGCACTGAACATCGAGATCGAACTGGCGCACTTGTCAGGCAAGGTCACGGCCATCAGTGGCGACACGATCACCATCGCCGGCCATAAGGGCACGACCAGCACCGTTCTCGTGACGTCAACGACGACCTACACCATGAAGGGCGCGCCAGCCACGTTGGCGGACATCGTGGTGGGCTCGAAGATCAGTGGCGAGGGCACGCTCTCGACTGACGGACTGACGCTGACCGCGGTCACCGTGGAGATCAAGCACGACAATTCGTCCAAGACTGACGACGACTCCCAGAATCAAGGTCACAAGGGTGATCAGGGTTCAGGTGGCGGCCAAGGATTCGGCGGCGGTAGCCAAGGTTCCGGCGGCGGCGACCAAGGTCAATCAAGCAGTGGTCACCAACACGACTAAGTAGTTCCGTTTGTAGTTATCAGTTCATCCAGTTGTTGCGCGGCCTTGGAAACGGGGTTCGCGCGACAACTGGATTTTCTGTTTCCGACGAGAACACTCAGAAAAGGCAACTAGTGGGGTAAAAGTAATGCCGACCATACGCTCATTTCATCGTTGAAGGCCGGTAAGTTAGAGGGTGTCACGAGCGATACTTCGCTGGTGTTGAAGAGAGTTTGTGTTCTCAACTGAAAGATGGATAACGTGAGCACCGCCATTAGTTGGCTTTGCGACATGGACGGCGTCCTGATTAACGATGGTCGCATGGTTCCCGGTGCCGACAAGTTTCTCGACCGACTTCGGGCCACCGATCGATCATTTCTCGTCCTTACCAACAACTCACTCTTTACGCCTCGACAGTTGCATGAGAAACTCGCGTCGCTCGGCATCGACGTCGCCGAGAGCCAACTCTGGACGTCAGCGTGTGCCATTGCGCAGTTCGTGCACGACCAGCGCCCCAAGGGACGGGCGTTCGTCATTGGCGAGGCCAGCCTCCACGAAGCCCTGTACGAGGTCGGCTACACCGAAGACTCGGTGAATCCTCACTACGTAGTGCTCGGTGAGACTTGGAAGTACTCCTTTGACGAGATCACGACGGCCATTCGACTCATCGACCAGGGCTGCTCGTTCGTCGTGACCAATCCGGAGACCTTTGGGACGTCGCCGGAAGGACTACTGCCCGGGTGTGGCGCGCTCGCGGCACTCATTCACAGTACGACGGGCGTTAAGCCCTACTTCGTGGGTAAACCCAACCCCGTCATGATCAGGGACGCGCTCAACATCCTCGGCGCCCACTCGAAGTCAACCGTGATGATTGGCGACCGTATGGACACCGACATCATCGCTGGCGTCGAAGCTGGCGTCGAGACGATCCTCGTCCTCTCGGGCGTCACCCAACGTGACGAGATCGAGCAGTACTCCTACCAACCAACGCGCGTCGTCAACTCCGTCGCTGACCTCATCGACGAACTGTAACGACCTCACGGCCCGTGACGTCCCCACCGGAGACGTCCCTACTTACAGGTCTGTTGTAACGCCTCGAGGAACGACTCGGCCCAGTCGTAGACGTCACGTCGATACGTCTTTCGCCGCATCCGCGACATTCGATCGCGCGTCTCCTTCGGTCCGGCGTTCACCGCCATGCGAATGGCCTCTTTGATGCCCTCGAGGTCGTGCGGGTTCACCATGAACGCGCCGCGCAGTTCCGCCGCGGCGCCAGCGAACTCGCTCAGCACGAGTCGACCGGTGAGGTCACGGCGCGTCATCACGTACTCCTTCGCCACCAAGTTCATGCCGTCACGAAAGGGCGTCACGATCATGACGTCCGCGACCAGGTAGAGCGCGATGAGTTCGTCGAAGGGCAGGTTCTGGTGCAGGTAGTGGATGACCGGACTGCCGACCTGGCCGTACTCTCCGTTCATCTCACTGACGGCCTGTTCGAGGTTATGACGCTCGCGTTCGTAGTGGGCGTCGGTCTCTCGACTCGGCACCGCTACCTGAACCATCACGTGTTTACCCGCCGTCAGCGATCCGTCTTCGAAGAGCTCAGACACTGCCTTGATGCGTTGTTGGATGCCCTTCGTGTAGTCGAGGCGGTCCACCCCAAGGAGCACCAGTTCGGGGTCACCGAGATCCTTTTTGATCTCCACGGCGCGAGCCCGGATGGCGGGATCGTTCGCCAACGCGATGATCTGTTCTGAGTCCACCGAGATCGGGAACGCGCCCACCCTCACGGTGCGGCCGTTGAGGTCCAATACCGAATCGGTACCCGTCGCGGAAGACTGACGACGGGCCATTCGCGAGAAGTTCGAGGCGGCCTGGGGCACCTGAAAGCCGATGAGGTCCGCCCCGAGGAGACCCGTCAAGATCTCACGGCGCCACGGTAGTTGCATGAAGAGTTCGATCGGTGGAAACGGTATATGCAAGAAGAACCCGATGCGCACGTCCGGGCGCACCTGGCGCAGCATCTGGGGAACGAGTTGCAGCTGGTAGTCGTGAATCCATACGGTGCCGCCCGAAGCGACGGACTCGGCGATTGCCGTGGCGTAACGAAGGTTCACCGTCCAGTAGGCCTGCCACCAATGACGGTGGAAGGTCGGCGCGCGAATGGCGTCGTGGTAGAGGGGCCACAACGTGGCGTTCGAGAATCCGAGGTAGAAGTTCTCGTACTCCTCCGGCGAGAGGTCGACGGCCTTCAGTCGGATCCCCTCGTACGCGAGAGGCAACTCTCGGTGCTCCGACGTGCCGGGCCATCCGATCCACAGTCCGTTTCGATTCTGAAGGACTGACGTCAGGGCGGAGACGAGTCCCCCGGGACTCGGCTTCCAGACGTCGTCGCTCGCTCCCGCTGCGTGTTGCACGGGCAACCGGTTGGCGACGACGACGAGGTCGGCCTTGTCGGCGTCACGGCTCGGGACTCGCTCTTCGATCGCGACCGGTTCCACTTGAGTGTTGACTTGGTCCAACATGATTTGTACCTAATCAAAAGCTAATGCCCTCAATAGGCGTCGTGAGAGGCTTGCAACGTGAAGAGAAAAGCGGCTTTACCCTAACGCTCAAATGATCGTAGTGCTGCGTTCGTCTTTTCCGGCCGCGTTCCACCAATTGGGCGAGCCCGCCATACCCGTCAAGGATTCACTGGCTCGTTGTTCGGCCTCGATGACCTGGAGCACCGCGTTGATCAAGGACAGGTGCGTGAGCGCCTGGGGGAAGTTACCGAGGTGTCGAGCGGTCTTCGGATCGAGTTCTTCACCGAAGAGACCAAGCGCACTCGCCGCGCCGATCAACTTCTCGCAGTTGGTTCGCGCTTGGTCGAGTTCACCGATCTCGACGAGCGCCGACACGAGCCAGAAGGAGCACACGGTGAAGCTCCCCTCGTACTCACCCCCAATACCGTCGTCGGTCGTGGTCGTGCGGTAGCGATAGACGAACGGTCCGTCACTCAGTTCGTCAGCGATGGCGAGCACGGTCTTGCGGATCCGCTCGTCGTGTGCAGGGAGGAAACCGACGCTGGGCAACAACAAGAGTGAGGCGTCGAGTTCCTTCGAGCCGTAGGACTGCGTGAAGCGTCCCTCTTCGTCAACGGCTTTCTCGCACACGTCCGCGTGAATCTCTTGCGCCGCGTTCCACCACTCGTCAGCGCGACCCCTCTCGCCACGTAGGGCCGCCAATCGTGCGCCACGATCAGCGGCGACCCAACACATGACCTTCGAGAAGGTGAAGTGTTGCGGCTCGCCGCGGATCTCCCAAATACCGCGATCCGGATCCTTCCAGTACTTCAACGCCGTCTCGACGGCCTGGACGACGATACGCCACGAACGTTCACTGAGCGAGTCCCTCGAGCGCGTGTGTTCGAACACGCAGTCGAC
>DASZHK010000168.1:0-4312 GCA_035937905.1 Acidimicrobiales bacterium
ACGGCCGGCTCGTTGACGATGGCGCGCGCCAGGGCGACACGTTGGCGCTGACCTCCCGAGAGTTGTGCGGGACGGCGCTTCTCGAGCCCTTGAAGCTGCACCATGTCGAGCGCACGCTGGGCGCGTTCGCGCCGTTGCGTCCGCGGGACCTTGCGAACCCGAAGGCCATACTCGACGTTCGAGAGGACGTCCATGTGGGGAAAGAGCGCGTAGTCCTGAAAGACGGTGTTCACGGGTCGAAGGTGAGCGGGACGACTGGTGACGTCTTCACCTTGCAGAAAGATTGAACCGGCGTCGGGCGCTTCAAAACCGGCGATCATGCGCAAGAGCGTCGTCTTGCCCGAACCGGAGGGACCGAGCATGGTGAAGAATTCACCGGTGAGAATGTCGAGTGAGACGCCGTTCACCACGACGTTGTCACCGAATTTCTTGATGACGTCTCGAACTTCCACCGCTGACTGCGACATCCCACCCTCCCGTAATCCGCTTCACCTTACGTCACGGCCAACGCGTGCCATCGACAACGCCTAAATTTTCAATCGTGCTGAATGGAGAAGTTCGATGACCACACCGAATAAGGACGAACTGGCGGTACGGGGTTTCGCCGACGGCTCTTTGTACAACGCCGCGCGCCCGGACTACCCGTCGGTGGCGATTGAGCACTTTGTCTCGACGCTTGGCATCATGCCCACCATGCACGTGCTCGACCTGGGTGCCGGCACCGGCATCTTCACTCGCCAGATACTTCCCTACGTCGAGAAGGTCACGGCGGTGGATCCCTCGTCGTCAATGCGTGCGTCCCTTCGAGAAGAGACGCACGGCGTCGAGGTACTCGAGGGGAGTGACGTCGCCATACCTCTTGGCGAGGGAGTGGTCGACGCCGTCTTCGTCGCGCAGGCCTTCCACTGGTTCGACGCATCGAAAGCGCTTGCGGAAATTCATCGAGTGCTGGTTCCCGGCGGAGCGCTCGGCCTCATTTGGAACGAACGAGACGAGACGGTCGCTTGGGTAGAAGAACTCAGCCGAGCGATGCGCTGGGATATCCACCAACCGTACAGAGTCGGCACCGACTTCTCCGACGTGATTGCCGCGGGGCCGTTCGAAGACGTTGCGCGTGTCGAGTTCAAGCACACGCAGACACTGACGCGCGAAGGCCTCTACCAGCGTGTCTTGACGACGAGTTACATCTCCCTGATGTCCGAACAAGAGCAAGACGTGCTGATGAGGGACGTGGCGCTCGTCGTCGAGCGACAAGCCGAGCCGATAACACTTCCCTACGTAACGAGCGTGTACACGGCGAAGGCTGCGTTGCACGTCGGATAGGTACTCTCGGGGATCCGACGTGCGACCAACACCTATCCGCTACATCACTCGACGCGCCGGCCCTAAGTGGTGCGCCATGTTTCTACCTCCCCGTCACGTGATAATGAGTGGTGCGTCGAATCTTGAAGATCGTGGTAGTGAGCATTGTGGCCTTCGCGCCATTCATGCTTTCATCGGTGGCGACGTCAGCCGCCACCCCCACCGTCCCACCCTGCACTTCAGCGACGGTACGGATCACGGACTACAACACGGTCGTCGGCGCGGGAAACGTGAACGATCTCTTCTGGGTTCACAACGTGTCGCAGACGACGTGTTCGCTGCGCGGGTACGTGCGCGTTGCCTATATCGGTAGTTACGGGTTGTCGTCGAAGGGCAAGAAGCCAATTCGTCTTGCGGTAGCTCAAGTTGATTCGCTGGGAGCCAACGGAAACGACGTAGGAGGTGTGAAACGCGGCGTCGCGATCCCTACCGTCACGTTGCGGCCAAAAAGCGTCGCGTCGTTTTGGATCTACGGGACCGATGAGCCGCACGGCTTGCCCGACGGTCACTCATCGAGATGCATCACGTCCTACAAGATGCTCGCGTGGCTTCCCGGCGCCGCGAAGTCGATGAACGTGTCGCCCATGCGAGCCAATGGTTACTACTGGTGTGGCGGCGTGTCCGTGCATCCGATCGTTGCGGGACTTTCTGGTTCGATACCGGCTCGACCTCTCACGTACTACTTCGGCACGTCCGGCTGATCGACGACGCGCAAGCGTTCGTCAATCGCGCGAGTGACGAAAATGTCTCAATGCAGACGATGCTCTACGAATCGTCGCGTGCGTCGAGGTGTCGAAAGGGATTGAGCAGTCCCTTGGGGTCAAAGACGTGCTTGATCTTTCGCTGCAGCTCAATGACGTCCGGATCCGCGAGCGCCAGGTACGGACCGCGTTTGTCGACGCCCAAACCGTGCTCACCGGAAATCGCGCCGCCGAGTGTGAGGCCCTCACGGAAAAGTTCGAGTAAGAAAGCGTCGCGCTTCTCCTCGTCGGGTTGGAAGACGGAGAGATGGACGTTGCCGTCGCCCACGTGACCACAACCCGCGACGAAGGCGCCGTGACGCGTCGCCAAGTCGCTGACGGTCTCGAGGTACGTCGGAACGGTCGAGCGGGGGACGACGACGTCGATGATGTCGTTGGCGCCGGCGGCTTTCGCGAGCCAGAAGGCCCGCTCACGTGCTTCGATGAGTTGCGTCGCGGCGGCGCCAGCGAGGACGTACACGTCAAGCGCGCCTGCACTCTCCACCAACATGGCCGCGGACTCGAGGTCGCCCTCGAGTTGATCCGGTGTTCTCGTCTCGAAGACCACGATGAGGTAGGCAGCCGCGGCTTCGGCGACCTCGGGACTTACGCCGAGCTGGAGGTCGGTGCCCCTCGCGAGAGAACTCATGGTGAGAACGTCGAGGTACTCGAGGATCGAGGGGGAGAGGCCCGAGGAGATGAGTGCGGGCACGACGCTCGTTATGGCGCGTAGTTCACTGAACGCGACGAGCATGGTGGCGCTGTGATCGAAGACGGGCGACAGTTTGAGCGTGACCTCGGTCACCAACGCCAACGTCCCTTCACTGCCGATCAACAACTGGGTGAGGTCGTAACCAGAGGAGGACTTCACGACCGGGCCGCCCGTCCGCATGACCGTTCCGTCCATGAGGACTACTTCGAGTCCGAGGACGTGCTGGCGGGTCACGCCGTGTCGGACGGCCCGCATGCCCCCAGCGTTGGTGTTGACGTTGCCCCCAAGGGATCCAGAGAGTTCGCCAGGGTAGACGGGGTAGTGCAGTCCCGTGCCGAGCAGTGCTTCGTTGAGTTCGCGAAGCGTGATGCCTGCTTGGACGACCGCGACGTGATCGTTGACGTCGACGCGAAGTACGTCGCGCATCTGGTCGAAGCAGACAACGAGTCCGCCGTTCACGGGCGTCGCGCCGCCGGAAAGTCCGGTACCCGAACCCCGTGGCGTCACGGGCACGTCGTGGCGGGTGGCCCATGCGAGGAGCTGGGCTACTTCGTCGCTCGAGTGTGGTCGCGCGACGGCAAAGGGCTCATGGTGACGCACGTGGAGCGACTCGTCGTGCAGGTCGCTCTCGGCGTGCGCGCCGATGAACGTCACGTCACCGTTGACGATCTCCTTCAGTTCACGCTGTCGCTCGTCGTCATCCATCACCGCCGAACCCTACCGTTCGCGCTCACTCGTGGGACCATGGTGACTCGTCGGCACCGCTTTTCTTTGGACCGAGGGACGTGTCGAGATCGGGGTTGCGCTCGGGATCGAGCACGCCCGGGAGGAACAGCACGGCGAGGCCGATGAGACCCGAGATGAGCCCGCACCAGAAGATGGCGTGTCGCACTCCGAGGGTCGTCGCGGCGACACCCCCGAAGAGGATGCCGAGCGGCCCGAGGGAGAACGCGAAGAGGAACACGAGTGACGAGACCCGACCCAGGACCTCGTGCGGTACGAGACGCTGCATCATGGCGAACCACAAGATGTCGCCGTACAGCATGAAGCCGACTTCGAGCGCGGTAAGGATTGCCGTCACGGCCACGTTCGGCGCGAACGCAATGACCGCGATCGCGGCGCCGCTCGCGGCGTAGGCGAGCCATAACACCGTGACGAATCGGCGTGGCGAACCCAGGCGCGCCACCACGACGGAGGCGATGACGCCCGTCGCGCCGCCGGCGGCGAACACCAGACCGAGGTCAAGCGCGCTCGCGTGCAAGGTCTCACGGACGAAGATCGGGAGCAACACGCTGAGTGGTGCCATACCGAAAAAGTTGGCGGCCGACGCAGCGACAATCGTGTAGAAAAGCCAATGATGGCGCCACACGTAGCGAAATCCTTCACGCGCGTCATCAATTGGTGATTGCCTCGTCGTCCGCACCGGCCGACTGCGTGAACGCATCGCCGTCAAACAGACCGCAGAGACCGCGAAGCTAATGGCGTCGAAGCCGAACGA
>DASZHK010000169.1:0-3247 GCA_035937905.1 Acidimicrobiales bacterium
CCTCTTCTCGATGTTCTACTTCTTGACCCAATACTTGCAGAACATCCTGGGATGGAGTCCGATAAAGACGGGCGTGGGTTTCTTGCCCATGACCGCGGGCATCATCGTCTCCGCGGGCCTCGCGTCGCGCTACGTGAGCAAGATCGGGATACGCATTCCTCTCATCGTGGGACCGGCGGCCTCGACCATTGGCATGTTGTGGATCACGCGCATCACGGTGACGAGCAGCTACCCCGAGATACTCGGACCGCTGATCGTCATCGCCCTGGGCATGGGCTTCTCGTTCGTGCCACTGACGCTCGTGGCTGTTTCGGGCGTCGAGCCGAACGAGGCGGGCCTGGCGTCGGCGCTGCTCAACACCATGCAGCAAGTCGGTGGAGCGTTAGGACTCGCCGTACTGGCGACGGTCGCGATCGACGCCACGAAGTCCACGTACTCGTCGCTGCACCAGACGACCACGCTGGCGAAGAACATAGCCACGACGCACGGCTACACGACCGCGTTCTTCGTCGCGGCGGGGATATCGCTCATTGGACTGTTGATATCGCTCATCTTCATCCGAGTACCGACGTCCACGGTCGACACCGAAGGTGCGCAAACGGCCTTGATCCAGTAACGCTGTCCCTCGGAGCGCGTCAGAGGAACCCCAGCGGCGCACGCTACGCAGGTGGTGTCGAAGATTGCGGACCGCGTGGAGGTTGCTCGAGACTTCAGGCGGAATCGTGAAGGTTCGCCGCCGCGGGCTCAGCTACTTCCCACCGAGGTCGCGTACTCCACTGAGTTCGAGATGATCGTGTCGCGATACCAGCGGAAGCTCTCCTTGGTGAGACGCTCGCCAGTCGGGAAATCAACCCAGATGATGCCGAAACGTCGCGAGTAGCCGTAGGCCCACTCGAAGTTATCGAGCAGGCTCCAGACGAAGTAGCCCTGGACGTTGACGCCCGCGTCAATCGCGTCGTGCACCGCCGAGATGTGCTCTTGCAAATACGCCACACGGTTGTGATCGAGTACTCGACCGTTGGGGTCGACGTAGTCGTCGAACGCCGCGCCGTTTTCGGTGACGTAGATCGGCAGCGTGGTGTACTCGTCTCGAATGCGTACGAGGAGTGCCGTGAGGCCCGACGCCTCTATTTCCCAGTCCATCGAGGTCTTGTCGCGACCCGGCGTCTCGAGGGAGCGAACGCGAAGATCGGGGAACTGATCATCCGTGGCAACGAAGTACCCCGCGAGTCGAGCTTCGGTGGCTCGTGACTCGTCGACGACGGTGGACGGGAAGTAGTAGTTCACGCCCAGGAAGTCGAGTGGCTGCGAGATGATCTTCAGGTCGCCGTCTTTCACCACCGAGAATCCCGGTTCCGACGTCGCGTAGTGCGCCAACATGTCCTCGGGATAGCTGCCGCGAAAGAGCGGCTCTAAGAAGAGTCGATTGAGATTGCCGTCGGCGCGCAGCGCCGCCGCGACGTCCAACTCGTGCTGGGAGCCGGGACGGTGGTCGCCGAGATTGAGCGTGATGCCGACCTTCGCCAACGGAACGGCGGAGCGGAGTATTGGAACGGCCATGCCGTGGGCGAGCAGGAGATGATGATTCGCTGCCGCGGCCTTACCAATATCGTGCAGTCCAGGCGCGTGACGACCAGCGCCGTAGCCGAGCCAGGACGAACACCACGGTTCGTTGAGCGTGATCCATCGCTCGACGTCGTCACCGAGCGCTCTCGCGACGAGGTCGACGTACTGCGCAAATCGTTCGGCGGTGTCGCGCACGCACCAGCCGCCCGCGTCCTCAAGCGGCTGTGGCAGGTCCCAGTGGTAGAGCGTGACGGTGGGTTCGATGTTACGTTCGAGCAGCCCGTCGACGAGGCGTCGATAGAAGTCGAGTCCGCGCTGATTGGCGGGTCCCTGCCCGGTGGGTTGGACGCGGGGCCACGCGACGGAGAAGCGGTACGCGCCGACGCCGAGTTCACCCAAGAGATCCAGGTCTTCGTTCATGCGGTGGTAGTGGTCGCACGCGACGTCACCGGTGTCGCCGTTCCAGACCGCGCCCGGACGTCGACTGAAGGTGTCCCAGATGGAGGGACCTCGCCCGTCAACGGCCGCGGCGCCTTCGATCTGATACGACGCGGTGGCCGTGCCCCAGAGAAACCCTGGTGGGAACGGGCGAGTGTGTTCGGTGATACTCGAGCTCGAAGTGCTCATAATGCTGCGTCTCCTCATAGATTGTCGTGAAATTATGCTGATACCTCTACGCGCGGCCCCACCGGGTTGGAGTTTGGCGAGGCCGCGCGTAGACGAAGTCGGTTACGCCTTCTTCAGGTGCATCAGGATCAGCGGCAACTGGGGGTCACCGGGTGACGGGTCGGCGTAGGGGTTGGCCGCCGTGACGAATCCGGTGAAGTTCGCAGTTGAGTACTCGTCCCAGTCCGCGCCGTACAGCAACGGTGCAACGGGCACCTGCGTCGAGACGAGGGTTTCGAGCGACGTGACGGCCGTCTTCAGCGCACTCGTGTTCGCGGGGTTGGTGTTCTCCAACGTCGTGAGTGCCGATTGGGCGCTCGCGTTGTTGTAGCGCCCGTAGTCGCTGTTCGCCGACGTGCCGATCGGAGCCGACAGGGTGTAGTCGAGCCAGTTGTCGTACTGCACGAACGGGCTCGCGCCACCATTGCCCCAGTGGATGATCGACTGGAAACTGCCGTTGGCGGAGTCGGTGTACCACTGTGAGGCCTGGACGCCGTCGACCGTGGCGTTTATGCCTTCGGCCTGCAACTCGTTCGAGATCAACTGACAGTCGGCGTAGTAGTCCGAGTACGCGGTCGGGTCTTCGATCGAGAACTGAATCTCGGTGCCATTCTTCGCGTAGAAACCCTTCGAGTCCTTTGCGTAGCCGGCCGCGGTCAAGATCGAAGCGACCTTGCTCGGGTCCGACGTCGCGGAGAGGTCGTTGGTGAGCGACGAGGCGAGGTACGAAGCCTGGTTGGGCAAGATGAGCGCGCCCGAGGACGTCGCGGGCTTCTCGTAGCCCGTCTCACCCTTCACGGACAGCGCCGTGCGGTCGATCCCAGCACTGATGGCTTGGCGAACGGCCGGGTCGCTGAGCGGTCCGGTTCCCGTGACGTTGAACTCCAACGTGACGGTGCTGCCCGGCGCGAAGTAGATGTGGTTCGTCTTGGGGTTCTTGTCCACGAAGATCTGGTTGACGTTCGCGATGTCGTTGCCCGCCCACGTCAACTGGCCGTCGGCGAGTGCCGTGGCC
>DASZHK010000170.1:0-12921 GCA_035937905.1 Acidimicrobiales bacterium
GAGCATCTGGGGCACGACGCCGCGCGCGAGCGTCGAGGCCGAGTGTCGTCGAGTGGGTACGGACAGAGTCGTCGCGAACTGTGTGCAGATCCTCATCGGTGGCAACGTTGACGAAGAGACCTTGTTCGTGCTAGCGGGGCCGAGCGCGGCAGAGATACTTCGCGGCAAAGAAGGCGGCGTGACCGGTTACTGGCCACGAGTGTGGGCCATGCGGGCGTTACTTTATGCCTGGGATGACGCCGCGGCGAACGTCGTGATTGAAGGAGCAAACGACGAGTCTTGGCGCGTGCGCGAGATGTCGGCGAAGGTCGTCGCTCGTCGTGGTGTAGACGGCGCGTTCGACGCGATGGCACGCTTGACGGACGATCAAGTTCCACGCGTCAAAAAGGCGGCCGAGCGCGCGCTCATTCGTCTGGTCGAGTCCGAGGCGTAACGAGCCTGTGGAGGAACGCGCGTCAATCCAATCAGAGGAACTGGTGTTGGGGCGTACAGTTGGTCGACACGTTGTCACCCTTACACGTCGCGCAGAGCAAGATGAGTTTTCGACAGATCAGATTGGCGCAGTTGTAGAACTTGCTGGTCGGTAACCCGCAGCGCTCGCACTCACCCAGGATCTTGGACTCGCCACTGAACTCATGATTCATTCGGGAGTCGAAGATGTAGAGGGAACCCTCCCAGAGTCCTTTGTCTCCAAACTCCTCTCCGTAGCGAACGATGCCGCCGTCGAGTTGGTAGACCTCCTGAAAGCCCCGCTTCTTCATCACCGACGAGAGCACTTCGCAACGCACGCCCCCAGTGCAGTACGTCACGATTGGTCTGTTCTTCAAGTGATCGAACTTTCCGCTGTCCAGTTCGCGGACGAAGTCCCGGGTGGCCTTCACTTCGGGAACGACCGCGTTCTTGAACCGCCCGATCTTCGCCTCAAAGGCGTTACGTGCGTCGAAGAACACCACGTCGTCACCACGTGCCCGGACTAGTTCGTTGACTTCACTCGGCTTCAGTCGCGTCCCTCCGCCCACGACGCCACGGTGATCGACTTCGAGTTCGCCCGGCGCGCCGAAGGTGACGATCTCGTCTCGAACGCGGACTCTCAGTCGGGGGAAGTCGTTGCCGGTACCTTCGGACCATTTGAAGTCGATGGCTTTGAAATTCGGGTACTCCTTGGTGCGCTTGATATACGTGGTGAGCGCTGACATGTCGCCCCCGAGTGTTCCGTTGATGCCGTGCGGCGAAAGCAGGATTCGACCCTTCAATTCGAGTCGCTCACAGAGCTCACGTTGCCACAAGCGCACCGCTTCAAGGTCGTTGAGGGGCGTGAAGCCGTAGTAGAGAATGACTTTTTGCGGATCCACCTCTCAAATTTAATCGGTGCGACGTTTTCGTCGGCGACGCCAGCATCTCTCTCCTTCGCGCGTCGCTCACGGCTGCTAAACAGACACTCATGAGCACACGTCTTCTGGGACTTCGAACGGTCATCTACCCGGCACCCGACTTGGCTGCGGCGAAGGCGTGGTGGTCCGACTTCTTGGGCATGGAGCCTTACTTCGACGAGCCCTTTTATGTCGGCTTCAACCCAGGTGGCTACGAGCTCGGTCTACTGCCGGACGCGGAACCGGTCTCGGGAGCCCTCACCTACTGGGGTGTAGGGAACGTCGCGAGTGCCGTGGCGGAGGCGCTCGAGGCGGGCGCAACGGAGCACGGCCCCGCGACGGACGTTGGCGATGGCATCGTCACCGCGACGGTGCGAACGCCCGACGGATCGATCGTGGGATTCATTTTCAACCCGCACTTCGCACCGACGAATGAAGTTGACTAATCCGACACGCTACGTATCGGTGTCCGCGTCCTCCCTGGCTCGAGCCGTGTCGCAGAGTCCAGGTACACCCGCGCACTCTCGTCAGTTCGCCCTGCTCGATAGCAACGCAGAACATCACGCTCGTTCGAGAGAAGCGAGGGCGATCTCATCCATCCCGTTCTGACTCTTTCTCAAAGGTCGCTCGGTAGGGTTATCAGGCATGAAGCGCATAGGACTGATCGGTGGTATCTCCTGGGAGTCGACGTCGTCGTACTACTCGCTGTTGAACGAGTTGACCGCGCAACGACTCGGAGCGTGGAAACAGCCGGCGATGCTCATCGATTCGCTCGATTTCAGTGAGATCGTGGCGTATCAGCAAAAGGGCGACTGGGCGACGCTTGGCACGATTCTTGGTGATTCCGCGAAGCGCTTGGAGTTAGGTGGCGCGACGGTACTTGGAATCGGCGCGAACACCATGCACAAGAACTTCGACGACGTCGCGGCGGCGGTGTCGATTCCAGTCGTCGACATCCGAGACGCGTTGGCACGCGAGGTGAAAGGGCTCGGCGCCACTTCGATGTCACTGTTGGGAACGAAGTACCTCATGGAGGATGACTTCTTCTCCTCGCACTTGGAGCGAGCGGGCGTAACCGTCGTCAAACCTGTCGGCGACCAAGTTGACGTCCTCCAGGCGATGATCTTCGACGAGCTCACCCAGGGTCTGGTCTCGGACGATTCACGACGCGCGTTCGTCGAGATCGCGGATGACTGTCGATCGCGCGGCGGCTCGGTCGTTGGACTGTGCTGCACCGAATTTGGACTCCTCTTGGATGAAGGGAACGCGCCCTGGCCCATTGTTGATTCGACGGTGGCCCACGTGAGAGCGCTGATGGACCATTGAGACAACGTCGTCACTTCTCTGGTGAACGACACCGATGAAGCGTTTGGCAGCGACGAAGAATTTCACAGCCTGCGTCGCCCTCGTTGTCGTGACGGGGGTGTACGTGACCGCGTCCACGACGCGCGCCGACGCGGTCATCCCCGGCCAGGTCATCACGGTGCAGGCGGCTACTCCTCATTCGAATGTCGCCGTCCTTCGTACGTGGCAGCTCGAGAGCAATGGCCGCTACGTTCAGGTCTTTGGAGCGTTCATCGCCTTCGTGGGGGAAAGCGGCGTTGGTCCAACGAGAGAGGGACTTGGGAAGACTCCCGACGGGATCTTCACCTTGACCCAAGCCTTTGGGAATCAACCGAACAACGGTACAAAGTTGCCGTACTTTCGAGCGGGGGTCGATGATTGGTGGGACGAGAACCCGGCGTCTCCTCACTACAACCGTCACGTGGTGAGTTCGCTCTCACCGGGCGGGGACTCCGAGAACCTCTACGACGCGGGCCTCGCGTACAGCCACGCGGTGGTCATCAACTACAACATGAATCCCGTTGTCAAGGGGGCGGGCAGCGGCTTCTTTCTGCACGTCAGTTTTGGCGCGCCAACGGAAGGTTGCGTCGCTCTCCCCGAGAACGAGTTGTCGCGCGTGATGCGATGGCTGCTCCCTGCGGATCATCCGGTGATCAGCATTGGCGTCGGAACTGCACCGTTGGCGTTGATTACGACGTTGAGTTGACCTCTGACGAGCAGCAGAGATCGAGTTGGCGTTACACTCGACTTCAGACCGGGACGCTCCAGGTGACCAGGGTTCCGCCGGACGCGAGCTTTTCTACCGTAAAGACGCCGTGGAGTTTCTCGGCGCGTTTTCGAAGATTGACGAGTCCTAGCCCCGAGTTTCCTTCGCTTGATGTCTCAATTCCTACGCCGTTGTCGACGACCTCCAAAGTCACCTCGTCAGTGACACTGAGCGTCACGTCGAAGCGAGAGGCGCGGGCGTGCTTTCCCGCGTTGGTGAGTGCCTCGCGCAGCACTGCAAGGACGTTGTCAGCCGTTCGTTGGGGAACAGCGTTGTCAACGGGTCCGCGAAAGACCACGTCGGCCCGAGTTCCGAGCATGGGGGCCAGTTCCGCGGCAATCTCGAGTACCCCGCGGCGAAGGCCACCCGGCAGGGCACTGCTGCCGAGTTCATAGATAGCGGTTCGGATTTCGTTGATGGTGAGGTCGAGATCGTCGACAGCTTTGTCGACTTGGGACACGAGCTGGTCTACCTCACGCAGGCGCGCGGCTTCTTGGAGTTTCATGCCGACGGCGAAGACGCGTTGGATGACCCGGTCGTGCAAGTCTCGGGCAATCCGGTCGCGGTCGTCCGCGACGCTCAGCAATCGCACCCGGTCGTGCAAACGGTTGTTTTCTATGGCGATGCCCGCGGCTTTCGCTAAGGCTTCGGCCAAGTCCATGTCATCCTCGCTGAAGTTTGTCGCCCCTATCTTGTCGGTCAAGTAAAGGTTTCCGTAGACCTTGTCGCGCACGCGAACAGGGACGCCGAGAAAGGACTTCATCGGGGGATGGTGGGGCGGGACTCCGTAGCTGTCGGGATGGAGCGCGAGGTCGTCGAGGCGTAGCGGCGCCGGCTCGGTGATGAGGAGTCCGAGGACCCCTCGGCCGGTGGGCCGAGGGCCAATGAGGGCTTCTTCGCTTTCCGTGAGCCCCGCGGTCAAGAACTGCTCTAGTCCCGTTCGAGCTTCGTTCAGCACGCCGAGTGCACCATAGCGAGCGTCCACGAGTTCGCACGCTTCTTCGACGAAGTGACGTAACAATTCCGGCAGCTCGACGTCGGCCTCGATCATGAGTACGGCGTCGAGCAGGCGGCGAAGTTTCGCGGAGTCGTCGATCTTGCTGTAAGGCACGGCACCGATGGTACACACGGGTGTTCGCCGGAGAACTGAGTGGATTGCCCGAACGACGGAGGGGGAGCAGAACACTGCCACAATGGGCACTATGGCGATTCGAGTCTTTCTCCTCGACGATCACGAGATGGTGCGTGAAGGTATCTGCAACTTTCTCGAGACCGACGCGGACATCGAAGTGGTGGGACAGGCGGCGACCGTAGCGGAAGCGTTCAACCGCATTCCGTTAGCGAGACCCGACGTCGCGATCTTGGACGTTCGATTGGAAGACGGAAGCGGCATCGAGGTCTGTCGAGAGATTCGCTCCGGTCACCCCGAGATCAGCTGTTTGATGCTGACGAGTTTCGCCGATGACGAAGCGCTCTACGCCAGCGTCATGGCGGGAGCGGCTGGCTACGTACTCAAACAGATAAGGGCCCGCGACCTCATCGACGACGTGAAGAAAGTTGCGGGTGGTGCGTCGCTTATGGATCCCAGGGCGGTGGCACGCGTGGTGGAGCGCATAGCCAATCCACCAAAGGCGTCGCGCGCGCTGAGTCTGCTCTCGCCCCAAGAACGACGCCTGTTGGACTTCATCGCCAAGGGATTGACCAACCGACAAATTGCGGAAGCGATGTTCCTTTCTGAAAAGACGATAAAGAACTACATGACGGGGCTTTTGACCAAGCTGGACATGAACAACCGCACGGAAGCGGCGATCTTTGCCACGAGACTCAAAAGCGACACGACCGGAAATTCATCGACGCCTAGTTAAAGGGGGCCATCTCGTGCACGTTCGGCGAGGTTGACCCCGTGGTCGATGAGAGCACGTTCGAGGCGACTTCGTTCTTCGCCCGGGTGAGCGAAGTCCGCCGCTCGTGCCTCGACGCCTTGGGTCACACAGAGCTTGATCAACGCTCGATCGTACGCGATCTCTTTGGCGAGCGTGAGGTACGCGTCATCCCCGGGCAACGGTGTCGAGCTCAGCATCTCGAGGCGACACGCGAGCACGTGTTCCAACAGGTCCTCAGCGCTCCACTCGCCGTCCAAGTTCGCGAGCGCGTTCGCTAAGAGATCGGCGTACATCGACGCGCTGGCGTTGCGCACTCGTCGTCCATCCTTCATCTCGTCTCCGTTGCGGTTCTGCGTGTCAGCTCGTCTCGTCGCTCATTTCGTCAACACGACCTTGATGGCGCCGGTGTCGGCCGCGCGTTCGTACACGTCGTACGCGGTGATGACGTCATCGAGGTCGAAATGGTGCGTCGCAAAGGGACTGGCGTCAACTTGACGTGACGTCACCAGTTTTAACAACGTCGGCGTTGAGTAGGTGTCAACGAGGCCCGTCGTGATCGTCACGTCACGCGTCCAGAGGGTCTCGAGATGCAACGTCGCGGGCTTGCCGTGCACGCCGATGTTGGCGACGTGACCTCCAGGGCGCACGAGCGCGGTGCAGAGCTCGAACGAGGCCGGTACCCCGACCGCCTCGATGGCGACGTCGACTCCGAGTCCGTTGGTGAGCTCGTGCACGTACGCGACGGCGTCCGCGTTTGCGTTATTGAACGTCAGGTCCGCGCCGAATCGCTTCGCTGCGTCGAGGCGCGCGTCCGCGAGATCGATGGCGATCACGGTGCTGGGCGAGAAGAGTTTGGCGCCCGTGATGGCGGAGAGTCCGATGGGTCCGGCCCCGACGACGGCGACGACGTCGCCGGGTTGGACGTGGCCGTTGAGCACACCCACTTCGTACGCGGTGGGCAAGATGTCCGCCAGCATGAGGATCTCCTCGTCGCTCGCGCCCTTGGGCACCAGGTAGGTGGAGGTGTCGGCGAAGGGAACACGAACCAATTCAGCTTGCGTTCCGTCGATCAGGTGGCCGAGAATCCAACCCCCGCCCCCGAGACACTGTCCGTAACGGCCCTCACGACAGAAGCGACACGACCCGCACGCCGTGATGCACGACACGAGGACTCGGTCACCCACGGAAAGGGTCTTCACGCCCGAACCCACTTGCTCCACGGTGCCCACCGCTTCGTGGCCAAGGATTCGACCAGCCGTTACCTCTGGCGTGTCGCCCTTCAATATGTGAAGGTCCGTCCCGCAGATGGTCGTGACGTCGACGCGAACGATGGCGTCAGTGTCGGCCAGAATCGTGGGGTCGGGGACGTCCGTCCACTCTTTGTGGCCGGGTCCTTGGTAGACGAGTGCTTTCATGACGTGCCTCTTTCTTGGTAGCTCATTCGACGTTGTGGCAAATGCAGAGCGAACGTTCAGACGAACACGCGGGCGTGTTCGTCATCGTTGCTCTTCCTCGTCAGGTCGTGCATGAGGTCATGGTGCGAGTATCTCGCCGGAGTGGCTCGCGTCGATAGGGACGAAGGTCCCCACTATTGGTGACGTTCGCCCCTATTTGATGAATGACGCGTTCGATGACACTGAATGGGGGTCTTTTAAGGAGAGAAACTAATGCAACGCAAAATGTTTGACGTACTCGCCAGCGCGGGAGGACTCTTGATCGTGGTGGCCCTGCTGTTAGCCGGCGGACTCTCCACCTGGGGTTACAACTTCACTACCTCGAGCATCAAGAGTCAGTTGGAGCGCCAAGCCATTGTCTTTCCATCGGCAGCCGCCTTCGCGAACGCGAAGCCTGGTACCGAGGTAACGCCGTCAATGATTCCCTACCTGGCGAAGTACGCGGGCATGCCACTCACCACGGGCGCGCAGGCTGAAGCGTACGCCGACCACTTCATCGCGGTGCACCTTTCGGAGATGCCCTACGGCGGTGTGTACTCCAAGGTCAGCGCCGCATCAAGGGCCAATCCCTCCAACACCGCGTTGAGCGCGGAAGTCCAGACGACGTTTCAAGGTACGACACTTCGCGGTCTCTTGCTCGAGGCCTACGCCTTCTCAGAGTTTGGACTCATCGCGCTCTGGGCCGCCGTTGCCTCGTTCGCGTTGGCGGCGTTGATGTTGCTGCTCGTGGCCCTCGGCTTCTGGCACGCCCGTCGTACGCCCGGTGACAAGGAACTCGCGCTGCACGAAGAGGCAGAACGGGTTCTCGTCTCCGCGTAACTCACAACGTTACGCGCACGTCGCCCGGCTCAGCAGTTGACTGAGCCGGGCGACGCTCGTTGCGGGGTGTGAAACAATGCTGGAGAGCAATCAGTCGCGGGAGGTCGTCAGTGGTGAATCGCCCCTCGGTCTACGACTACGCCGGAGGGGCGCCGGCGTTCGCGGCACTCGCGGCGGCCCTGCACGAACGCTGCCTCGAAGACGCGGTTCTGAACCATCCATTCTCACACGACTTGAATCCAGAACACCTCCCTCGCCTCGCCGGGTATCTGGGAGAAGTCTTTGGTGGGCCGCCCGCGTACTCGACGCTCGAAGGCGGACACTCGACGATGCTGTCGATCCACTCGCAGTCGGGGGCGCAAGACGACATGCCCACTCGCTTCGTCACGTGTTTCGATCTCGCAGTGGACGACGCGGGCCTGCCGGTCGATCCTGAATTTCGTCTCGTCCTTCACGACTACATGGTGTGGGCCACGAACGAAGTGCACTCGTACTCTCCCCATGGCTCGCTCGTGCCGCCGGACGCGGCGTTTCCCCACTGGTCGTGGAGTGGTCTCGAGACGTGAGTGAAGCGAAGTCGAAACGCTCTACGTTGACGTTCAGTGCCGAGATACAGATCGTTGGGGTCAATCCTTACGTTCTCGTCAACGATGAACAGAGCCAAGCATTGAGGTCGGGATGGCGGCGACCGATGCCGGTGCTGGTGAAATTGAACGACACGCCTGACACACCGTGGCGAACCAACATGATGCCGACGGGAACGGGGGAGTTCTACCTCTACCTTCACGGCGGGATGCGCAAAGCCGCCGGCGTCAAAGTGGACGACGTGGTGCGCGTCAGTGTGCGCTTCGATGACACGTACCGCAACGGCCCGCTCCACAATTCTCCTGAGTGGTTCCAAGCAGCGTTGGACGAAAACCCCGTGGCCCTCGAGAATTGGAACAAACTCGCGCCGAGTCGAAAGAAGGAAGTCCTTCGTTACTTCGCCGCGTTGAAGTCCGACCAAGCGAAAAAACGCAACCTCCTCCAAGCGCTGCGAGTCCTTGAGGGAGAGAACGATCGTTTCATGGGTCGCGACTGGTCGAAGGGAAAATGACGTCCCTCAATCAGGTAACGCGCACGTTGGTACCGTGGGCGAGGGCCATCACAACGAGCTGAACCCACGGAGGTTGACGTGACGACTGCACTACATCGATCGGAGATCTTTTCCTTCGCGAACGACGTCGTCGAGCGCGACGCGGCGATGGACCCGATCTTCGCCACGAATTCGGGGATCTCGGAGTTCGATCACCTGCTGCCGGACTTCTCACCGGCGCGACTCCAAGAGGACATCGAGGTGGTACGAGGGTTCCTCGACGAATTGGCGACCTTGCAGCCCACTGACGAGATCGATCGCGTCGCCTTCGCCGTGCTGCACGAGCGTTTGAGTGCACGATTGGGTCTTCTCGAGTCTGGTGAAGCGTCACGCGTGTTCTCCGTGTTGAGCTCACCTCTGTCGGAGATACGCCAAGTCTTCGAGCTGATGTCGACGGACTCGGTGGACGACGTCGTCGTCATCGCGCAACGACTCGGCCAGGTGCGACCGGCGCTCGAAAGTTGGCGTCGCACGCTCGATCAGCTCTCGGCGAGCGACCGACTTCCCTCACGACGTCACGTGCTCGGTGTCGCCGAGCAAGCGGCCACGTACGCCTCGGGCGCGTATCGGAACTTCGTTCGTCGCGTCGCGCCCGACGCCGATGACGACAGCGCTCTCGTCATCGCGGCGCTCGACGCGGACGGAGCCTGCGGTGAACTCTCAACGTGGATGAGAGACGAGTTGGCGCCGCTCGCGAACGAACACGACGCCAGCGGACTCGATCGCTACCGCGCGTGGAGCCAGTATTGGAACGGCGCGGTGCTCGACTTCGACGAACTCTACGCCTGGGGCTACGGGGATCTTCGCCGCATCAACGCCCGAATGTGGGAGATCGCGAAAGAACTCGCCCCCGAGGCGACCAGTCTCGTCGAAGTCGCCGAACTTCTCGATCACGATCCGGCGCGCGCCATTGAGGGCACGGACGAACTGTTGCGTCGTCTCATCTCCTTCACCGAACAGGCGGTCGAGAAGCTCGACGGCGTCCACTTCGACATCGACCCGCGGATTCGATTCTGCGACGCACGCCTCGCGCCCGAAGGTTCGGCAGCTGCTCCGTACTACATCCCACCGAGCGAAGACCTTTCTCGACCGGGCACGACGTGGTTCCCGACCTTGGGGGCTACAACGTTCTCCTGGTGGAGTCACGCGTCCACGTGGTACCACGAGGGCGTGCCGGGTCACCACCTCCAATGCGCCACGTCGATCATCGAAGCGGATAAGCAAAGTCGATTCCATCGACTCGAAGCGTGGACGAGCGGGTACGGCGAGGGATGGGCGCTCTACGCCGAGCGACTCATGGACGAGTTGGGATTCTTCGACGATCTCGGCGACGAGATGGGATTCCTCGCGTGCCAGGCGCTACGCGCGGCGCGCGTGATGGTCGACATTGGCTTGCACCTGCAACTACCCGCGCCGGACGACTTGGGAATACTCGGCGAGCTCGGCGACTGTTCGGGCAAGGTCTGGACGGCGGAGATGGCGGTAGCGGTGTTGGAAGAAAAGGCCATCCAGAATCACGAGATGTCCGTGTCCGAGGTCGAGCGCTACCTCGGACTTCCAGCGCAGGCGATTTCGTACAAAGTGGGCGAGCGCTCTTGGATGCGGGCCCGCGAAGAGGCGAAAGATCGCCTCGGCACCGACTTTTCGCTGAAGAAGTTCCACGCGCACGCGCTCGCGCTTGGACCCATGGGCCTCGATCCGTTCGAGGTTGAATTACGACACTGGAACGGCGAGTAGGTCAGCGCCCATTCACTTGATGTCGCCGCACAGTAATCCCCTAGACCTAGTATGTGCGTATGGCGATGCGACACGAAAAGATGAAGAAAAAGCCAAAGAAATCAAAGACGATTGCCAAGGCCGAACGCTCTGAGGACGTCGCCCGCAACCCGTTCAAGGTGACAAAGAGCGAGACAAGCGAACAGGGTACGAAGCCCTAGATTCCAGTCTTCACTTCGCTGGAGGTACGGCGACCTTCGTCAGAAGCGCAAGCGCCCGAAGATGGGTAGTCAGAACTCCGCGTCGCTCACGTGGTCGGCGGGTCCTTGCGACGTCGACCGAGGAGCCAAAGGAAGGCTCGTCCGAACTTGCCAACGTTCTCGCTCCTGCCGTGAGCAGCGTCGTGATCGAGACGCGTGCTGTGGACGCCGTCCGAACTCGTCGTCAAGCCCGCGAGTTGAATGTTGTTGGCTTCCGCACCTCGAGGCACTTTGGCCATCCGACGTCGTTGCTTGCGCGGTTTGTCCCCAGTAGATCCCATGGTCCAATCCTCTCACGTTTCAGCCGTCGAAATGCCGCGTGGACTCAGTGCAGCTGCCCGGTCACTGTCGTGATACATCCCACAGATGATGAAAGGGATCGTGCAGTCCGTACGTGCCGAGAGAACTGACGGTGAAGAGGTTGCCGTTCGAGCGCGTACCGGACCGGTCCCACTGTGTCGTTTGGACGGAGTCGAAGCGGTCGGCGTACTGCGTGGCCAAGTCCAACAGCTCACCGTTGACGATGGTCGGATCCTGAAGGTCGTAACGCTCCTCCAGCGCGGTCTCGTCTTGATCCCAGTTTTGGAATACCGGACACTCTTCTTCGAGCATTAGACGGAGCCGCGCGTCGAAGATCCGATAGACGTCGCGGACGTGACAGGCGTACTCGAGGGCGGACCAACGGTCCTCGCTCGGTCGAAGGCGGACGTCATCGCGTTTCAGTACGCCGGTCCACTGCTCAGCGTTCACGCGAATCGCCTGACTGAATGTGGAGCGTGGATAGTCCTTGGCGTTGAAGCCGCACTCTTCACAGGGTCGTTCGAGGACCCAGGTCCAATCTTTGATGTCGGGGGTAATGGCCATAGAAGGAATCTAACGTCCATGACGAGACGAATCTTGGGTGCGTGGCTGCACGAGGGCGGTGCCCCGGCAGGTAGCCGGGGCACCGCCCTCGTGGGGGACTAACTTGCGGCGATTCCCTCCGACGCCGGTGGGACGTTGAAGACTGTCTCAATCGGCGAGAGCGAACCAGTGGCGCTGACGGCGAAGACATCCACGGTGCCCGCACCGCCACTCTCGACGTAGAGGTACTTGGCGTCAGGCGAGACGACCGAGTCCGTCGTACCGGCGTGGGTGCTCGCCGCTACGGCGTTCACCAACTGCGGAGCGCCAACCGCGTTCTCGGTGAACGAGCTGAGCGAAGCGCTGCCCGCGTTGGACCCGAAGAAGTAGCCGTTGGCCGTCGAGATCCAGCAGAGCGCCGCCGCGCCGTCACTCACGGTTCCGAGGGAGGTCAAGGTGCCGTTTCCGTTTAACCGGTATGTGGTGACCGAGGAGTTCGACGCTTCCGCCGCGACGACGTTGCCAGCAGCGTCAAAGACGAAGGCGAACGGCAGAGCGTTCACCGCGGGCGTGACGACCGGGGCCGCGCCGAGCGTGCCGTGGTCGCCCACCGAAAAGACGTCGTACGCGTTGGTTGACAACTTGGTCGTAATGACCAGGTGCTGACCATCGGGGCTGTAACCGACTTGTCCGGCCGAGTGGTGAAAGTCGGGAGGTGTGGTGTTGGTGAGACCAAGTGAACGGACCTGATCAGGCAAGAGAGCGAGTCGACCGTCTTTGATCGTGAACTCTGCCACGGATCCAGCGCCACCCGCGTTCACGACAGTGACGTACTTACCGTAGGACGCGACCGAGTCGGGAAAGAGCCCTTGGCTGGAAATTTGTTGCACCAGATCCAACCTCGTGCCGTCCACGGAGAAGACGGAGAGGGTATCGCTCCCAGGATTCGTCGCGATCAACTCGCGATTGTCATTAACGAGCGTCAGTCCGCCCTGACTCGCCAATGGATCGGCCGTGGCGCCAGACGCCGTTGCTCCATTGCCACCGGTGCTGAAACTCCCAGCGAAGGAAATGGTCCCGTCGGTGGCGCGGTGATAGCTCAAGACAGCGTTACCGGAGGCGGCGTCAGTCTCGAGGAAGACGGCGTGCTCCTGGTCCTGCGAACCCTTTGACGAGGTCGCGCTTGCGGAGCCCGCGAACGTAAAGAGACCGACGCCGAGCGTGAGTGTCATCGCGCTCGCGGCTCGAAGTGTTGTGTGTAGTTTCATGGTGCATTCTCCTAAATGGGGCGATGTTGCCAATGAACAGTCCGCTCAACGCCAGGTCCGTTA
>DASZHK010000171.1:0-8515 GCA_035937905.1 Acidimicrobiales bacterium
CGTCGCGGACACCATCACCCCTCCGGTGTGGGCGTCGACGCCCACGAGAATCTTGGCGCTCGTCGCACTCGTGATCGTGGTCATCGCCGAGACCGGACGACTGCCGGTCGACAATCCCAGTACCCACCTCGAACTCACGATGATTCACGAGGCCATGACCCTTGAGTACGCGGGCTCGGATCTGGGACTCGTCACGCTGAGCGCCGCCATGCGACTCGGTCTGCTCTTCGCTCTGGTCATGAACCTCTTCGTTCCCTGGGGCGTCGCCACCGGGGGTTCACTACCGTGGCTCCTCGCCGCTGTTGCGTTCCTGGCGTTGAAGACGTCACTCATGGCCGTCGTCGTCTCACTCATTGAGGTGCACAGCGCGAAGCTGCGCCTCTTTCGAGTACCCGAACTGCTCGCGGGCGGCTTCGTGCTCGCGGTGCTCGCGGTCGTTACCCAACTGGCCACGCGATGAGTACGTCGTTCTACGTCGGAGCGCTCGAACTCACGACGGGAGCGGTGCTCGTGTGCGCTGTGATGACCCTCTGGCGACGTCAAGTGCGCACGATCGTCACCATGCTGCGCTTTCAAGGAGTGGCACTCGCCGCGGTGGCTGGCGTCTTGGCGTGGCATGAACACGATCTCGGTCTGGCGATAACGGCAGCACTCGTGCTCGCCGTGAAGGGAGCGCTCGTTCCCTGGCTCCTTCGTCGGGTGATCCGCCTGGATCCGAGAAGTCGCGAGACGGCGCCGCTCATCAACGTGCCCGCGTCACTCGTCTCCGCCGCGTTCCTCATCGTCGTTTCCTACGTCGTGTGTTCCAAACTCACCGCACTCGCACCATCCGCCGCGACACGTCTCGTGCCCATTGGCGTGGCGACGGTGCTGGTGGGCTACTTCATGTTGGTGACCAGGCGCCGGTCCGTGTCGCAGATCGTCGGACTCTTGCTGGTCGACAACGGCATCGCGCTCGTCACGTTCCTCCTCACGGCTGGCGTGCCGCTTATCGTGGAACTCGGCGCGACCCTCGACGTCCTGCTCGTGGTCGTCGTCCTTCAGGTGCTCGTCGTCAACGCGGGCGCACGCCACGGATCGTTCGATCTGGACGAGTTGAGAGAGCTCCACGACTGATGCTGACGCTCCTCGCTCTCGTGGTTCCTCTGGTGATGGGGGTCGTCGCGCTCGCCGTTCCCTGGCGGCGATGGGTCGGATGGGGGAGCGCCCTCTCGTCCGCGGGCGTGCTCGGCATCGGGATCGCACTGTGTCTCACGACGTCCTCGCACCATCCGGTGTCGGCCCTGCACGGAACGCTTCGTGCGGACGCGCTCAGCTCGTTCATGGTCGTCGTCATCGGCACCGTCTCGCTCCTCGCGACGCTCCAAACACCTCGGGTCATGAGCCAAGACATTGGGGAGGGGACGACGACGCTGCGCCACGCGAGTTACTACGTCGTCCTGATGCAAGCCTTCATCACGTGCATGCTCACCGCGGTACTGGCGGCGAACCTCGGGGTTCTCTGGGTGGCCATCGAAGCGACGACCATCGCGACCACCTTCCTCGTCAGTCACCATCGAACGAAGAAGGCCGTCGAGGCGTCGTGGAAGTACGTCATTCTCTGCTCTGTCGGTATCGCGCTGGCCTTTCTCGGCACCGTGTTGGTGTACTTCGCCGCCCTTCACTCGGGCGTGGGTACGCCGCACACGGCGTCGCTCAACTGGACGTCGCTGATGGCGGTCGCGCCGCACCTCAACCACGGGGTCATGCGTCTCGCCATCACGCTGCTGGTCCTCGGCTACGGCACCAAAGTCGGACTGGCCCCGACGCACAGTTGGCTCGCCGACGCGCACAGTCAAGCCCCCGCGCCGGTGTCGGCGCTGATGTCGGGTGTGCTGTTGACCGTTGCCTTCTACGCGCTCTTGCGCTTCAAGGCGATCGCCGACGCCGCGCTCGGCCCGGCCTTTCCCCGAGCGCTCTTCATCATCGTGGGGTTGCTGTCGTTAGTCGTGGCCGCGGTCCTTCTCATCGCGCAGCGCGACTACAAACGAATGCTCGCGTACTCCAGTGTTGAACACATGGGACTCCTGGCCTTGGGTGCTGCGGCTGGCAGTTCACTCGCGATCGCGGCGGTGTTGTTGCACATGCTCGGACACGGTCTCACCAAGTCGACGCTCTTCATCTCTTCGGGTGAGATCGCCCACGCCGAGGGAACGACCGAGATCGCCAACGTCAAAGCGCTGTTGGCGCGACGTCCGGTACTCGGCGCACTCTTTGGGTGCGGGCTCCTGGCGCTGCTTGGGTTTCCGCCCTTCAGCCTTTTCGTGAGTGAGTTCACGATGGCGCGCGCCGAAGTGAACGTCGGACTGTGGTGGGTCGTCGCGATCTCGCTCGTCTGTCTCTCCGTGATATTCGTCTCGATGACCAACCACGCGCGTCGTCTCCTCTTGGGCGGGGATTCGTCGGTCGCGGTTCCGCTCGCCGCTCGCTCCGTTGTTATCCCGCTCGTCACGGCACTCGTCGTGTGCGCCTTCATCGGCGTCTCGGCGTGGCCCCTGCTGTCACTGCTGCACGCGGCGGCACACGTGGTGGCGCCGTGACCGGACTGCGCGAGACCGTCGAGATTCCGGTACCGACGCTGCACGTCCGCGCGAAGCAGGCACTCGAGAGCGGCTATCGACTCGCGCTGGTCGCGGGGCACGACGACGGTGACGCTCTTCGCGTGGTCTACCTCTTTACGACCGGACCTCCGGATCACCGGCTCGAACTCACGGTGCGACTCGATCCGCTCAATCCCCGGGTGCCCACGTTAAGTGACCTTTCGTTCCCCGCGAGCCGTTTCGAGCGACAGCTGCACGACACCTTTGGCATCGTCCCCGAAGGACATCCGTTCCTTCGACCTCTCGTTCGACACTCTCACTGGCCCGATGACTGGTATCCGATGCGCCACGACGCGGGACCGACGCCCGCGATGGCGCACGACGGCGTGCCGTATCCCTTCATTGAAGTGCAGGGCGCCGGGGTCTACGAGATACCCGTGGGTCCGGTGCACGCTGGACTCATCGAGCCCGGACACTTCAGGTTCTCGGTCGTGGGCGAGACGATCTTGAAGATGACCGCGCGACTCTGGTTCGTGCACCGCGGTCTTGAGCGAATGTTCCAGGGCGTCGACGTGATCGAGGGAGTGCAGATCGCCGAGCGCATCTCGGGTGACACCGCCGTCGGTCACGGTCTCGCGTACTGCATGGCCGTCGAAGAGGCGCAAGGAATCGACGTGTCAGAGGACGCTCGGGTGATCCGCTCGGTACTGCTCGAGTTGGAGCGGATTTACAACCACGTAGGCGACATCGGTGCTCTGTGTGGCGACGCGAGTTTTGGCGTGGCGCACGCGCGGGCCATGGTGATCCGAGAACAATTGCTCCGCCTCAACGAATCAGTCACGGGATACCGCTTGCTGCGTGGATCGATTCTTCCGGGCGCCACCTCGGTTCGACGACTTCCGACGGGCGAGGAGCTTGACGACATCGCGAGTGAGATCAGTGAATTGATGGAGTTCATCGATTCGAACAGTACGGTCAACGACCGCTTTGAAGGGACTGCGGTACTGCTGGCGGACGACGCCCGGGCCATTGGAACGCTGGGTATCGTGGCGCGAGCGTCGGGCCATCGAGTTGACGCGAGGCATTCGCACCCTTTCGTGTCGGACGAGTCAGCGTTTCAACCGATCACGCAGTCAAAGGGTGACGTCCTTGCGCGATTTACTCAACGCGCCGACGAAGTGAGGAACTCTCTCGAGCTCGTTCGGGGATACGTCGGGCGCTCGCCACGCCTCGAGACCACCGCGGCTCCCTCGCGGCCAGGATCAGCGTCAGGACTTGGGATCGTCGAAGGGTGGCGGGGAACAATCGTCCATCGAGTGGAGCTCGACGCCGCGGGTGTCGTGTCTCGATGTTGCGTCGCTGACCCGTCGTTTTTCAATTGGCCCGCACTCGCGACGTCGCTGGCCGACACCATCGTGCCCGACTTTCCTCTGGTCAACAAGAGCTTCAATCTTTCGTACGCCGGCAACGACCTCTGACGACGCAGCGAGCGCGAGCGCCCGGTGGTGCGTCCTCGACCGTAAATCTCGACCCATAGGCTGAGATGGGCTACTCCCGGAAGTGCGACTGCAATGGAAGGAATCCTCGTGGCAATGAATTCAGTTCCCGGTGGCACGTTCACTATGGCCGAGGACCTCGTGGTCACCCGCATGGGTTACGGCGCAATGCAGTTGGCTGGCCCCGGTGTGTTCGGTCCACCCAAGGACCGTGACGAGGCGATTGCAGTCCTTCGTGAAGTTGTGGCCCTGGGCATTACGCACATCGACACCAGTGATTACTACGGACCGTACGTCACCAACGAACTCATCAAGGAAGCACTGTTCCCTTACCCCGATTCGCTGCGTATCGTCACGAAGGTCGGTGCAATGCGCGACGCGCAGGGCGGCTGGCCCCATGCTCGTTCTCCCGAGCAGTTACGTCAAGCCGTGTACGACAATCTGAAACGTCTCGGACTGGACGCGCTCGACGTCGTGAACCTGCGCGTCGGCGGACTGTCCCCGGAATCCGGCTCGCTCGCTGAGCCGTTCGAAGCTCTCGTTGAGCTGCAGCAGCAAGGTGTGATCAAGCACTTAGGTGTCAGTACGGTAACGGCCGAGCAGATCGCCGAGGCCCAGAGCATCGCACCGGTCGTGTGCGTGCAGAACTTCTATAACGTGGCGAACCGGGACGATGATGACGTGATCGACTCGCTCGCGGCGCAGGGGATTGCATACGTTCCCTACTTCCCACTCGGTGGGTTCAATCCGTTGCAGTCTGACGTCTTGGACGCGATTGCGTCACGGCTCGACGCCGCACCAATGGCGGTCGCGTTGGCGTGGATGCTCCACCGCTCGCCAAATATCCTCCTCATCCCCGGCACGTCAACCGTCGCGCATCTACGTGAGAACGTCGCTGGTGCAGCTCTGACGTTGAATGACGAAGACCTAAGGCAGTTGGACAGCATTTCGTCGTGACCCTGGATGCGTGATCGGACTCTCTGTATCCAGACTCGAATCTTGACAATGGAATCGTGGCTGGCATCGATTAGTTCGGGGTTATGTTTCCGGGGCCGGCAGTTGACACTGGCTTGGTCGTGATCCACGACCAAGCAAAACGTTTGACAGCAGTACTTTCGATGGTGTGTCACGTTGTCAATTCAGTCGTTACCTTTTGACTGCGACATAGTTGGACGTGAATCCCAATGAAAAAACCTAGGAAGCGTGGGGGTACAAGTACGGGTGATCCGCTCAAAAGACCTTCTCCCCAGAAGGCTCGACTCCATTCAAGCCTTTTAGAACGCCTGGCTTGGCCCACCGCTGATCGATGTCCAATTCTTCCAGCCCACTTCTCTGTGCTCTCGAGAAGTCAACTACTCCGTCGATAAAATTGGCTCCCAAAAAGGTGACATGACCGTCCGCGAAAATTGCCGCAAAATTGACCGTCGAACCTCGGAATTTGGCATCTCGAAAACTTACATTTCCGCCGTTGAATTCCGCTCTAATAAATTCAATATCTCCGCGATCGAATTCTGCGGCATCGAAAGACACTTCTCCGAGGTTGAACTTCGCGTCATTAAACATGACTATTCCAAGAAACACTGCGTTGTTGAAATTAACCTGTCCGCCATTGAACATCGCCAAATCGAAATTGACGTTCCTTTCATTGAATTCAGTTCCGACGAACCTGAGGTTGCCTCCCAAAATATCGACTCCTTGAAAACGGACTTCACTGTCAAAAAGTGCTTGACTGAAGTCGACGATGGCGCCGTCGAACGCCGCTTTGTCGAATATGACGACGCCAATGTTGCCTTCGTCTTCTGTGAACTTTGCGCCAACGAACTGCACGTTTCCACCCGCGAAAATGGCGTTGCTAAAATCTACTTCTCCATTGACGAACTTGACGCGTGAGAAATCGACTCGCGCCCCCCGGAACTCAGTGTTGGAAAAATTACTTTTCCCGCCCGTAAACGTGGCGTCTTGAAAATTGAAATCGCCGCGAATGAACTTGACCGACTCGAATACGACGCCGCTCAGTTCCGCGCCACGAAAATCAATGGTTAAACCGTGCCACTCACTCCGTTCGTCCCTCAATCGATCACAGAGAAGCCGAACAATGGTCAGACGAACATCATTTTCCCCCGACGCCTCAAGACTCGGAAAAAATGGCATCCTCACGTAGGCGCACAAAACGTCAACACAAGTTTGACGTTGTGACGACCATTCGTGGGCCAATTGCGCCATAGCGTGAACGCCAGCAAGACGAACCGCCGCTTTGTCGTGTCCAAGTTGTCCGGAGGCTGATTCGAATCTCTGCGTGAAGGCTTTCTGCTGATCAAGGACGTGGTATTGCTCCTGTGTACGCTGGCGTCGGTACGTCACCACAAGGCCCACAGCGGCGCCCATGCCGGCTAACGCTGCCAATCCAACTTTGACTACATTCAAGAAGTTGGCAAGTGATTCCCTTTGGACGTGTCGAGGCCAACCAACCCAGGCACCAGTGATTACGACCACTGCGGAGACTGCAAGAACCAACAATACGAGGACGAGACTTACTGAAGAAGCTAAGGAATTTCTGGAAAATCGCCGGCCGGACAAGGTCGACAATGATGCCTTGAGATGTCTCTGCCCGTTCTTGAGCGACTTCGGCGACAAGGTCCTAGCTCGGAAGAGGAATTGGGGCACGGATCACGTAAATGCTTATAAAGGCTGCAGCCACGATGAATGAAAGCATGCTCAAAACGAGCATAAGTCGCAACCAATGATCATTGATATTTCCAGTCTCCGTATGCGTCTGTTGAACAATGCTGAAAAGGCTAGTGACACCAAAAAATAGGCTCACCAGGAGTGAAATCGTCGAAATCTCAATGCAGATCGTCGGCCCTCCGAGCTTCGAGATGTTTTGCATGAACGCGATGCCAAAAGTGAGGAGTCCGGCATCAATGGTCACGAGTTGCTTTACTACGTCGCGGGCAGCCTCTAGGGCGAGCTCGGGCCGATTACTAGTGTCAGGCATCAGCGGGGCATATGGGCCAGGGAAGATGGAGTCGACCGCACAGTGAGTCAACTACCGAATTCACGTGAGATTCATCGAACTCAATTCGAGGCTCCGTCGATTCAATTGACAGCTCGTCGAATTGCTCAACGACTAGGCCTAGCGATTTACGAAGAGCACTAGTTCGGATTGTTCCAGGATGAGCAGTGGAGTTATTTGCCATACGGGAATAGAGCGCTCGCCTTAGGATCGTACGCTCAGATCTAGGTAGTGAACTCGAGTTCACCACATCATTCAAGATGGGTTCAAAGTCGAACAATTGAGACACCCCTGACGCGGTAGCGAACGAGTCTGGGGGCGACGCGTTTCTCGGAAGCGTAAACCGACATCACGGAAAAGTCAATGAGATTATCGCTTTGGTCCAGTAATCTGGAACCCCATTCTCGAACGAGCAAGGGTACAAATTCATCGACTCTGTAGAAGAATTCGACGGACTGCACCGCGCTGCGCTACTGGGATGGAAATCGAGGGACCGAGCAAGTAGCTCCGGCACCATAAAATACGCGATAGGGCGTTAGTTGCTCGCCTCGCCGTAGTTAAAGGTCGTGACGCAGCCACCGTCGACGGTAACAATCGATCCGGTCATGAACGACGCGGCGTCGGATACGAGGAACAGTGCGACCTCGCCTACCTCAGCGGGTTGGCCCTGGCGCCCCAGTGGCTGCATTCCGGCCGCCTTCTCACGAACGGCGGTCGCTGCTTCGAACTCCTCTTTGGTGAGTTGCGGTCCTCGGCGCCCGAGAAGGGTGTCGATATATCCCGGGCAGATTGCGTTGACTCGGATTCCGTCCGGCCCGTAGTCCACGGCGAGCTGGCGGGTCAGGTTGATGATCGCGCCCTTAGAGGCGCAGTACGCGGCCGCGTTCGGGGCGCCGATTAATCCATAGGTTGAGGCCGTGTTGACGATTCGCCCGTCGCGCTGAGCAAGGAAGTGCGGAATGGCGTACTTGGAGCACAGAAACGTGCCACGCAAGTTAACGCTGATCACGCGATCGAAGTCCTCTGGCTCGATCTCGTGCAGCCGGAGCTTGCCGCCGCCGATTCCCGCATTGTTCGCGAGGATGTCGAGACCACCGAAGCGCCCGACGGCAGCGGCGATCATGTCCTCAACCTGCTGGGCGTCGGACACGTCCGCGGCCACGAAGAACGCTTCGCCGCCACCGTCGGTGATCTCTCTGACGGTGCGCTCGCCGTCGTCGGCGAGCACGTCGGAGACGACGACGTTCGCGCCGGCGCCTGCGAATGCCAGCGCGATCGCCCGGCCTATCCCGTTCCCCGCTCCAGTGACGATCGCCGTCTTTTGATCAATCCTTGTCATGTGCTCCAACTCTCATTCGGCTCTGCTCTCGACGAATTCTCGATCCAAAGCATATTGTCGGACAGCTAGCGCTTCGGGGCGCAGGTTG
>DASZHK010000172.1:0-17668 GCA_035937905.1 Acidimicrobiales bacterium
ACTTGGACTTCAGCCGTTACCAATTGGGCTGGTCGGACGACCAGTTACCGGTCTTCAAGCCCAAGAAGGGTCTCAACGAATCCATCGTTCGTGAGATGTCGGCGATGAAGAACGAAGAGCCGTGGATGCTGAAGTTCCGCCTGGACGCGTTGAAGCGATTCGAGAAGAAGCCCATGCTGCCGTGGTTCGCGGATCGTATGCCCGACCTGGACTTCAACGACATTTACTACTACGTGAAGCCCACGGATCACCAGGTGAACAGTTGGGAAGACCTTCCCGACGCGATCAAGAACACCTACGAGAAGCTCGGCATCCCCGAGGCCGAGCGCAAGTACCTGGCCGGTGTCACCGCCCAGTACGAATCGGAAGTCGTCTTTCACCGCAACCGTGAAGACCTCGAGCGCCTCGGTGTGCTCTTTTGCGACATGGACACTGCGGTGCGCGAGTACCCCGAACTCGTTCGCAAGTATTTCGGGACCATCATTCCCCCCAACGACAACAAGTTCGCGGCACTCAACTCCGCTGTGTGGAGCGGTGGCTCGTTCATCTACGTGCCACCGGGCGTCAAGGTCGACCAGCCCCTGCAGGCCTACTTCCGTATCAACACCGAGAACATGGGCCAGTTCGAGCGCACGCTGATCATCGCCGACGTTGGTTCACAGGTCCACTACGTCGAAGGCTGCTCGGCTCCCGTCTACTCGACGGACTCGTTGCACTCCGCTGTCGTGGAGCTCGTCGCCCTCGAGGGCGCGCGCATCACGTACACGACCATCCAGAACTGGTCCAACAACGTCTACAACTTGGTCACCAAGCGCGCCCGCGCGGAGGCCGAAGCGCACGTCGAGTGGATCGACGGCAACATCGGCTCTCGCCTCACGATGAAGTACCCCTCGGTGTACCTCATGGGACCCAAGGCCTCGGGCGAAGTGTTGTCGGTCGCGTACGCCGGACCGGGCCAGGTCCAGGACGCGGGCGCCAAAATGGTGCACTGCGCCCCCGAGACGACGTCCACGATCATCTCGAAGTCCATCTCCAAGGACGGCGGACTGACCGCCTACCGAGGTCTCGTGAAAGTCGAAGAAGGCGCCACGGGCGCGAAGAGCTTCGTTCGCTGTGACGCGTTGATCCTTGACGAGAAGTCGATCTCCGAGACACGCCCGTACATGGAGGTCGGTGAGCAGGACGCGTCCATTGGTCACGAGGCCACGGTGTCCAAGATCGGCGACGACCAGCTCTTCTATCTCATGAGTCGCGGACTCACCGAGAGCCAAGCCATGGGCATGATCGTCAACGGGTTCATCGAACCGGTGACGCGCACGCTGCCGATGGAGTACGCGGTCGAGTGGTCGCGTCTCATCGAGCTGCAGATGGAAGGCTCGATCGGTTAACGAGGTCGCCGCCACATGGTGAAAAGTGGCGGCCCTTCCTTCACGGGTCGAAGTGTCTCGCGAAGTTCGTAACCGAAGCGTCGGTAGTACGCGAGGTTCTCTTCGTTCTGTGTTTCCAAATAGCCTCCGACGCCCTCGGCGTCAGTTTCGCCGAGACCATGTTCCATGAGCAGCGTGCCCACCCCGCGCCGCTGGATGGTGGGATCGGCCACGAGCAGGTAGAGATACCAGTGCAACTCTTTGGGATGGGACCTCGCGATTGCGTTGAGGTACTTGGTTCCGTCAACGAGCGCACGAGGTCGACGGTACAGCGCGCGAAGGGTTCCCGGTACTTGGGCGAGTTGCGTCGCGGCCGACTGCGGGTAGCGACCGGTCGGTAGCCACAGCGAGAGACCGACGATTTCATCAGCCTCGTCACGCACCGTGATCATTCGAGCCCACGGGCCCGCGTGCGCGAGGTTGGCTCGAAAGAAGAGCGTGAGACCCCGGTCGCGAAGCCGGTCGTTTGGAGAGAGGAAGCTAAAGAAGGGGTCATTGAAGAACGCCCTACTCGCGACTCGGGACGCGATCGTAAGTTCATTCTTGGTGAGCGTTCGTTCCTCGAGACGCAGCCCGCCCATAGGTGTGGAGCCTACGCCGTCGAGCGCGTAAAATAGTCGTCCTATGGGAATGCGCGAAGAGTGCAAGCACTTTCAAAGCCGAACGTACAAGTCGGGCGAGGTGGCGCGATTCTGCGTGCTCGGCAACGCGCCCGATCAACCGTGGTCGTGCCCCGAGAACTGTCTCACCTACGAACGGCGATTCGTCGACGTGGGGTGGTCCCACGGCACCCTCGTGGACCAGCCCGTCGAGCCGGCGCCGAGTTCGAACGTACCTGTCGAGGACCGCCGCGAGATCTTGGATTCGGCGAGTGACATCGTGAACGCCGTGGCGGCGGAACTTCTAGAAGAGCGGCGCCAGCAGCTCGAGAAGCAGGCCGAGAAGGATCGCAAGAAGAAGAAGCGTCGGCGCCGTTAGTCGCCGTTGAAGACCGGCGCACGTCGCTCGACGAACGCGGTCATAGCCTCTTTGAGGTCGTTGCTGTGCAGGTACATCGTGTTCCAGCGCGCCACGAAGTCGAGCCCCTCCGCCACGCTGCGGCCGTCGTTGGCGGCTAAGACCGCTTTCGTGCCTCGAACGGCGAGAGGAGAGTTGGCCGCAATCTCGTTCGCGAGTTCGCGCGCGGCAATGACGACGTCCGTGCTCGACTCACCGTGCAACGAGTTGACGAGGCCAATTGCCAGCGCGCGTGAAGCGTCGACGTCCTTGCCGGTGAAGGCCAGCTCGGCGACGTGACCGGCGCTCACGATGCGGGGTAAACGTTGGAGGGTCCCAAGGTCGGCGACGATGGCGACCTTCGCCTCACGCACCGAGAACACCGCGTCGCTCGTCGCGAGTCGCACGTCGCACGCGCTGATGAGGTCGACACCACCACCAATGCAGTACCCGTGCACCGCCGCGATCACCGGAATCGGCAAGTCCGCGATGGACGTGACCGCCTGCTGCATTCGTCGAATTGCGTCATAGGACCTGGCGTTCGCGGTCGCCGTTGACGATCGAGCGTCCTCAGACAGAAAACCTCCGCCGAACTCCTTTAGGTCGAGTCCGACCGTGAAGTGCGGACCCTTCGCGGCGATGACGAGCACTCGAACGGCGGACTCGTTCGCGAGTGCTGACGCGGCGAGGGGGAGGTCGCGCCAAAAGGCACTACCGAGTGCGTTGCGCGCTTCGGGGCGGTCGAGCCAGAGCGTGGCGACGTGTCCCTCTACCTCGAGCGTGATGACCGGCGAGGAGAAGTCCACACAAACCTTTCGAACGATGGTTCAGCCTAGGTCGTCGTGCGCCGGAGGCTTCTCTACGCCCGGTACACTGCCTGAGTCCTCATTCCTTATGACTACCTTCGCTGACTCAGCCTCCACGTTTATTGCCGACCGTCCCGACGCGGCCACGCGACGTCTCGCCTGGTCAGTCTTCGAGGCGACGGGTCTGCCCACGACGAGTGACGAGGTCTGGCGCTACGCGCCACTGGGCGACCTCGACCTCGACAACTTCGAAGTGCCGGGCGCGCCCATGAGCACGCCGGATTCGGATTTCGCGACACAACTGTGCCAACGAGCGGGCCTGGTCGTGCGCGTCGTCGACGGGTTCTGTGTCAGTACCGGCGACGTCGTCGAAGGCGTGACGGTCGAGATCGACGGGTCCAATGAGTCTCTGGCGGGCGAGACGCTGCTCCGACGCTACGAAGGTGACACGTTCGCTCTCTTGAACGCCGCTCTGGCGCCTGGTACCACGGTGATCCGCGTCGCCGCCGGCGTGAACGTCGCCGAACCGGTGGTCGTGCTCAACGAGTCAACGGCGGGCGCCTCGTTTCCCCGCACGCAGATCGTCGTGGGGCGTGGCGCCAGCGTCACCGTGGTCGAGTACTTCGAGGGTGGTCGTGACGCGCTCGTCGTTCCGGTCAGTGAGTACCAGCTGGACGACAACGCGTCGTTGCAACTGATCACGTACCAGCGTCTCGACGCCACCGCGTGGCACGTGGCGCGTACGACGGGATTCCTCTCGCGCGACGCACGACTGCATCAGGCCGTCGTCGGTCTCGGCGCCCACTACGACCGCTCACGCAACGACGCGGAGATGCTCGGCGCGGGCGCGTCCAACGAACTGCGCACCACGTTTCTCGGATCGGGCGACCAAGTCCACGACTTTCGTACGCGTCAGTTCCACGTGGCGCCACGCACCACGTCGACGCTGTTGTCGAAGGGCGCGGTCGCGGATCACTCTCGCTCGGTCTACACGGGATTGATCGAGATCGAAAAAGGCGCGAAGCGCACCGACGCGCGCCAGACCAATCACAACCTCCTTCTCTCGCCGAACGCGCACGCCGACAGTGTTCCGAACTTGGACATCCGAGAGAACGACGTCATGTGCGCGCACGCGTCCAGCGTGGGTCCTCTCGACGAACTGCAGCGTTGGTACCTCGAATCGCGTGGCGTGAGTCGAGACGACGCGCAGCGTCTCTTGATCCAAGGTTTCTTCTATGAGATGCTCTCGGCGCTGCCAAGCGAACTGGCCGAGTTGGTCGAGAGCGACGTCGCCTCAGTGCTCGCGAGCGTCGCGGGAGTGATCTCGTGACGTCAATCGACATCGGTGCCCTCGATGATTTCGAGACAGGCACCCCTCGTCAGCTGCGCGTCGGCGGTCGAACTCTGGTCGCTATTCGCATCGACGAGACGGTCTACGTCCTGGACGACCGCTGCAGCCACGAAGAGTTCAGCTTGTCCGAAGGTGAAGTCGACGTCGAGAACGCTGAGATCGAATGCGCACGTCACGGCGCGATGTTCCGTCTGAGTGACGGCGCCGCGATGACGTTGCCCGCGACGAAGCCGGTGGGGCGCTACGACGTCCAGAACAACAACGGACGTCTGGAGGTATCGCTCCCATGAGTTCGGAATTGAAGATTGAAGGGTTGCGCGTCGAAGTCGCCGGCAACGAGGTCCTAAAGGGGCTCGACCTCGTCATGCACTCGGGCGAGGTCCACGCCATCATGGGCCCCAACGGCTCGGGTAAGTCGACGTTGGCCCACGCCCTCACGGGTCACCCGGGTTACCGCGTGCTCGATGGATCCGTGACGATCGACGGTGTCGAGCTCTTGACCTTGTCGCCCACCGACCGAGCGCGCCAGGGTCTGATGCTGGTCCTGCAACAGCCCTTCGAGATCCCTGGCGTACGGTCCTTCGACTTGCTCGAAGCGGCGGGCGCGGACCCCGCGACACTGCGCGCGCGCATGCTCGAAGAAGCCAAGCGCATTGAACTGGCGCCCGAGCTCCTCGATCGCTTCGTCAACGTCGACCTCTCCGGGGGAGAGCGCAAGCGCGCGGAGATGGTCCAGCTCGGGGTCCTTCAGCCCAAGTTCGCCCTCCTCGACGAGATCGACTCCGGTCTCGACGTCGACGCCCTGGACGCCGTCGCGAAGAGACTGACCGCCGCGACCACCGAATGGAACTGCGGCGTACTCGCCATCACCCACTTCCGTCGACTGCTGCTCGAACTCACGCCCACGGTGATCCACGTCATGAGTGGTGGTCGTATCGTCGCTACCGGCGGCCCCGAACTCGCCGTGACCCTTGAGCGCGACGGCTACGAGTCCTTTCGCGTCACCTCCGCCTGATCGAAAACCGTCGAGCGAAAGCGATAAACTCGATTAATGGCTAGAGGACAGGACGGCGATCCTGGAGCGCCAAACTCGGATCGTCGCGCTCGCTCGAAAGAGACAATCGCCAACCAACATCGCTTGATGGAACTCGGTGACGCCGTCGACCAGCGCGGCGGCGTCAAGGGCAAGTCTCGGGTGAAGCGACCGCATCGACTTCGTCGACGCCTCATATTCTCTGGCGTCGCGCTCATCGTCATCATCGCGGGCGTTATCGGCGGGAGTTACTACTACGCGACGTACAAATTCAACGCGATTCCCAAGATCAACGTCGCGCACGAAGTGAAGCCCATCACCGGAAAGCCCTTTAATATCCTCATGATCGGCTCGGACTCTCGGGCTGGGTTGACGGGTCTCGACGCGGCGGCGACAGGAGCCACGACGGGCGCGGTGTCCGGTCAACGCAGTGACGTCGTGAAGATCATCCACGTGGACCCCAACGCCGGTTCCATCTCCTTGATCTCGATCCCTCGCGACACGGTCGTGACGTTGCTCGCAAATCAGTCGCTCTACGGCCAGTTCAACCGCATCAACGTGAACTTCGGCAACGGTCCTTCCCTCCTGGCCCAGACCATCACGGCGAACTTCGGCATTCCCATCAACCAGACCATCGTGGTGAGCTTCGCCGGACTAATCAACGCGGCTGACGCCCTCGGTGGGGTCTACTTGGACTTTCCGTACCCGGCCTTCGACCCAGAATCGAGCTTGTGGATCCGTCACGCCGGGTGCCAGCTCATCAAGGGCTTTCCGGCGTTGGCCGTCACGCGCAGTCGCCACTACTACTACAACACGAGTGGGAGTGGCGCCATTCCGCTGCATTGGTCGAAGCTCTCGTCGGGTCAGCTCTACAGCGACCTCACGGCCGAAGGTTGGCAATACGACGGCACCAGCGACTTCGGTCGCATCGATCGTCAGAACGCCTTTCTTCGCGCCATGGTCGACGAGGCGAAGAAGCTCTACAACCCGTTGACGATCAGCAGGTTCCTCTCGGCGATTCCCCAGGGCGTCACGCTCGACAGCAACTTCAGTTTGAACGAGCTCATCGGTCTCGCCGTTCGTTTTCACGGCCTCAACGCCAACGCCATCCAGACGTACACCTTGCCGACGTTCTCAGCGGTCAGCGCCGCACTCGGTGACGTGCTCTACGTCCAACAGCCCACCACCCAACAGATGCTCGTCGGTATCTTCGGGACGCAACTTCTGAAGCCGACGAACCCGCCGCCGAACGAACAGCTCCAGACACCTCAGCCGCCCTTCGTCGCTGTGACGACGACGACGTTGCCCTCGGCGTCCACGTCGACCTCAGCGGGGAAGAAGAAGCACGTGACCACCTCGACCACGACGACGACCACGAATCCGACGTTGGCTATTCCGGGTTTCGACCCCAAGCCCTGCACGCCGTCGTGAGGCTAGGCGAGTTCCTCTAGTCCTTGACGCAGGGTGTTCCACGCCAATGTGGCGCACTTGATCCGTACCGGGAATTTCACGACACCCTGAAGGGCAGCGAGTTCTCCGAGACGACGAAGGTCGACCTCGTCGTCGTGGTCCTCGTCCTTCGCGAGCGCTGACTCGTGCACGGTCATCAACTTCTTGAACGAATCGATGACCTCGTTGACTTCTTCAATGGACTTGCCCTTGACGGCGCCACTCATAAGTGACGACGACGACTGGGAGATGGAACAACCGTGCCCGGTGAGTTTGATGTCGACGAGGACCCCGTCGCGAACGTCGAGGTAGACGACCACTTCGTCACCGCAGAGAGGGTTGAATCCTTCCACCCGGTGCGCGGGAGGCGACGCTAACTCGCCGCGGTTGCGCGGCGAGCGGTAGTGGTCGAGGATGATTTCACGGTAGAGGTCTTCGAGATTTGACACGATCTAGCCAAACATTTTAAGGGCGTGCTCTAGCGCCTCGATGAGCACGTCGGTGTCTTTGGTCATGGAGTACGGGCCGAAGGAGGCGCGCGCCGTCGCGGCCAATCCGAAGCGACGCATGAGGGGCTTCGCGCAGTGGTGACCCGGTCGCACGCAGACGCCGAACTGGTCGAGGACCTGCGCCACGTCGTGAGGGTGCACGCCTTCGACGTCGAGACTGATGACGCCGCCACGGTCGACCGTGTTCGGTGGCCCGATGACGCGCACGCGCCCGTCGAACGTCAACTCCAAGCGAGTGAGGGCGTCGGCGGTGAGGATTCGTTCGTAGGTGGCCACGTCGTTCATCCCGAGACCCTCGAGGTAGCGCACGGCGGCGTGCAGACCCACCGCCTCGGCGATCGGTGGCGTCCCCGCTTCGAAGCGAGCGACACCCTTGGCGGGCGTGTAGCCGTCGACGCGCACGTCGGCGATCATCCCGCCGCCGCCGAGGAAGGGCGGCATGGTGTCGAGGACTCGCTCGCGGGTCCAGAGGACCCCGATCCCGGTGGGACCGAGCATCTTGTGTCCCGAAAAGGCGGCGAAGTCGACGTCGAGATCGGTAACGTCAGTGGGACCGTGCGCGACCATCTGGGCGGCGTCCACCGCGACGAGCGCGCCGACGGCGTGGGCCGCGCGTGCGAGGTCCTTCACCGGTGGCTTCGTTCCGAGCACGTTGGACATTCCGGTGATCGAGAGGAGCTTCACGCCCTTTAGTAGTTCGTCAAGATTCGAGAGGTCGAGGCGGTAGTCATCACCGACGGGGATGAATCGAACTTCAATGCCGGTGGTCTCGCGTAGTTGGAACCACGGCACGATGTTGGCGTGATGCTCCATCTCACTGACGAGGACGACGTCACCACTCGTGAGATTGGTCGCGCCCCAACTCTTCGCCAGCAAGTTGAACGACTCGGTGGTGTTCTTCGTGAAGACCACTTCGTTCTCACCGCCCGGGGCGTTGATGAAGCGCGCCACGGCGTTGCGAGCGCCTTCGTAGGCCTCGGTGGCTTCGTTGGCGGTCTGGTAGACGCCGCGGTGGACGTTGGCGTGTCGTAACTCGTAGTACCTACTCATGGCGTCGATGACCGCTCGCGGTTGTAGGGAACTGGCGCCCGAGTCGAGGTACGTGATTGGACGGCCGTTGACGACGCGCGTAAGTAGGGGGATATCCGCGCGAACGCGTCGAGCACTGAAGCTCGTCACGCGCTCACCGGTCGCCAGGCGTCGTAGCCCTCAAGGTCGATTTGCTGGGCCAGTTCGGCGCCCCCTGAGTGGACGATCTGTCCGTCGAACAAGACGTGCACGAAGTCGGGTCGGATCTCGTCGAGGAGCTTGACGTAGTGGGTGACGACGACTGCGCCCATCGCGGGGTGTTGTTCGCGCACGGTGCGCACGCCTTTGGCGACCACGCGCAGTGCGTCGATGTCGAGGCCCGAGTCCGTCTCGTCGAGCAGCGCGACGACGGGATCGAGGAGCGCCATCTGCAGCACCTCGTTGCGCTTACGCTCACCGCCGGAGAAACCGTCATTGAGGTGGCGCTCGGCGAAGGCGCTGTCGATGCCGAGTCGGTCCATCCACTCGGCCAAGTCCAAGCGCACTTCGAGCACACTCAGTTCGTCGAGACCCTTGCGGGCGGCGATGGCCTGGCGCAAGAATTGGATGACCGACACGCCGCCGATGGCTTCGGGGTACTGGAAGGCGAGAAAGATGCCGGCGCGGGCGCGAACGTCGGGCGTCCAGGTCGCGATGTTCACACCGTTCAACAAGATCTCACCGCTCGTCACCTTGTAGCCCGGATGACCCATGATGACGTTCGCGAGGGTGGATTTCCCGGCGCCGTTCGGACCCATGAGCGCGTGCACTTCACCTTCGTTGACGATTAGGTCGACGCCACGCAGGATGGACGCCCCTTCCGCCTCAGCGTGGAGATTACGTAGTTCGAGTAGCGGTTTTGACACGCAGTGAGCCTACTGGTGAACAGTGGAGCGTTGACCCTTGTTTACCAGCCGCGCAGGACCCATTCGTCGAGGTGCGGACGCTCCGCGCCGATCGTCGACGACGCACCGTGACCGGGCCATATCGTCGTCGCGTCGTCGTAGCCGTGAAAGAGTCGCTCGTCGATGGAGGTGATGATCGTTTCGAAGTCACCACCGTCGAACGTCGCGTTGCCCGGGCCGCCGGGGAACAAGGTGTCACCGGTGAAGAGCATCGTCGTGTCCTCGAGCGCGAAGCAGATGCTTCCGGGCGTGTGACCCGGGGTGTGGATCGTGCGCAGACGCAAGTCACCGACGGCGTGCACCACGTCGTCGTCGAGGAGATGGTCGTAACTCGGCAACATCGACGCGTCTTCCGCACGCACCCAGACGTCGATGCCCGCCTCACGCACTTCGGTGACGGCGCCGATGTGGTCCCAGTGGCCGTGGGTCTCCAAGACCGACGTCACGCCGAGTCGCGTCGCGACGCGTAGTAGTCGGTCGTGTTCATTGGCGGCGTCGAGGAGCGCGGCCTCGCCACTACGTCGACATCGCACGACGTACACGTTGTTGTCGACGGGGCCCACCACGAAGCGGTGCACCTCGGCGACGGCGTTTGACCAGACCAGTTCGACGTTGTCCACGACCCCAGAATGTCACGAAATACGTTGCGCTCGGGATTGACTAATCTCGACCTTGGCGCCGTGAGCGCGGAGAAGAAGAGGGCTGTAATGAACTTTGGCTTTAGCGAAGAGCAAGAAGAGCTTCGCAAAATGGTGCGCCGCTTCTTGGAGGAAAAGTCGCCTGAGAGCGAGGTGCGTCGCCTCATGGCCACGGCCGAGGGCTACGACCCAGCCGTGTGGGCTCAGATGGCGAACGAACTCGCCCTGCAAGGTCTCGGTATTCCAGAGGAGTACGGCGGCCAGGGCTACGGCCCGGTCGAACTGTACGTGGTCTTCGAAGAGATGGGCGCCGCGTTACTGTGCTCGCCGTATTTCTCGACCGTCGCGTTGGCGGCGAACGCCCTCCTCCTCGTTGGATCCGACGAGGACAAGGCCACCTTCTTGCCCGGCATCGCTTCGGGCGAGACCATCGCGACGCTGGCGCTCACCGACGACGCAGGACTGTGGGATTTGACGACAACCTCCACTACCGCCGTGCGTTCAGGTGAGGGCTACGTGCTCAACGGTGTCCGCAGTTACGTCACTGACGGCTCGACCGCGACGTTGTTGCTCGTGCCCGCGATGACCGACGCCGGTCTTTCGCTCTTCGCCATAGAAGGTAACGCCGCGGGTGTCTCGCGCGAAGCGCTTTCGACGATGGATCAGACGCGCAAGCAGAGTCGCCTCGAGTTCGTCGACGTCCCCGCGCGTCTCGTCGGTGAAGACGGTGGCGCGCTCGCCGGCTTGGAGTCGACGGTCCAGGTCGCCGAAGCCGCCCTCGCCGCGGAACAGGTCGGTGGCGCGCAGCGCGTCCTCGACGCGTCGGTTGAGTACGCGAAGAATCGCGTGCAGTTCGGCCGGCCCATCGGATCGTTCCAGGCGATCAAGCACAAGTGCGCGGACATGTTGCTCGACGTCGAGTCGGCGAAGTCCGCCGCGTACTACGCGGCCTGGGCCGCTCAGGAGCGCAACGAGGAGTTACCCATCGCGGCAAGCCTCGCGAAGTCGTTTTGTTCTGAGGCCTACTTTCACTGCGCCGCGGAGAACATTCAGATTCACGGGGGCATCGGCTTCACGTGGGAACATCCGGCGCACCTGTACTTCAAGCGCGCGAAGAGTTCCGAGTTGTTCCTAGGAGACCCGGCGTACCACCGCGAACTTCTGGCGCAACGCTTAGGTATCTAGTCACGCGTGCTCGCTCACGAGCAACTCCAAAGCGGCGGTTCACTCCTCGACTTACGAATCTCGAATTCGAACGCTCGCCCGGTGGTTGGCCACGTCCTCGTCTTGGTGCACGGGCTTCCTCGCTTGGTGGGCATGGGCCGACAAGCGGCCGGCCTCTTGCCCGAACTGGCCGAACACGTCGCGAACGAATCGGGTTGGTTGGTCGCGACGGGAACCCTGTCGGGCGTCGGCGGGAGTACGGGGACGTTTTCCGCGTCGAAGTGGCGAGAAGACCTAGCGACGATTCTCGACCGCGTCGCCGAAGGTGATCGGCGGATTTCCTTGGCGGGATTTGGTTTCGGTGGATCGCTCGCCCTTGCGGCCGCGGCGGCGGATGACAGGGTCCGCGGCGTCGCGACCTTCGCTGCGCCGGCGCATCTCGAGGCGTGGAGCGGATCGCCCGAGGAGATTCATCGCGCGGTCCAGGTCGCGGGTGTCGTGGGTGACGAGCGCGAACTGCTCGCGCCCGATGAGCTCTACAAGGATCTCCTGGCCATCGATCCCATGAGGGCCATTGCGGCAATTCCGCCGCGACGACTACTGATCGGACACGGTACCGACGACATCGAAGTGCCCGCTTCGGACGCGAGGGATTTGGTCGCCGCGGCCGAAGGTCGAGCGGAACTCCGTCTCATCCAAGGCGCTGGTCACCAACTGCGCGCCGACCCGCGAATGGTGGCGACGTTGTTAGGTTGGCTCGACCGACACCGTTGAGAGTGCCTCGTCGAGGGCCAAGCGAATCTCGCGGGCTGCGGTTTCGGGGCTGCTCGCCTCGGTGAGCGCGCGCACCACGACGAAGTGACGCAGTCCCACCAGAACGAGCGACGCGACGTTGGTGGCGTTCACCCCACCGGTCACGAAGACGGGTCGAAGACTTCGATCCTGGCTCGACGTGGCGTACGCGACCCCCGTCCCGGCGCGACCGACCTTGGTGGGCGTCGGCACGATGGGACCGGCGCTGAAGTACGTCGCGTCGTGGAGGAGCGCGTCGTCGAACTCCTCGACCGAGTGTGTCGAGAGGCCCACGATGGCGTCGGGACCGAGCAACGCCCGACAGCGTTCGACGCTGACGTCGTCTTGACCTACGTGCACGCCGTCTGCTTCGACCTCGACGGCGAGTTCGGGCTCGTCGTTCATGACGAAGGGCACGTCGAACGCTCGACAGATGGGGATCATGAGACGGGCCTGCTCAAGTTGCGCCGCCGCGGGCAAGGTTTTCTCTCTCAGTTGCACGACGTCGACGCCGCCGCGAAGCACGGCGGGAAGAAAACTCGTCATGTCGTCGCGAACGCCCACGCAGAGATAGAGGTGGCGCGTAGCGAGGTCGAACACGTCAACCACCCTAGAAGTTGGCGCGAACTCTCCCCGCGCCGTGGCGGGGTGGGGCAGAATGGGGCTATGCAGATTCCCGCCAAAGCCGAGTACGCCATTCGTGCGCTCTTGACGTTGGCGGCGAGTGACGTCTCGGTGAGTGCCGATCACTTGGCCCACGAGCAAGACCTGCCGGCCAAGTTCCTCGGCGCGATCCTCTCTGATTTACGACGTGGGGGATTGGTCACGAGCCAACGCGGCCCCGAGGGCGGCTTCAAGCTCGCGCACGACCCCGACGAGATCACGATCGCCGATGTCTTGCGGGTCGTGAGCGGTCCCATGGCGGGCGTCCGCGGCATGCGCCCGGAGACGTTGATCTACGAAGGCGAGGCGAAGCACCTTCGTGACGTCTGGGTGGCCGTTCGCGGGACGCTCCGTGAGGTACTCGAGCACGTGACGCTCGGCCAGGTGCTCCGAGGAGACTTGCCCCCGGCCGTGACTCGCTTCACCGACGACCCTGACGCTTGGATCACGCGAGTCATATGATCCAAATTCATACCGACGGCGCCTGCCGCGGTAATCCCGGACCGGGCGGTTGGGCCTGGGCCAGCGGAACCGACGAGTACGCGAGTGGCGCCGAAGCGCACACCACGAATCAGCGCATGGAGGTCATCGCCGTCATCGAGGCCCTTCGCGAGCACCCCGAGGGCGCGATCGAGATCGTCAGTGACTCGAACTACGTCGTGAAGTGCTTTCACGACAAGTGGTACGTCGGATGGCTCCGACGCAACTGGAAGAACACGAAGGGTCAAAGTGTCGCGAATCGCGACCTCTGGGAAGCGCTCCTCCCGCTGGTCTTAGAAAGTGGTCGCGAGGTGACGTTCTCATGGGTCAAAGGCCACTCGGGTGACCGTATGAACGACTTCGTGGATGAGCTCGCTACCGCCGCCGCCGACGCTCAGCGAGGTCGTCACTCGTAAGCGAGTAGACGCTCGACGTTCGTATCCCTGGCGAGTTAGTTGTCGCCGCCGGGCGTTGTCGAGCTTCCGTCATCGCTTCCGCCCGAATAGGCACCGCCTCCGGAGCCGTCATCGCTTCGCGGCGGTGAAGTCACCGTGACGGGCGACGCCGTGATCACCCCGACAGGCGGAAGGGTCGTCGTCGTTGTCGTCGTCGTCGTTGTCGTCGTTGTCGTCGTTGCCGTCGTCGTCGTCGTTGTCGTCGTTGCCGTCGTGACGGGTGAGCTCTTCGGGACGGACACGAACGACGCGCGAGCGTGCGTCGTGATCGCAATCTCGTGGACGACGACCGTCGAATGGTGCGAAGTCTTTACGGCCGAGGTAGATCGACGTGCGGACGCGCTCACGGCCGACGAGGGCGCGACGGGTGACGGACGGCTTTTGATCACGATGCCCGTCGCCAGTCCCAGCGTGAGGACGCCAGTGACCACCCACGAGACAATCGCGCGAACCTGATCCACTTCACCTCCACCATCGGTAGATAGAGCCAAGTTATTGCACCTCGTAGCTTGTAGACAAAAAGTTGATATTACGTTTCAGTGACGATGGAAACGTTCGAGTGAACCGTTCGCGTAGCGTCAGTGAACAGCGGCAAATGTCAAGAACCGTCGATGGAATTTCGTGCGTCGTTGTGCGCGATTTGTTTATTCGATAGGTGCCGCGACCGTAGGATTTTCGTCTACGAAGGACTTAGAAGCTCGATCCATTGAAATCGTGGAGAACTGAGAACGTTTGCGATGAGGCTTTTCCACCGAACGCCTGAGCACTTGCGACTTCGTTTGGCGAACGTCCGACGACTAACCCAAGCAATCTTCGTGGGCTCTGGTCTCGCGGCGGGCCTCTTTGTCGTTCATGCTGCAAACTCGTCGGCGACGAGTGTCTCGACCACCACGACGACGCCGACCACCTCCGTCGGTACGGGTGGCGCGACGAGCGGCGTCACGACGACGACAATCGTCGGGTCCGCGAAGGCGGCGAAAGGATCGGGCACGGGGAGCGGCACTCACTCGACCACCACGACGGCGCCGACGTCGTCGCGACGAACCGTGACGACGACGACCAGGCCCAGCCGAGCAGCCACTGGCGGTACGCCGCCTGCCGCGAGCACGCCGACGACGGTGCCGGCGAGTACTCCGACGGCGACCACGCCCACGACGACGCCACCAGCCGCGCCACCCACGACCGTCTACGTACCTCCGACGACGGTTCCCGTCACCACGACGACGACGTGTACGACGTCGCCCTCCGGCACGGTCACCTGTCACTAGAGGAAACGTCCCCGGTACGCCGGGGTGAAAAAAGTTCCAGTCATGTCGACGAGTCGCTGCCGGCTAGACCAGGGGCCACGTCTGCGTTTGCCCCGCCCGAGCAGCGTCCACCGTGCTTTGGGATTAGTGCAAAAACATTAGGATTTCCTTCTGGGGGATGGCGCTGTACTACCGAAGGGAAAGACCGTGGTTAACGAGGTCCAGCAGTTCGATGTCGTCGTAATCGGAGGAGGACCTGGTGGTTACGCCGCCGCCCTCTACGGCGCCGCGGCCGGTCTCAACGTCGCCCTTATCGAACGTGACAAAGTCGGTGGGACGTGTCTGCACCGTGGCTGCGTTCCGGCCAAGGAGTTCTTGGAGACCGCGCACGTCCATCGCACGGTCGAGCACTCCTCCGCCTTTGGTATCAACGCGAAGGACGTCTCCGTCGACTTCGCCGTCAGCCAAGCCCGCAAGAACGAGATCGTCGACCGCCTGTTCAAAGGACTCTCGGGCCTCTTGAAGGGCCGAAAGGTCACCATCTTCGAAGGCACTGGTCGTCTCGACAAGGATTTGACCGTCTCCATCCTCGACGGTGCCGACGCCGGCGTCATCGCGAAGGGCGCGAACGTCATTCTGGCCGCGGGATCGGTGCCGCGCACGCTCCCAGGCTTCGACGTCGACGGCAAGATCGTCGTCACGTCCGATGAGTTCCTCGACCTCAGCGCACTGCCCGCGCGCGCCACTGTCGTGGGCGGCGGGGCCATTGGCTGTGAGTTCGCCTCGCTTCTTTCGGACATGGGCAGCAAGGTCACGATTCTTGAATTCCTTCCTTCGATCTTGGCGGGCTGCGACACGGAGGTCGCCAGTGTCGTGCAGCGTTCCTTCAAGAAGCGTGGGATTGAGATTCGCGTGGGCGCGAAGATCACGGGACACACCCCGAAGAAGGGTTCGACGACCATTGCCGTCGAGGGCGAAGAGAGCGTGGAGGCCGACATGGTCGTCATGTCCGTCGGTCGCCGTCCTCGCACCGAAGGACTCTTAGCTGAAGGTACCGGCGTCGTGATCGACGAAAGAGGTTTCGTCGTGGCTGACAGCTACCAGCGCACCGCGGCGCCCAACGTCTTCGCCGTGGGCGACGTCGTCGCGGGCACGCCGCAACTTGCGCACGTCGGCTTCGCTGAGGCCATCGTCGCGATCAAGACCATCCTCGGCGAGCCTGTCGTGCCGGTCGACTACGACCGTGTCCCGTGGGCCATCTATTCGAATCCCGAAGTTGCCTTCTGCGGTCTGACCGAGGCTGCCGCGAAGGAGAAGGGCTACGACGTAGTCGTGAAGAAGGACCCCTTTGGCGGAAACTCCCGAGCGCAGATCATTGGCGACACCGAAGGCGTCGTCAAGATCATCGCTGAGAAGCGCGCCGACGGAACGGGCGGTCAGATCCTTGGCGTGCACATGGCGGGACCGTGGGTCACTGAGCAACTCGGCGCCGGGTACTTCGCCGTCAACTGGGAAGCCACTGCTGAAGAGGCGGCGGCGTTGATCCAGCCCCACCCTTCGCTTTCAGAGACCTTCGGCGAAACGCTCTTGGCGCTCGCCGGTCGCGGGTTGCACGTTGGCTGACGTCACGCTGCCGTCATTGGGTGAGTCAGTCACCGAAGGAATCATCACGCAGTGGTTCAAGAAGGTGGGCGATGTTGTCGCCCGTGACGAACCGCTCTTTGAGGTTTCGACCGACAAGGTCGACTCCGAGATGCCCTCGCCCGCGGCGGGAGTGCTCGTGGAGATACTCGCGGGAGAGGGTGACACCGTCGAAACGGGTTCGCGCGTCGCCGTGATCGACGAGAACGCCGTTCCCGGCGTTGGCGTCGCGGCCCCGGCGGCGTCTCCGCCACGTCCCGCGTCGACATCCGCGCCAGTCGCCGACGTGAAGGCTCCGGCGGCGCCAGTGCCGAGCAAGTCGCCAGAGGTGTCACCGAACGGCGTCGTCGTGTCGCCGGTGGTTCGAAGGATTCTCAACGACGGTGGTGTCGCCGCGTCCGCCGTACAGGGCACGGGACCTGGCGGCGCGATCACTCGGCGTGACGCCGAGCGCGCAGTGGCCGACGGTCCCACAGAAGAAGTGGTGGTGCCACTGAGCAACGGGCGTCGCCGCATGGGTCAACACATGTCGGTGTCAAGCCAGAGCACGCCACACGGTTTCGTCGCCGTCGAAGTCGACGGCGCGATCTTCGGCGAACTCGATCAACTCGGTCGCGTCACGCGTGACGGTGAGCCGATCACGGACGAGATGGTCGTCAGTTTGGCTGCCGTTCGAGCGCTTGGGGAATTCGAATTCCTTAACGCGACCTACGCGGGCGATGAGTTCGTGGTGCACCGCACCGTCAATCTGGGCGTCGTTCGAGCGATTGCCGACGATGGGATGTTGGTGCCAGTGGTGCACGCGGCGGCGGGCCTGACGTTACGCGCACTCGCTCGTCGTGTCAATGAACTCGACGGACGTTTGAGTTCTCGCCAACTGACGACGGACGACCTCATGGGAGGGACTTTCACCGTCGCTGGTGCGCCGACCGCGCACACCTTATGGGCGAAGCCGATCATCATCCAGCCCGAGGTCGCGATCCTCTCCATGGGCGCGGTTCGCCTTGTGCCGGTCGTGAACCAGAACAGTGGTTCACCCGTGAT
>DASZHK010000173.1:0-11207 GCA_035937905.1 Acidimicrobiales bacterium
CCCTCCGGAAAATGGTGATAGATCGACCCTCGAGGAGCACCACTGTCGGCCAACACGTCAGAGAACGACGTCGCGTTCATGCCGCGCTGGCCGATGAGGGACGCCGCGCTCTGCACCATCTTCTCTCGGCTACCGTCAGCCATCTACGCTCCAGTTGCTATGACGAGCGTCATAGCGTAGGCTCCTGCCCATCTATGATGCTCATCATAGATGGGCAGGAGGAACGCAATGCCAATGATCGACGTCTACGCCGTAGAAGGAACGTTCTCGAACAAGCACGATCTCGCGAAGGACCTTGCCAACGCCGTTATGCGCTGGGAGAAAGTCCCACCGATCTCTCTCTTTCGCAACAACACCGCGGCTTTCATTCACGACCTCCGTTGGACGCCATCTCAAACGCTGCGGGCGAGAGGAACTACGTCCGCGTACAGGTGCTCACTCCCATCGGCGTGCTCGATCGCGATAAGCAACTCGGCGTCGTCAGGGAACTAACTGACATCGTGTCGGCTGCGTCGGGCGACCCAACGCAAGCGGAGCGAACGTGGGTGCTCATCACCGAGTCGCCCGAAGGCGGTTGGGGCATCAACGGCCACGCCAACACGAGTGCAGACATCATCCAAGCGGCCCGCGACGAACTCGCCAAAACTTCACCGCAGTAGGCGCGAGACACCTCAACCACTTCGTGCGCAGAGTTCTATGGCTGCTGCGCACGATGTCGGCACGAAACGTCGAACGCGCGACTTAGGAAATCGCCGCGTCCAATAGCGTTCGCACAGCCTCACGCGTCGACTTTGAAATTGATGGATCACCGTGATCCATTCGCGCGGCGAGACCTGCTCCGTCATAGAGAAGGTGTAATTGACGTCCGAGCGTTGTCGGTTGCGCTGCGCCCGCGGCCCTTGCGAGGTTGATGAACAACGTCCGCATCCAGGTTCTGAATTCATCGGCCGCGCGTTCGACCCGACCGCCGGCGGCCGCTTCGGCGGACGCTGAAGTAAACGCGCACCCGTGAAAGTCTGACGACCTGAAGAGCTTCGCCTGGGAGTCAAAGATCGCCATGATCTTCTCTCGCGGACTCTCGCACTTCTCGATGGCGGCGGTCAGTCGAACTGACGTGGCGTCGTGGCGAGATTGCAAGTAGGCCGCGACGAGTTCTTCTTTGCTGCCGAAGAGGTTGTACAGAGACGCTTTGGCGACCCCCGCTTGATCGATGATCCGATCGATGCCGACAGTTTGGACGCCTTCGGCGTAAAAGAGCTCATTCGCCGCGGCGAGAAGTCGCTCGCGCGCACTTGCTTGGGGCACGGCCGTTGGCGACGCGGATCGATTCATGTTGTACTCCATTCAGACAGACCTGTCTATAGTACGTCCGCGGCCGACGAATCGTTGTCACTGACGCACGCCGCCGCAGCAGCAGTCGGTCCGGTCGCAACTCAAATCGCCGTGCGACCGCCGTCGACGGCGACGACGGCGCCGGTGACGTAACTCGCCTTCGACGACGCGAGGAATCCAACGACCTCCGCAATCTCGCTTGGCTGTGCCGCACGTGCCAGCAACGTGGTGTCGCCAATGGCTGACGTTCGTTCGGCGGGCGCTCCGGTGTAGACCGGTCCCGGCGCGACCACGTTGACCCGAACGCCGGAAGGGCTGTATTCCGCGGCCCACGATCGAGTCAGTGCGGAAAGTGAAGCTTTTGTCGCGCTGTACGCTGCGCCCCCGACGAGACCCACCTGTCCCACCATGCTGCCAACGCTGATGATGCTCCCGCTTCCCCGCGCTGCCATCTTCGGCGCGATCGCCGCCACGAGAAAGTACGCGGAGCGGACGTTGGCGTTGAACATATCGTCGAAGTCCGCAGCGCTCAGCTCCTCGGTCGGGCCGAACCAGGCCCGGCCAGCGTTATTCACCAAGACATCAACGGCACCGACGCTTGCCGCTAGGTCTCTGAGTTCTCGAAGATCACTGAGGTCCGCCGACACGAATCGCGCGTTGCCACCGGAGGCGCGAATCTCGCTCACTACGGCACCGCCTCGCTCGGCATCGCGGCCGTGAACGATGACGTCCCAACCGTCTTCGCCGAGACGCAGGGCGACGGCCCGTCCGATACCTGACGTGGCCCCCGTCACGAGAGCGGTACCCATATCGAAAGAAACGGTCTCTGAAATCATCAAGTCACCTTTAGGTAGATAGGTCTGTCTACTGAAATGTAGACCGGTCTGTTCACTCTGTCAAGTGCGAATTCGGATGAGCAGACGCACGAGTCAAGGGGCCTACCTGATGAGTGATTGAGTCAATATCTTCATGCTTTGCGTAATTCGTGGACGATTGGCAGCTCGCGTTACGCGGTGTATCCACCGTTCGAATCAATCACCGCTCCCGTGACGTACGAGGCGGCGGGACTGGCGAGAAAGACAATGACCGCTGCGGTCTCCGCAGGATCACCGAGTCGCGAAATTGCGAGGGCCGACGTCATCGCCTTCAGGACTTCCGGGTTCGGCGGCGTCGCGTACGTTGGCATCAGACCGGCTTGGACCATGTTGACGGTGATACCACGACCGCCGAGGTCACGAGCCACGCCCTTCGTGTAGCCGGTGAGCCCCGCTTTCGTCGCAGCGTAGTCAGCGAAGCCGGGCCTCCCCACACGTGAACCAATGCCCGATCCAACATTGATAATCCGACCGTTATCGCGCAGAACCTTCGCCGCGGCGCGGATGATTGCGATGATGCCCGTGTAGTTGGTTGCGTGCATCCGATCAAGAGCCGTGACGTCGATGCTCGGATCGTCGATAGGCTTCCCCTGCTCGACACCAATGGCCGCGTTGTTAACCAGGATGTCCAGGCCACCGAAGCGGGCCACGACGTCGTCGATCAACTTTCCAGCAAGTGTTGCGTCCGCCTGGTCGGAGCGAAACGCCGCGGCCCGAACGCCCTTGTCTTCAAGTTCCCGAACGACCGCTGCCGCCTTGTCGACCGAGTTGACGTACGTGATGGCGACGTCAGCGCCCGCGTCGGCGAGGGAACGAGCAGTAGCCGCGCCCAACCCTCGGGAACCTCCAGTGACGAGTGCGACCTTGCCATTTAGTGACTTTGACATGAAATTCCTTCTCTGCGATTCCGGCTCGTCCCTCGTCTAAATTTGCGCTTGGCCGCCGTCAACGAAGAGTTCCGCTCCATTGACGAAACTTGACGCGTCAGATCCAAGAAACACAGCCGCTTTCGCGATTTCGTCGGGGTTCCCCACGCGGCCTAATGGTACGAGGGACGCGAATTTGTCGAGAAGGTGCTGTTGGTATTCAGGCGGCGCGAGTCGGAGAAGTCCGGGTGTCTCAGTGGGACCAGGGCTCAAGACGTTGACACGGATGTTCCTTCCTTGCAGATCGAGAATCCAACTTCGAGCGAAGTTCCGTACTGCAGCTTTCGTCGCGGAGTAGACGCTCATGTTGGCGCCTCCCTTAATGGAAGTGGTGGAGCCGGTGAGGATCACCGACGATCCTTCACCCATCAACGGAAGCGCCTTTTGTACGGTGAACAGAACGCCCTTGACGTTCACGTTGAACGCACTGTTGAACTGCTCCTCGGTAATGTCACCAAGTGGCGCGGACCCCGAACCGCCGCCGGCGTTCGCGACGAGAACGTCAATTCGACCTGACTCCTTGTCAATTGTCTCGTAGAGGGTATCGAGGTCGCGAAGGTTCGCCACGTCAGAACGCACACTCGTGACCCCAGCGCCAATCGCAGTTACTGCGGCGTCTAGCTCCGCTTGCCGTCGGCCCGTTATATATACGTGTGCACCTTCCGAGACAAATCTTTTCGCAATTGCGAGACCGATACCGCTGCTGCCTCCGGTGATTACTGCCACTTTTCCCTGCAAAGCATTGGTCATGTCCATCCTCTGGAGATCGCAAATGGTCTTTATTGACCATGTAGTCCATAACCTACTTGTTGTGGACTGAACTGTCAATAACTCAGTAAACTTTGATCATGGCGAGGCCGAGGGAGTTTGACGAGGACGAGGTACTGCGATCGGCGCGAAAGCAGTTCTGGGCCACGGGATACGCCGGAACGAGCATGGACGCCATTGCCGCAGCCACCGGACTCGGGAAGGGAAGCCTCTACGGCGCTTTCGGCGACAAACGGCAACTGTTCCTGCGTGTCTTCAACGGCTACTGCACCGACATCGTCAACGCCGTTACCAGGAATCTCGACGGGCCCGACGACGAGGCTTACGAGCGCCTCTGTCGTCATGTTCGATCCGTTGCCGCCAACACCGCGGCCGACACCACCCATCGAGGGTGCTTTCTTGCCAAAGGCACCGCGGAACTTTCCGAGTTCGACGCCGACGTCGCCGCTGGCTCACTTCGTACTCTCGACATACTCCAGGAACGACTTGCTACTGACATTCGTGGCGCGCAGCGTCACGGCGATATTGACGGCACGGCTGACCCCGATGAATTGGCGGCTCTCGTCCTTGCTGTCCTTCGAGGAGTGGAGGCTCTCGGAAAAGCCGGGAAAAGCAAGGAAGATCTCGAAGCAATCGCGGAAAGCGCCATCGCCCTTTTGCCAAAGTGAACAGCCCCACGTGGCCAACGACCCGAGTTCGCGTCGGACTTCGTAGTGACTTAATGTCAAAAGCAATTTATTCGACACGTCAATCGCCCTCGAAGACGTCTTTCTGAACGACACTTCGATGAGGACTTGTCGCGTTGCCTGTGTGGTCATTGACGTCCCCGCCAGGTAACTAGGTCTGTGAATGGGACGGTCGGGTAATCAACGTGAATAATGCTGAACAGTCAGTGCACCTTTTCAGTTACGAGATACTGGCACCGATGCCACGACCAACCGCGTACGTGACGCCCGCCGCGAGGACCGCAAGACCTACTTGTCGGACGACCCCCACGAGGATCGGCCGACCGGTAAGACGAGCCACGATGCCACCGGTCACGGCGAGTGCGACGCCAGTCACCACAAAACTCAGCCAGAGAACCGTCGCACCGAGCAAGAGCGGCACGAGCGGCACCACGGCTCCAATTGCGAAGGAGATGAATGACAGACCAGCCGCCTGAATAGGAGAGGGCAGTTCGTCTGGATCCACGCCGAGCTCCCCTCTCGCGTGGACTTGTAGTGCCACGTCTGGCTTCTTTGTAATCTGCGTGGCCACTTCGATTGCCAAATCTTGTGTCACGCCCATCTGGACGAACGATGCAGCGAGTTCTTCGAGCTCTTCACGTGGATGATTGGCGAGTGCAGACCGCTCAACCTCGACCTCGGCACCGACCAACTCATTTTGAGACCTCACCGAGGTGTACTCACCCGTGGCCATCGAGAAAGCTCCCGCGACGAGACCAGCGAGTCCGGAGAGGATGACCGTGTGGCGGACGCCCCCGCCGCCGCCGACGCCGGCAATCAGTGAGACGTTGGTGACCAGTCCGTCCATCGCTCCAAAGACTGCTGGCCGAAGTCTTCCTCCCGACACGTCGCGATGATGCGGCTCTGTATTGTGAGTCTTTCGTTCTCGATCGTCCGTCATTCGGCAAGTCCTTCCCAGCCGAAGTTTCGCTCAAAATTGGCGCCGTGCGCAACCGTCACGATCGCTGAACATCAGAGTGCCAGTGGAGTTGGCCGCACTTGTCGATGATGCCCCAACGGCCTTGCAGCACACTACGAAGCGAAAGCGTTCGCTTGCTGCCAGTGGCGCCATTTCGCTAGCGCGGCGATGATGAGACTCACGAGGCCACCGACCGCGGTCACGTACAAGACGGGCCACAGTCGCGCTCCGAAGTAGTAGACGACCCAAAGGCCGCTTCCCATGCCGGCGGTGGCCCAGGAGCTTACGGACACGCCCTTCGCGGTTTCGTATCGGACGAGATGCACCAACTGCGGCGCTCGCGTCACCCAACCTACGAGTCCGGCGCCCACCGCGGCGCCAGCCCACCCCCACTGAAGCGCGGGCAGGATACTGAACGCGATGAAGAGAGCGAACGATTGAAGACTCACTCGAAAGCGTGTAAAGGGCTTCAGTTCGATCCAGATCAACAACTGCAGGGGAAGCGCTATGGAGCAACCGATAATGAGTTGCCATGAATGCACCGCGACGCCGTAAAGAATCCAGAAAATATCGAGGTACAAAAACAACGTCCACGTCGCGAGGGACACGCCTTCGACTCCGTGTTCCGTCATCCTTTTGAACTGTGTGTAGGCAACAACGAGACTCATGAGAACGGCAATCCAGCCGACATCAACGGTGAAGGAGTGGAAGTTCACCGTCGCAGTCTACGGCCCGTTGAGCCTTAGAAATCGCCTTTGAAGAGGGTATACGCGATGTCAAAGAAGTTTCGGGGTCGATTCGATCGACAAAAAATTTTCTGATCACTCCGGCGTGATCGAAAGAGCGACGTTACGCGTCTGCGCGTCGTCGCCCTCACACGCGACGTGCAAAAGCAGATCGCTTTGCCATCGACTAGTCGAGCTCTCGTTCTATTTGCTCAAGACTGAGGCCCTTCGTCTCAGGAACCGTCCGCCAAAAGTACGCGAGAGCGGTCAGCGTCAGGGCAGCCATCAGGAAGAACGTGCCGGCGTTCGAAAGGGCGTTGAGCAAAGTCAGAAACGACGCCGCCACGACAAAGTTCGCACCCCAGTTGGCCATCGTCGCCACGCTCATCGATAGACCGCGAATCTTTACGGGGTAGATCTCACTGATGAGCAGCCAGAAGACGGGGCCAAGGCCAATCGCGAACGACCCGGTGTACACGACGAGACTCACGATCGCGATCAGCGACCCGGTCGTGCTCAAGTGACTCCCGCCGATGGCGAACGTGATCGCGATGGCCAGGAGTGCCAGTGCCATGCCCGCGGTGCCGGTGATGAGCAGAACACGTCGCCCTACTTTGTCGATCAGTTTGATGGCGAGCACCGTCATGGCGACGTTGACGGCCCCGTTGCCGACGTTCGCGAGCAGCGACGCGGAGTTTCCGAGTCCCGCCTGGTGAAGCAACGTGGGCGCGTAGTAGATCACGGTGTTGATGCCCGTGATCTGCTGGAAGATCGCCAACAGAACGCCGACGGTGACGAGTTTCCTTACGCTGGGCCGGAACAACTCGCGGTAACTCCCTCTGCCGCCACTGAGCGCCGCAATCTCTTCGATTTCACCTTCGATGTCGTGACCACGTCCGCGAACTCGAGCGAGTACCTTTCGTGCTTCCGTGGTGCGACCGTGGGCCACCAACCACGCGGGGCTCTCCGCCTGCGTCAACATCCCGATGAACAACAACACGGCGGGAATGGTGGCAAGTCCGAACATCAATCGCCAATCGCCACTCGAACTGAGTCCGTAGTCCACGAGGAACGAGACGAGGATGCCCGAGGTGATGGCGAGTTGATTGAAGCTCACGAGCGCTCCTCGCACTCGAGGCGGCGCCACTTCGCTGATGTAGAGCGGCACGACCATCGACGCCGACCCAACAGCGAGGCCAATCACGAAGCGCATGACGACGAGGAAGGCGAACGACGGCGAGAAGGCTGCGCCGAGCACACCAACGACGAAGATTCCCGCCGTCAGGAGAATGACCGGTCGTCGACCAATCCTGTCCGCCAGTCGTCCGGAACCCACCGCGCCGACACTCGCGCCGATCAGCAAAAGTCCCGTCACCATCTCCTTGTCGAAGGACGACATCGGACCAAAACTGGTGTGCAAAAAGAGGAGCGCGCCGGAGACGACACCGGTGTCGTAGCCAAAGAGCAGTCCCCCGAGTGCCGTTATCGCTGCGGTCCACAGCACCGCCCTCGCGACGGGCTCATCGGCCGCGAAACTCGAACCCCGAGTCCCAGGGATTCGAGTTTCGCTAAGTGACGTGTCGCCGCGGTCGTTGGTGTCCGGCTGAAGGGGCGTTCGCGACGCCGAGTCGCTTCGCCGAAGGTCGTGGCGATGTGCACGAGGACTCATCAGGAGCCCGATTCACACGGTCTCTGGTGAGGGTCCAGAGACCGGCACCACGTCGCGAATGATGTCGTCGATCCGTGCCTTCGTCTGCTCGTCGAAAACGAGGTCCGCCGCGGCGAGCGCCTCATCAACGTGATTGGGGTTACGCGTGCCGACGATCGCGACGTGCACCGCGGGATTGGCCAAGGTCCACGCCACGGCCAACTGACCAATCGTGACGCCAAGCTCGCCCTTCGCGAACGCTTGGAGTTCAGCCACCTTCTCAAGGTTGTGCTTGAACGCTTCACCGTGGAACACGGAGCTCGTGGCCCGCCAGTCGTCGGGTGCGAACTGCGTGTCGAGTCCGAGATTCCCGCCTAACAGCCCGTGCGCCAACGGTCCGTAGACCAAGACACCGATGTCGTGAGCGCTGGTGTAGGGAAGGATCGTTTCCTCGATCTCTCGGCGAAAGATGTGGTACACGGGTTGGAGTGTCTCGACGGGAAGCACTTCACTGAACTCGTCCATCTGCGCGGCGTCAAAGTTTGACACGCCGACGTGACGAATCTTTCCGTCGGCGATCAGCTTGGCGAGCTCCCCCGCCGTCTCATCGAATGGTGTCGTCGGATCGGGCCAGTGGACCTGGTACAGGTCGATGTAGTCGGTGTCGAGGGCACGAAGACTGGACTCGACGCCCTCTTTGATCCACGAAGCACTCGCGTCTCGCACGACGCCGCCATTCTCCGGACGAAGCCCGCCCTTGGTGGCGATCACGAGGTCCTCGCGCGCGAGCCCACGCAGCGCGGACGCGAGGAGCCTCTCCGAGGCACCGAAGCCGTACGCCTGGGCGGTGTCGAAGAAGTTCACGCCGCTCTCCGCCGCACGTCGGATGGCGAGCGTGGCGGCGTCGGTGTCCGTTGCACCCCAGTCGCCTCCGAGTTGCCACGTACCGAACGCGACCCGCGACACGAGTAGTTCAGACTTTCCTAGTTTGATGTACTTCATAACTTCCTCCTTGTCGGGTTACTGCTGTGTCTCTGTGGATACGACTACGTACTGCTCACCGCGGGCCGTTTCGACGGCCTCGCGTGAATCGGTCACGACGCGCTGTTCGAGTACACGACCGAAAGGTCTTCGTCCCCGAGCCCGTTCTCTACCGCGCGATGCCACGACTCGATAAAGCCGTTGGTTACCTTCAGGTCAACACCGGCGTCGCGGGCGGACGCCACCGCAAGGTCCGCGTCCTTCAGCGCGAGCTTCAGCGAGAAGCTCGGCGCGAAGTCGGCGGCCAACATCTGTCGAGCCTTCGCGACCGCGTAGGGCGAGCCAATGGGCGCGTCCTCGAGGAGCTCGATGACGAGTTCGGGATCGAGTCCCAGTGCCTCGGTGAAGTGAAGCGTCTCGGAGATGGACTCCACGAGTCCGACGAGCCAGTTGTTCAAGACCAATTTGGCCTTGCTCCCGGCTCCCGCCTCGCCGAGCCACATCGTTCGACGACTCATCGCGTCGAAGATGGGGGCCACCTGTTCGCGAACTCCTTGTGGACCACCGGCGAGTACCAAAAGCGTGCCAGCTTGCGCAGGCCCGACACTTCCAGAGACCGGTGCGTCGACGAACACGACACCGTGGTGGTCGGCCAACTCTCGAAGTTGGTCGGTCCACTCGACGCCGATGCTGCTCATCTGTAGCCAGACGGCACCGCGGCGAAGCGTATCGAACGCGCCGTGCGGCCCACCCATGGCAGCGCCGACGAGGGGTCCGTCCGGCAGCATCGTCACGATGACGTCCGCGCCGGTCGCGGCCTCCGCCGGCGAGGACGTTGCGGTCGCCCCGAGCTCTACCAAGGGTGCGACGCGCTGTGGTGATCGATTCCACACGCGAAGCGAGAAACCGGCTTTAAGGAGATGGGTGGCCATTGGCGCGCCCATCCGTCCCGTGCCCACGAACGCGATCGTCGTCTTTGAGGGGATGTCGTTTGTCATCATTTTTCCTTTCCTAGGGAGTCGGGTGAAGAAGCGCTGAGGCTGTCGCGACGTACGAGGCGTCGCGCGTGCGCGTTGGCGCCCACGTGCGTCTTGCGTCGGTTGGAGCGCGAGGCGACGAGCGCCTCATGCTCGATGGCCGGCGAGAACGCCGCGACAGTCGACACTGACTTCTCGTCAACTGGTTCAATGGTCTTCTCGGCCACGGGCTTGCTCACGTTGACTCGCCCAGGTAACAAGAGGGCGAGCAGTACCGCGAGCACCATGGCGCCACCGGCGAAGGCGAACGCCGCGCGGTACCCCGCGACGAGTGCGTCTTCGGTGGCAACGCGCCCGAGACCGTGCGAGAGTGCGGCACTCGCAGCGACCGACGACATGAGGGCAAGTCCGAGCGCGCCACCGATTTGGCGCGTCGTGTTGATGAGACCCGAGGACACTCCCGCCTCGTGGATGGAGACGCCGGACGTCGCGGCGAGCGTCATGGGCACGAACGAGAGTCCGAGTCCGAAACCAATGAAGATGACCGGTCCGAGGACGTGACCGAGGTAACTGGCGTCAGCGCCCACCGTGGAGAGCCAGAACAGTCCGATCGCCGCCAACGAAGGGCCGAGGATCAACTGACGGCGAACGCCGAGGTACTGGACGAGACGGGTACCAACGAGGGCCGCGATCAGTGTCGAGATCCCCGTGGGCGAGAACGCCACGCCGGTACGCAGCGCGCTGTAGCCGTCCACGTTCTGGAGGAAGAGTGAGAGGAAGAAGTACGTCCCGAAGACGGCAGTCCCCACGGTGATAGCGATGACGTTCGCGGCGGCCACCGAGCGGATCTTGAAGATCGCGAGGGGAACGAGCGGGTCCTTCGCGAAACGCGCTTCGGTGACGAAGAACGCGACGAGTAGCACGACGCCGATGGCTAAGGCCGAAAGCGTCCGCGCCGAACTCCAGGGATAGGTATTCGTACCGACGATGCCGTACACCAGCACGGCGAGACCGGTCGTCACGAGAATCGCGCCAACGACGTCGAGCGACCGCTTGGCGTCCTCTTCGTCGCGACTGCGATCGAGACCACACCATGCGGCCACGAACAGCACGATGCCAATCGGGACGTTCACGATCAGTACCCAACGCCAGTTGAGGATGCTCGTGAGTATTCCTCCCGCCAACACGCCCGCGGCCGCGCCGCTGGCGGCCGTCGCGGACCACGCGCCCAAGGCCTTGCGTCGTGCTTCTAAGTCGGTGTAGGCCGTGACCAGAATGCTCAACGTCGCCGGCGCCAAGATCGCGCCGCCGATGCCTTGCATGGCGCGCGC
>DASZHK010000174.1:0-2885 GCA_035937905.1 Acidimicrobiales bacterium
GACGTGTTCAGTTGGAACTCGTTGTGCAACGGGTACCACGTGTGCAGCGCGGTCACGGCCAAGACCGCCACCACTGCTCCCAAGAGTCCTTGGATGAAACCTTCAGTGATGTAGGGAATGCGGATGAACCAGTTCGTCGCCCCGACCAACTTCATGACGGAGACTTCGCGTCGTCGCGCAAAGATCGCCATGCGAATCGTGTTGAGGATGAGCACCGACGCCGACAAGAGCAACACCGCGGCGAGGGCCAAGAAGACGATCTGCAGCACCCGGATGACCTTGTTCATTTCGCGGATCTGCGAACCGGGCGTCGTCACCTGATAGATACCGGGCTGATGTTCGAACGTGCTCTGGACGACGAAGGCGTCAGAGGGAACGGTAGGCGTGCAGCGAAACGACGTGGGCATCGACGAGACGGTGAGCACGCTCCACTCGTTTGGAGGCAATAACTTCTTCGCTTCAGCGAGGTCTTGGGCCTGGGTGTAGAAGACGCAGTTCTTCACGATGGGCGAACTCGAGAGCTGCGTGCGCACGCCGCTTATTTCGCTCGTGGACGCCGTGGGCAGCATCCACACCGTCACGCGGGTGCCCTGTTGCCACAGGACCGAAGCTTGGGCCGCGCTCTGCTTCAAGAGGAGAGCCGATCCGACGAGGGATAACGAGACCGCAACGCACAATACTGCCGCGATCGTCATCATTCGGTTTCGCCAGAGATTGCTAAACGTCTCTTTGAAGGCGTAGCGAAAGTACACGCGCATTAGATGCTGACTCCCTCATCGATGCCGTAGACGCCGCGAACTTGGTCGCGGATCATCTCGCCTCGGTCGAGTTCCACGACGCGACGGCGCATCCGGTCCACGAGCGCTTTGTCGTGCGTGGCCATGACGACCGTCGTGCCGGTCCGGTTGATCCGTTCGAGCAGCGCCATGATCGACTCGGAGTTCGAGGGGTCGAGGTTGCCGGTTGGTTCGTCGGCGAGAAGGATGAGCGGTCGATTAACGAAGGCCCTGGCCACCGCGACGCGCTGTTGTTCACCGCCCGAGAGCTCATGCGGCAGGTTCTTCGACTTGTCGGTGAGGCCCACCAACTCCAAGATCTGGGGAACTTGGGACTCGACGGTGGAGCGGGGACGGCCGATCACCTCGAGGGCGAAGGCCACGTTCTCAAAGACGCTCTTGTTCGGCAGTAGACGAAAGTCTTGGAAGACGCAGCCGATGTTGCGCCGAAGGTACGGCACGCGCCACTTGGGCAGGTCGCCGATGTCGCGTCCGGCCTCGAGAATGCGACCTTTGTCGGGATGTTCTTCGCGAAGCAGCAAACGCAGAAAGGTCGTCTTGCCCGAACCCGAGGCGCCGACCAAGAAGACGAACTCACCTTTTTCGATGTCGAGAGAGATGTCCTTGAGAGCCGGCGTGCCGTTCTTGTAAGTCTTGGAGACATTCTCAAATCGAATCATGGCAACACCCCCTCGGGATTACTGGTAGTTGTGCGACACACGGGCGCAGTGCCGACACCATTCTAGTTTGGGCGTCACACGTCTTCGGTCCATGAAAGCCAGTCATTTGAGGCATAACAAGATATTTATGAACTGGAGCGCTGACGACGTAGCTCGGCTTCCATGAAGCCGTCGAGATCACCGTCCAAGACGGCTTCGACGTTGCCGGTCTCGAAGTCCGTACGGTGATCCTTCACGAGTTGGTAGGGCGCCTGCACGTAACTGCGAATCTGCGAGCCCCACGCGTTGTCCCCACGATCGCCACTGAGCGCGTCCATCTCCGCCTGGCGCTGCTTGCGCGCGAGCTCCGCCAACTTCGCTTCGAGGATCTGCATCGCGCGCGCGCGGTTCTGGTGTTGCGAGCGTTCGTTTTGGCAACTCACGACGACGCCCGTAGGCAAGTGCGTCAGGCGAATGGCGGAGTCCGTCTTGTTGACGTGTTGTCCCCCGGCGCCCGACGAGCGATAGGTGTCGACGCGCAGGTCCTTCTCGTCGATCTCCACTTCGGCCGCGTTGTCCTCGAGCAGCGGCGTCACGTCCAAACTCGCGAAACTCGTTTGGCGACGCGCTTGTGAGTCAAAGGGGCTGATGCGCACTAGTCGGTGCACGCCGCGCTCGACTGACAGCCACCCGTAGGCGAAGCGGCCCTTCACGATGAACGTCGCCGAAAGGAGCCCGGCCTCTTGGCCTTCGGTTGCTTCGTCGATCTCGACGCCGAACCCACGACGTTCCGCCCAGCGTGAGTACATGCGCAACAGCATCTCGGTCCAGTCCTGCGCGTCAGTGCCACCGGCACCGGCGTGAAGTTCCACGATCGCGTCATTCTCGTCGTAGGGACCGCTGAAAAGACTCTGCGTCTCGAGTGCGCCAATGTCGCTACCGAGCGTGGCGACGCTCGTCGCGAGTTCGTCGAAGAGTGACCAGTCAGCGTCGCCGGCAGCGAGGGACTCACGGGCGAACTCCGCCAGCACGATGGCGTCGTCGAGCGAGCGTCGCAGGGCATCGAAGGACTCGAGATCGTTCGTCAGGCGGCCGAGCTCGGTCGTGACCTCGCGGGCGTTCTCCTGGTCATCCCAAAGATTGGGGTCGGCGGCGAGGTCGCTCAACACGGCGTGGCGAGCTCGGCGGTCGTCGATCTTCAGATAGTCGCGCGCCGCGTCCCACCTGGTCTCGAGTTCCTCGATCGTGACCAGGGCGTTTCGAAGGGCGTTCTCCGCCTTAGGGTCGGCCATGGCACTGCTTGAATTTGCGTTTCGAGCCGCACCAGCAGGGATCGTTTCGCCCGATCTTCTCGTTGTGCTTGACGGCGGGCTTCGGCGCGCTCTCGTGGACGGGCAGTTCCGTCGCCCCGGGCGCCACTTCGAGCGCGTTGGTCTGGGCACCTTCGAGA
>DASZHK010000175.1:0-2706 GCA_035937905.1 Acidimicrobiales bacterium
ACTCGCGCTGTAGCGGTGGTTCTTCGGATTGTGGGCCGCTTCGGCGAGTTTCGCGACGGCGACGTCCGGACTCGGGAGGTCGGGATTCCCGAAACCGAAGTCGATGACGTCGCGTCCGTGGGCGCGCGCCTCGGCCTTCAACCCGTTGATCTGAGCGAAGACGTACGGTGGCAAACCCGTGATGCGGCGGAACTCCATCCAGAAACGATAGTTACTCAGTGTGCCCGACGCCACTCTTCCAACAGGTCGACGCGAAGCGGAGCGCTCGCGACCGCCCACGTGGCGCCCGCGTCCTCGAACGCGTCAAGGGTCTCGGCGGTGTTCTCGTTGAGCGGCCCGGCCCAACTCACGGGTCCACTCTTCGCCACCTCGCGCACCACGGAGGCCTCCTTGCCCCAGAGATTGATGACCACGCCGAGCTCTCTCGCGAGTTGATCGGTCTTCGCGGATCCCGCGCCGCACCAGACCTCCATCGAGGGCGAGAGCGCCACGATGGCGTCGCGCAAGAGTTCACGGCGATCGTCCGCGGACGGGTAACCGAGGTCGTAGGCGAGCTGCTCGGCTTCCGAGAGCTTGTCCCCCGTGCCGATTGCGGCGATGACGCCTCCTGGCGCGAGCAACGCGAGGGTCTCGAACTGTTCGACGAGTTTCTCCGTCCCTACGAGACCAACGCGCGCCACCAGCGGACCGAGGAAGAGCGACGGGCAACGCGACGAGATCGCCGCGAGGACGGGAAAGGGAGCGAGCGAGGGACGCTGGGGTGAACCCATGGGCCACAAGTGATCGAAGGCGAAGACGCCATCGAGACCAGCACGCTCGGCCTCTTGCGCGACGGCGAAGGCCGCGCTCGCGTCGTCGCGAAAGGTCGGCAGTAAGACGCCGAGCTTCACGCGCCCTCGAACGCCACCAGCGTCGCGCCCATCGCGCCCGAGCGCGGACCGAACATCGACGTCGTGACCGTGATCGTGGGTCGGGTCTCGTAGCCCTCGACGAGTTCGGCGAGGTACTCGCGCGCCGCGGGCAAGACCATGTCGGACGCGCTCGAGAGACCGCCGCCGATGACGAAGTGACCACAGTCGAGGATCGCGACCAGGTTCGCGAGCCCGAGCGCGAGCCACCAGCCGACTTCGCGCATCAAGGTGACCGCTTCGGGTAGTCCTTCGGCCGCGCCCGCCGTCACGTCCTCGGCTCGAACGTGTCGCGGGTCTCCTCCGCACCGGTCGACGAGGGTCGAGAGGCGCCCGTCGAGGGCAGCCTCTCGCGTCATGCGGTGCAGTCCCCCGCCCGAGGCGTAGCGCTCCCAGCAGCCGTGTCCCCCACAGGGACACGCGGCGCCACGGGCCTCGACGACCATGTGACCGATCTCGCCCGCGAAGCCGCTGCGCCCGCGAACGAGCTGACCGTCCGCGATGACGCCGCCGCCAATGCCCGTGCCGAGCGTGACCATGACGAAGTCCCTGATGCCGCGACCGGCACCCCACTCGTGTTCGGCGAGCGCCGCGCAGTTCGCGTCGTTCTCACCGAAGACGCTCGAGTTACCGAGTGCGTCGCCCAGCAGGGCGCCGAGATCGGCCCCCGAGGCCGTTTGGAGATTCGGCGCGAACGCGAGGTGTCCGTCTCGACGCATCATGCCCGGGAGGCCGAGGCCGACGGGCACGTGGGCCGGATCGAGACCCTGGCGTTCACAGAGTTCGTTGACCTGCTCCACGAGGACTTTCGTCGTCGCCTCGCCCGCACCGAAGCCTTCGTCGTGGGGCGTTTGGGACTTCATCTCGCCCAAGACCCTGCCGTCGCGGGCCACCAGGAGCGCGAGTGCCTTCGTGCCCCCGACGTCCACGCCGATGGCGACGTCGCTCATCGGGCTCGCTCGGCCTGGACTTTGAGTTCGCGCAGCGCCTGGCTCTGGATGCGATGCGCCGCCCTCGACCGAATGAACGCAGGTATGGGCACGAGGAGCTCCACTTCGAGATCGTAAGTGAGCAACGTTCCCGCGGCGTGGGGCTCGAAGCGGTACTCGCCGTCCAACGACGACGTGAGGTCGCCACTCGTCTGATGCCACGTGAGCGTCGCGGGCGCGCGTTCGTAGTCGTAACGAAGGGCGTAGGTCGTCGATCGTCCGAAGGCGGCGGCACGAAACTCGACTTCGAGCGGTCGCCCCGTGGCGTCGCGCTCGAGGACTTCGATCCGCTTCAAGTCGCTGACCCAGTCGGTGTAGTGCTCGAAGTCGGTGACGACGCGGTAGACCACCTCGGGTGGTGCGTTGACCACTATCGACTCCGTCGCCCGTTGCGTCACGCCACCTCCCTCGCGCTCCACCCTAGGCCAGCGAACTCGTCGCTTTGTAGTGATCAAACGGTTCGAGACCCGCGCCGAGTCCGAGCGCGAGGGTGTCCCACGAGAAGTTCGCGAGCACCATCGCACGTGCTTGGCGACCGTAGCGTGCTCGACGTTCGTCGTCGAGCAGCAACGACTCGATCGCCCCGGCGAGTTCGCGCACGCTCCTCGAATTCTGCAGCACGATCCCCGTCTCGCCGTCGCGAACGGCGTCGTGACTCCCACCCGAACGGCCAGCGATCTGCGCGAGTCCACACGCCGCGGCCTCGACGAAGACGATCCCGAACCCCTCTTGCTCAAGACCCAGCCAACGACTGCGACACGCCATCACCGTGAGGTCGGACGCACCAATCCAACGAGGCTGCGCGTCGT
>DASZHK010000176.1:0-6292 GCA_035937905.1 Acidimicrobiales bacterium
GACGCCCGCGTCCGCGAGTCCCGCGCCGTCGTGGCAGAACGCGAAGCAGGCGGCCCTCCCCAAGGGTGCGCAGGGTCTCCCGCAGGGTTATCTGCCAGCCCTCTCGTGCGTGTCACCGGGCAACTGCGAAGCGGCCGGCGCCTACTCCGTCGGCGGCGGCGTGCAGGGCGTCATCTTGAATGAGTCGAACGCGACGTGGACGACTCCCGTCACCCTGAGGACGCCCAGTGACGTCGCGAAGGGCACGGGCGTGACGATCTACGGTCTGTCGTGCGGCGCGGTGGGCAACTGCGCCGCCGTTGGTAGTTACAACGACCGCGCGGGCACCGTGCAATCGTTCGTCGCCAACGAAGTTCACGGCAAGTGGTCGACCGCCACGAGGGTGACACTCCCGGCGAACGCCGCCAAGGCTGGCCAAAACGCCCTCTTTCGAAGTGTCAACTGTCCGTCGCTCGGCAACTGCGCGGCGGTCGGCAACTACCAGGACAACGACGCGGCGGCGGCGCGAACCGTGGGCTTCGTGATGAACGAAGTGAACGGCAGGTGGCAGCGAGCGCGCGAGATCTTGACGATCGCGACACCGAACGTGAATCCCTTCATCGCCATGAATCAGATCGCCTGCGCCTCGAACGCGAACTGTGTCGCGGTGGGTTCGTTCATCGACAAGAACGACGTCACGCAGGCTCTCGTCGTCAGTGAAGTACGTGGAGTGTGGCAACGCGGGGTCTCGCTCCCCCTTCCTCTCAACGCCAGCCCGTACGCCGGCGCGAGCGTCACCGAGGTCGCGTGCGTCAAGCAGTCGTCGTGCACGGTTCTGGGTACGTACAACAGCGCCAGCGGGGCCGTTGAAGGCATGAGCGCGAGCGAGCTCGGTGGCACGTGGGTCCGCGCGTCGGAACTCACGATGCCGACGAACGCGGGCGTCAACCCACACGTCTTTCTCTACGGTTTCGACGGCGTCGCGTGCTCATCCGCCGGCAACTGCAGTGTCGGCGGACAGTACGTCGACGCGACGGGCCACTACCAAGGATTCCTCGACAGCGAAGTCGCCGGCACGTGGTCGAGCGCCGTCGCACTCTCACTCCCCGGTGGTGGGGTCTCCGCGGGTAAGAACGGCGGCGTCATCGCGCTGAGCTGTCCGACCACGGGCAACTGTCGCGCCGGGGCCGCCTACCTCGACACGTCGGGCAGCTACCAAGCCCTCGTCGTGAGCCAAGTGGACGGCACGTGGCAGACGGGCCAGAAGGTCGTCCTGCCCGGTGGCGCCACGACCGTCGGCGTGGACGGTGGGCTCTACGCACTGGTGTGTCCGAGCGCGAGTTCGTGCACCGGATCGGGTAGTTACCTCGCCAACGCCGCGACCTACGAGGGCTTCACGATCGCTAGTTGAGTCGTCAAGCACTCTCGAGAACGTGACGAATCGTAGGTAAGTGAAGGAAATCGACGCGCTCTCGCAAGGTTTCATCTACTGACCATCTCGAAGTACCCGGCCTTTCACCTTGCGGTAACCCTGTCTTTTTACGTTGTCGTTGTGGCACGCCAACGAACTCAACGTCCCCTTGATGGCTTCGAGCGTGCCGCGCCTCGCCTTCACCTCGTGCCTGGTCCTTCGTGACCGCCACGGTCGACTTTCAGGGTCGCAACGTCATCCTCATCGTCGAGGATGAAGAGAGTTACCAAGACGCCTTGAACGTCGGCCTCAGTGTCGAAGGATTCGTCGTCGTGGGCGCGACCAACATCGCGGAAGCCCGCACGCTCTTCGCGAGCGCCAAGCCCGACCTCGTGCTCCTCGACGTGATGCTGCCGGACGGCTCTGGAATTGACTACTGCCGTGAACTACACGACACGACACACATCCCCGTCATCATGGTGACCGCACGCTCGAGTGAAGTGGACGTCGTCCTCGGCCTCGAGATCGGCGCGGCCGACTACGTCACCAAGCCTTACCGCCTACGTGAACTCGTCGCTCGCATCCGCGCGGTGTTACGTCGACCGATCATCACGAACGACGACGAAGTCGTCAACTTCGGTGACTTGCACATCGACTTCGTGCGCCGCACGGTGACCCGACGTGGTCAAGAAGTAGAACTCAGTCGAAAGGAGTTCGACCTGCTCGCGCTCTTCGCGACACGCCTGGGCCAAGTCGTCACGCGCGAAGTCTGTCTCGACACCCTGTGGTGGGGATTAGAGCTCTCCGACACGCGCACGCTCGACACGCACGTGAAGCGTCTGCGCCAAAAGATCGAAGATGATCCCGCGAATCCCCGTCACCTCATCACCATTCGCGGCGTGGGCTTCCGACTCGACCCGTAGTCTTACTTTGTGCAGAAAAACGACCTCGTTTCCGACTTCACGCTGCTCGATCAAGACGGCACTCCACGCACGCTGTCCACGATGTTGCGCGACGGACCCGTGGTCTTGTTCTTCTATCCTGCGGCGATGAGCCCGGGTTGCACCAAGGAGTCCTGCCACTTTCGAGACCTCAAAGCCGAGTTCGACGCGTTGGGCGCCCAACCCGTCGGGATCTCCATGGACTCATCCACGCGCCAGGCCGAGTTCGCCCAGAAGCACAGTTTCAACTATCCACTCCTCGCTGACGTGGACGGCGTGGTCGCCCATCAGTTCGGCGTCAAGCGTTCCTTGAACTTCTTGAAGGTGAAGCGCGTGTCGTTCGTCATAGGCCAAGACCAAAGGGTCCGCGACGTCATCACGAGCGAAGTCAGCATGAACGCGCACGCGGACCGCGCACTGGCGGCCCTTCGCGCGTAGTGCTCAGCCGGCGATGAGTCGTGGCGCCGGGTCCTCGAGGAAGCGCGCGACGTGACCCAATGCTCGTGACGCGAGCGCGCCGTCAACCTGACGGTGGTCGAAGGACATCGCGATCTGCACCACGCTTCGCACGACGACCTCGTCGTTGACGACCCATGGTGCCTTCGCGATCTGACCCACGGCGAGGATCACGCCGGTGCCCGGTGGCAGGATCGGCACCGCCGCGTCCACGCCGAAGGGACCCACGTTGGTGATCGTCAACGTCGTGCCGATCATCTCGTTCGGTGTCGTCGTCCCATTACGGGCCTTTTCGACCAACACGTTGAGCGCTTGGGCCATCGCGACGAGGTCGAACTGATCGGCGCCCTTCACGTTGGGCACGATGAGTCCACGGTCGGTGTCGGCCGCGATGCCGAGGTTGATGCTGCGGCGGACGATGACTTCTTGGGCCGCCGCGTCGAAGCTCGAGTTGATGCCCGGGAAGTGCCGCGCGGCGTCGCAAAGGGCGAGCGCCACGATCGTGAGCGGCGAGAGACGAAGGTCTTGGAGGCTCGGCTGCTTCTTCAGTGACGCGAGCAATTCCATGGTCTTCGTGGCGTCGAGGCTCACCCAGACGGCGGCGTGCGGCGCGCTGAAGGCGCTTTGCACCATCGCCTCCGACATCGAACGAAGGACGCCCTTGACGGGGATGCGCTCCTCTTTCGGGCCCGTCGCCCACGACGCAATCTCTCGACCGACGAAGCGTGACGTGGTGGTTGGCCCCGAGATGGGCGTACTGACGCGCGCGGGCGTCGTCACGGGTGAACCGCTGAGCGCGCGCTCGACGTCGTCGCGCGTGATCAGACCGTCGCGACCCGTGCCCGCCAACGTGGCGAGATCGAGGCCGTTCTGCTTGGCGTAGAGACGAACGGGCGGCGTAGAACGCGGCGCCAACGAGGGCGCCGTGCTCGCGGGCGCGGAACTCACGGGCGGAGCCGGCGGCGTGGCGACAGGAGGTTCAGGCGTGGTGGGACGTGAAGCCCCTTGACGACGGTGCTTACGCGTGGTGACGCCGTCTTCGTTCGCGACGCCGTACCCGACGAGGACCGCCTCACGACCTTCGCCAATGGAGGCTTCCTTCGCCGGCTCTTCGGTCGCGACCGGCACGTCGGCGGGCGCGGACGTCGCGGCGGCGCTCGGCGCGCCACCCACGTCGAAGGTGATGAGCGGCTTGTGTACTTCCATCACGTCGCCCACGTTGCCGTGCAGTTTCACGACCGTGCCCGCGTAAGGGCTCGGCAGTTCCACCGTGGCCTTTGCGGTCTCGATGTCAACGAGCGGTTGGTTCAACGTGACGACGTCGCCGACGTTGACCTTCCACGTGACGATCTCCGCCTCGACGAGACCTTCGCCGACGTCGGGTAGTAAGAAGATCTCTTCGCTCAACTCTCGTATCCCATCACTCGGTCCACCGCGTCCAAGATGCGGTCGACGCTCGGTCGGTAGTCCTCTTCGATCCGCGTCGGCGGGTAGGGCACGTGGTAGCCACTCACTCGCACGCCGGGCGCGCGTAGTGAGTAGAAGCAGCGCTCACTGAGCTCCGCCACGATCTCCGAGCCAATGGACGCCATGTGCGGCGCCTCTTGGACGACGACGAGTCGCCCGGTCTTTTCGAGCGACTTCACCATCGTGTCGAGTTCGAGGGGCGCGATCGAACGCGCGTCCACCACTTCGAGCGAGATGCCCTCCACCGCCGCGGTGTCGGCCGCGCGAAGGATGGTCTTCACTGACGAGCCGTAGCCAACGACGGTGACGTCAGTTCCTTCGCGACGAACGATCGCGTCGAAGAGACCCGCGGGCGGGTTGTCGAGGTCGACTTCACCCTTCTCCCAGTAGCGACTCTTCGGTTCACAGAAGACGATCGGGTCGTCGTGCTCGATCGACTGTTGGATCATCCAGTACGCGTCGTTGGGCGTCGAGCACGACACGACGCGAAGTCCCGCCGTCGCGGCGAAGTACGCCTCGGGGCTCTCGGAGTGGTGCTCGATCGCGCCGATGCCGCCCTGGAAGGGGATGCGGATGACGATCCCCATCGTGTAGACGCCGTCGGAGCGCTTGTGGAGTTTGGCTACCTGCGAGACGATCTGGTCGAAGGCGGGATAGACGAACCCGTCGAACTGGATCTCGCACACGGTGCGGTACCCGCGGATCGCGAGGCCGACGGCCGTGCCGACGATCGCGGACTCCGCCAGAGGCGCGTCGATGACACGGTCCTCGCCGAAGTCTTTCTGCAGTCCGTCGGTGATGCGAAAGACGCCCCCCAACTTGCCGACGTCCTCACCCATGATGAGGACCTTCTTGTTCTTCTCGAGGGCACGACGTAGCCCCTCGTTGAGGGCTTTCGCCATGGTCATCGTGACGGTGGCCATCAGTGCGCTCCCCCGGAGACGCCCAGCTCGATCATCTCGCGGCGACCCTCGTCGATGAGCGGGTGCGGCGCGGCGTAAGCGTTGTCGAACATGGTGATCGGGTCGGGTCGGTCCATCGCGAGGACGTCCTCACGGAGTTTCAGGGCCATGGTGTCGGCTTCGGCGGCCACGTCGTCGAACTTGGCGGTCTTCACGCGATACTCGCGCACGAGCAGCGACTTCACGCGCTCGATGGGGTCGCGGTGCTTCCAGACCTCGACTTCGGCGTCGATGCGGTAACGCGTCGGGTCGTCCGACGTCGTGTGCGCCCCCATGCGATAGGTGTAGGCCTCGATCAACGTCGGGCCTCCGCCCACGCGCGCGCTGTCGAGCGCGCGCTTGGAGACTTCGTAGACGGCGAGTACGTCGTTGCCGTCGACACGAATGCCGGGAAAGCCAAAACCGGGCGCGCGATGGTAGAGCGGGATCTTCGACTGGATCGACATGGGCGTCGAGATGCCCCACTGGTTGTTCTGACAGAAGAAGACGACGGGTGTGTTGAACGACGACGCCCAGACGAAGGCCTCGAGGACGTCGCCTTGGCTCGACGCGCCGTCACCGAAGAACGTCATTACCGCTTCTTCGGCGCCGTCGCGCTGGATGCCCATGGCGTAACCCACGGCATTGAGAACTTGATTGCCGAGCACCACTGTCGGCACCGAGTGGCGGTACTTCTGCGCGTCCCAGCCACCGTTGGAGACCGCGCGAAAGAGTCGCAGCATGTTCTCGGGTGGCACCCCACGACACCAGGCGATGCCGTGCTCGCGGTAAGTCGGGAAGGTGAAGTCCTGTGGGTCGAGTGCTCGACCAGCGCCGATCTGTGCGGCCTCTTGGCCTTGGATAGGTGCCCAAAGCGCGAGCTGACCTTGACGCTGCAACGAGGTCGATTCGTTGCACAGTCGACGCACGATGACCATGTCGCGGTAGAGACCAAAGATCTCTTCACCACTGAGTGTCGACTCGTACTCGGGATGCGAGACGCGCTCACCCTCAGGGGTCAGTAACTGGACTAATTCCTCGCCGATCATCAACGCTCCTTAGGCTACAACCCCCAGAGGGCACCTTACTCTCGTACG
>DASZHK010000177.1:0-5837 GCA_035937905.1 Acidimicrobiales bacterium
GACCACTCTTCACCTTGTCGAGGTCCTTCTCCACGTGGGCGTTGTTCTTGTCGAGCAGGGCGAGCCCGCTCGCGCGTAGTAAATCCTTCGCTTGGTAGGTTGACGCCGGCGCGACTTTGAGCTGGGCCACGAGTTTTTCCACGAGCGCGGCCTCACAGATGAGACTCAGGTACGTCGCCGCGGCCGGGAAATCGTGCTGGTCCGGCTCTAACTGCCAGTGTTCGCTCGCCACGCCGCCTCCTCGCTCAGAGCCTACATATCGGTAAAGGCGTTCTCGGAAACGCGGTTCTCGACCGAGTGGGAGTCGATACCCTGGGATTGGTGAAGGGGTCGGTGTCGATGAATCTGCAGAAGAAGCGCCATGGTGTCTTGATTGGTTCCGTCGTCGCGCTCGCCGTCGCGATGGTCGTTCCAGCCACCCTTGCGAGCGCTTCGTCTTCTCGACCTTCGGCACCTCGCTCCGTGAAAGCGCGAGCGATCAACGCGTCGGCACACGTACAGTGGTCGTCACCGGCGTCGATCGGCAGCGCAGCCGTCAGAAGCTACGTCGTCACGTCGCACCCGTCACGCAGAACGTGCGCGACCACCTCAAAGAGCTGCGTCGTCAGGGGACTCAAGGCGGGATCGTCGTACACCTTCTCGGTCGTCGCGAAAAACCAGTTCGGCGCGAGCCCGAGTTCGAGGTCGTCGAACAGAGTGACCATCGCACTTTCAATCGCGGACGCCGCGAAGGCATTCCTTAGTGCCGACGCCACGCTGCAATCTTCACTGGCTGCGGACCTCACGGCGATCAGCGCGTGGACCTCGAGTACCCCGTTAGCAACGGAGTCGGCAAACTTGGCCAGTCTGCAAGGGACGTTCACCTCGTTCGCCCACACGCTCGGCAAGGATCGGTGGCCCGTGGCCGCCCGCGCGCACGTCGCGGCCTACATCGCCGACGTCAACGCCTTTGGTGCCGCCTACGTGGCCCTCTACGGAGCCACGTCAGCGTCGAACGCGGCACTGCTCGTCGACACCTTTCAGGTTGACGACAACAAGGAATTGGTCGGAGAGTCTCTTCTACGGGTGGACCTCAGATTGCCCGAATCCATCACTGGACCCGTCGCTTCCCCGACCACGCCCGCAGGGATCGGGTCCCCGCAAGTCGTGCACGATTTCTACGGTGACACGCTTTCGGTCACGGTGACGCCAACCGTCGATCCGGCGACGGCGGGTACTGGCTCGGGTCTACCCGACCCCGGCTACCGATTCGTCGCGATCGGCTTGAGCCTCGCGAACACTGATCCCTCTAATGGCGAAGTCGACGGCAACGCGAATCTGGCGGTGACCGTTCTAGGCAGCGACGGCCTGACGTACACCGCAAATTACGGCGTCGTCTCGGATTGTACGAATTTCAACTTCGGCGAGTTCGCCTTGCCGAGTGGCGATACGGCGACCGGTTGCGTTGCCTTTCAACTTCCCACCGCGGTGACGGTAAAATCCGTTCAGTTCTCCTTGGACGCCGGGTATCTCGATACAGCAACGTGGTCGTAAGAGTCGGCAACCGAACGCAAGGCTGACCGTTGCCGACACGGGCGACCAATATCCACATGCCGCGTAATCGTTGTCGAAGCTCCTTGTCAATGATCTGAGATCTTCTTGCGACCAATGGAGCGTCGCCTCGACCGTCGTCGACCGAGCGAGCCGCTCGATGGTTCTGTTTTATGATTGACGGTTGTCGCCACCGCTCTAGAGAGCAGATAGCCGTCCGTCGACCGGCGAAGTAAGCACGTGTTGGTCCGGCACCACGATCGAAGACCCCGAGGAGTTCCATGCACCGAAGCGCGAAGTACGCGATGGCAGTATTGGCCGTGGCGGCCCTCGTGGTCGGGGGCTACCTCGCGCAAGGATCGCTGACGGCCCCGAGCTCGGGCGCCGCGTCGAGCGCGACGTTCTCGGCTTTCTACCTCGACCTCGGAGCGTCGACGTCGCTGGGATTTCAACCAACGGGCATCGTGAACCACAATGGGCGGCGAACCGATACCGGTTACGCCAACGATCTGCTGGAGATTGAGAACATCCAGGGGGTTTCGCTCAAGCTGACTCAATTGGGTTGCCCGGGCGAGAGCGTTCAGACAATTCTTGGTCCCGCGCCGATTAATCACTGTTACACGGCTCCGAAGACTCAATTGACCCAGGCAGTGAAGTTCTTGAAGGTTCATAAGGGCGACGCCGGACTGGTAACCATCGACCTTGGTTTCAACGACATCCGAAACTGCCTTGCCGTGACGCCGGTCAACGGGACGTGCGTGAACGACGCACTGAACGTCGTGCAAGTCGGCATTCCGAAGATTGTGAAGGATCTTAAGGCCGTGTCGGGCCCTCACGTCAAGTTCGTCGGGCTCGAGTTCGAGAACCCTTTCCTCGCCTACTACCTTCTCGGCGCGAGCGGGCCAAGCAACGCAACCGCGACGAACGTCGCCATGGATCGACTGAACGTTGTTCTTGAGCGCGCCTACAAGGGGCTTGGCGTCACGGTGGCCAACGTCCCCGCAATATTCCAATCGGATAACTCGAAACGCGTGTCGATTCCGAACGTCGGGACCATTCCAGTGAACGTCTACCAAGCGTGCCAGTTGACGTGGATGTGTTATGGACAGCCCTTCGGACCTGACGATCATCCGAACGACGCTGGCTACGCGCTCATCGCCCAGGCCATCGCCGCGGTGCTACCCAAGTCCTGGTGATCATCGCGCGTTGATCGCCAGACGCCCTTCGACGTCCATCAGATCAACTCTGAAGCAACTCGCGACGCTTGGTGAACTCCTCGGCGTCGATCTCTCCTCGAGCGAAACGTTCGCTCAGTATCTTCATCGCGTCGGACGCCGGCGGCGAGGGCACGTGGTTCGCGTGGGCGAACCCGTGGTGGTTGTGTCCCGATTGGCGTGAGAACGTGACTGCGAACCAGGCGACCGCCGCCAAGACGAGAAGTACGAAGAGAAACGCGAGGAGGCCTCGGCCCCACCCCATGCCCGCGTGTTGGTGAATTTGGTAAGGCATCGACGACCTTTCTTTTCTCCTTACCTAAGTACTACGCCACCCCACGACCTCGCGCAAGCGGATGAGGCGTGAAGGGCCCGATTCTTAGCGCATTCTTCGAAGTGACTTGCCGTGACGGGCCCTCGAACCCGGCGGTCACGTCACCTTCGGTCCATAACCAGCGTTCGTGAGCATTCGTCGCAGGTCGAGGACCTCTTGCGCGTTCACGTCCTTGTGACGGGGTCGCTCCAGTGTCTCGGACTCGTCGCCCAGGGTCATCGTGAACTTGCCGTCGTGCTTCTCTTCGACGGAGCCGATGGCCTCCATCAGCGAGAGCACGTCCTTCCACTCGAGATTGTGGCTCACGGGGTGTTGGAAGATCTTGGCCAGCGTCGTGCGGTGATGATTGCTGAGGTGCACGGGTTCGGATGAAGGCGTCATGGTGACTCCTGTCGTAAATCTCAGACTAACGCCGCAGGTGAGCTTTCTACAAACGGTGTCGGACAAGATAGAGCGGTGAGTTTGCTCCCTCCTTCAGAGTCGACCGTCGCAGCGCGCACGACTGAGGACCGATGACGAAAGAGGTGACGCGACTTCTCAATGACGCACGAGCTCTCAGCAGCACGTGGATCGGTGAGCTGGATCTCACCACCCTTACGGAACGCCAACTCGCCGCAGCGGGACTTCTCGACCATGACCAGGCGGTTGACGTGGTGGCGATCGGAAAGGCGTCTCGAGAGATGGCGGACGCGGCGGCGAGTGTCTTGGGCGATCGACTCCGTCGTCGGCTCGTTATCTGTGACGACGTGAGTGCGGCGACGAAAGATCCATCGCCGGACCTCGTCGTCGGCGAGCATCCGATACCTGGCACACGAAGTCTGCACGCTGGTACTTCGCTGCTGTCCTTCCTCGACCAGTCAACGCGCGCCGACTGCACCCTCTTCTTGCTCTCGGGCGGCGCGTCGAGCCTCTGCGTGGTTCCAGAAACGCCCGTGACGCTCGCGGACCTGCGCGGTCTCTGGGACGCGGCGATGACCTCGGGTGCTGACATCACCACCCTCAATCAACTTCGCGCGTCTACGTCGGTGATCGCGGGCGGGCGAGTCCTTCGTCACGTTCGCACCGCTCGTTCCCTGAGTCTGATCATGGTCGACAACGTCATCTCGGGTGCGACGTGGGTGGCGTCGGGTCTGACCTACGACTACCAGCCGAGCGATGACGAGGTCAGGGCACTGCTCGAGCGAGTGGGACTCGGCTCGTCGCCGTTGGGTGGTCGGCTTCTCGAGGCGTCGCGCCATCGCACCGCATCAGCGACACCAATAAGTTCTCACCACACGAACGCCGTCCTCGCGGAGCCCTCGATGATCCTCGACGTCGCAATTGCCGAGGCGAGACGACGCGGCTACCGGGTCGTCGACATGGGAAGCCAAGTCCACGGCGACGTGTCCGACGTGAGCGAACGGTGGGCAGACGTACTCCGAGCTGCGATCTCATCCAACGACGCCGTCGCGATACTTGGTGTCGGTGAGGTGACGGTGAGGGTGCGAGGTTCAGGATCCGGTGGCCGATGTCAGGAACTCGCGTGGTTGATGGCGAGGGAGATAGCCGAACTGGAGCGTGACGCAGTCTTCTTGGCGCGGGCCTCGGACGGTCGGGACTTCGTTGAGGGAGTCGGTGGCGCGTGGGTAGATGGAACCACCGCGGAACGCGCCCGCGGGTTCGGTGTCGATTGGAAAGCGATCGCCGACGCGAACGACAGTCATTCGGCGCTTGGTGCTCTCGGGCAGCTGATCGACGGAGGTCACACCGGGTGGAATCTCTGCGACCTCTACGTCGCGTTGACGTGACGAATCGGGTTCGGGGACGAACCCTCATGTCAGCTGACTGACGAATCTGGTTCTCTAGGTGCTCACGCGTTCATCAGCCGCACTCGAGCTTGAACTCACAACTTTGTCGTGATGACCACTACCTTGTCCACGGTCGAACTCGTGACGATCTTGAAAGAGACGTGCACCGAGACTTGTTGCAGCAGAAAGTTCGCCACGACGGCAGCTCTCTTTCGCGCGAGCACCTTGTCATTGTGCGCGTATCCGATGATCGTGATGGAACCCCCAACGGAGAGTCTCTTGACGAGGGCACTCAGAACATCCTTCGCTTTGGGTGAGAGAACCATCGAGTGTCTCGTGTACGTGACCTCTCTCGGCGTGGGAATCGAGATTGGGAGAGTGGGGGTCACTACGGGAGTGACTATGGGTGTCACTACGGGTGGCGTCGTTGTGGTTGTCACTGGAGTGATCGGGGGTGTTACGCCGCCGCCACCACCACCACCGCCACCACCGCCACCGCCACCGCCACCGCCAGATGCTGCGGCGACGCTGAAAGATTGCTGAATCTGGGCAGCCGAAGCGTTTGCGTTCGTCGCCGAGGGGCTGGGATCGTTGAAGTCGATAACGCAGGTACCGACCGCCGTGAAGCTCACGACGCCCGAGTTGATGGCGCAGCCGGTTGACGTACCGTCGATGGTTATTTGCACGCTGTCACCCGAGCTCGACGTTGCGCTCGGCGCGTACGTACTTCCGCTCACTACGGCGTTGGTCGGCGCGCTGGTGCTCGGGGTGATGGTAACGACGATGGAATGAGCGAGGATCAATCGTGCGTTGTCGGTCGAGATCACGCCGGCGGTCACTACCACCGCAGGCGACGTGGGTTGAGGCGAGGCGTACGACGTGGTGACGGTGCCACCACACGTGGGGTCCACGAGCACGTTGTAAGAACCGGCCGCTAACAGTGAGACCGTGTAGGTACCGTTCGCCGCCGTG
>DASZHK010000178.1:0-14652 GCA_035937905.1 Acidimicrobiales bacterium
TGAGAGGAATTCGTATGCCGATCTTGCTCACGTAGCGCGACGCCAGGCCCGCGGAGACGATAATGCCCGCGGTCATGGGCAAGAAACCAACGCCCGTCTTTATCGGGCTCCATCCGAGAATGTTCTGCAGGTACTGCGTCAAGAAGTAGAACATCGAGAAGAGGGCGATACCCACGCACAACATCATGGCGAAGCTGCCCGAGCGGTTGCGGTTCTTGAAGATGCTGAGCGGCATCAACGGTTCCTTGCTCCGCTGCTCGATGACCGCGAACGCCGTCAACAGCACGACCGACGCGGCGAGCGAGACGATCGTCGCGCTGCTTCCCCAACTGTGACTCGACGCGTTCGAGAGTCCGTAGACGAGCGAGAGCATCCCAGCCGTCACCGTGATCGCCCCGGGGACGTCCAGGTGGCCAGACGTCGTCTGTGACTCGTTCAGCGCTCGTGGCGTGAGGAACAAGACCAACGCCGCTATCGGCACGTTGACGAAGAAGATCCAACGCCAGGAGACGTAACTGGTGAGGATGCCGCCGAGAAGAAGACCGATCGCTCCCCCTCCACCCGACATCGCCGCGTAGACGCCCATCGCGCGATTTCGTTCGCGGCCTTCGGCAAAGTTGGTGGCGATGAGCGAAAGTGCCGTCGGCGCGGCGATCGCTCCGCCGATCCCTTGAAGACCGCGCGTGAAGATCAACCACACGTCGTTCATCGCGAGTCCCCCGAGGAGCGAAGAGACGGCGAAGATGGCGATGCCGATCATGAACATCCGTCGCTTGCCGTAGAGGTCGCCGGTGCGGCCACCGAACAGCAGAAGTCCGCCAAAGGTGAGTGAGTAGGCGGTGATGAGCCACTCGAGGTTGGTGAGAGAGAAGTGCAGCGCGTGGTGGATGGTGGGAATCGCCACGTTGACGACCGTCGCGTCGAGCACGATCATGAGTTGTGCACCAGAAATGACGGCGAGCGCGAGGCCGAGGTTTTTGCCTTCGGTGTTGCTGTGAGAAAGATCAGAACCAGCGTTCGTCATTGAGGTCTTCGCTTTCTAGTCTTCGAACCGAGGTAGTGGTGAGTCGAGAAGCACGAGCAGTGGCATGAAGAGCGCACGCGGCAGCAGCACCGCCCGTCTCAGCCAATCGATGATCGCCAGTGCAGGCACGTTTCCGTGAATGACGAGGCGAAGAAACACGAACGACAGAAAGAACGACACAATCGTATCGACTTTTCAAAGGGACGCAATAGAACGTGATTACCACGTTCGTGACCTCGCTCTTTTCAGCTAACTTCTCGCCACAATGACGGCCACCGATGTTCCGGAAACGTCAACAATTGCAGTGCGTGTAGACCACTCGAGGAGTGGAAGCGAATCAATTGATGTCGTCGTGCAGGGACTGACTCCGCGTAGGCGGCGTTGCTTTGCTGCGGCGTTCGCTTACGACGCGGGAAAGACTTTCGCGTAGGCAATCGTTGAAGAGGGAATCTTCACGCTGACCTTCTCGCCCCACTTGCTAAACGTCGTCTTGCTCGTGCCACTTGACGTCGACACGGCGTCCTTCAGTGGAAGTGTCGTCTTACCCGATGAAAACGTCATGATGGTCGTCGTCTTTGGCTGCGTGCTCGTCGCCTTCACCGACCACTTCAATTGGTAGCCGTTCGTTTTCTTGTCGCGTTGGCTGAGCAACGTCGTGCCCTTCGCGGCCGGAAGCAGCGACGCGAACGTCGTCCCCGACGTCAAATTCGACTTGAACGTCGTGTAGTACGACGTGCCCTTCTTCATTGCCATTGACTGCTTGCCGATCTTCTTCTGTTCAGCGGCGGTGAGGCCCATCAGCGTCGTCAAGCCCTTCTGACTTCCGCTCAAATACGCGTAGGTGGGCGTCACGGTGATGGTGAAGGTCTCGTTGCCCGAAACGTAGGTTTCGGTTCCGTCCGTCTTACCAATGTCGGCAACGACCGAGCTGTCGACCTTGCCGGAGACCGTCGCCACGGTGACGTGGACGCCGTTCTGCTTCACGATCGCGACCTTGGCGGCGTTCAGAATTGATGAAACGGAGGGATTTGACCCCGCAGCGTGAGCCACCAGGGGGGTGCCGACGACCAAGGCCGTTGAAAGAAGTGCGAGTGAGGTCAGGTGCAGCGAGGTACGTCGAAAGATATCCATGGCGCAAATCTTAGGGGGGATGGCCCTTCCTCCCCATTCAGTCATGACTTCGCGGTCCTCTTCTTACCCGGACCTTAAAAACAAGCCGCTAACTCAAAAAGAAACTGTTGCATGGTTCGAATGTCATCCAAGAGTTCGGGAGCGCACTCCTCGAGCTTCTCGTCACTTAAGAGACCGTTCATCACGGCCGTTGATCGAAGCGCGACCTGGATCGTGCTCAGCCACGCCCAGCCTTCGGCGTCGGTCAGGTACTGCTCCTTCAAGGTCATGACCGAGAGTTCGGCGTTCGACGCGATCTCGTTTTGACGGGCCAATGAGGCGAGGGGGTCGTCGTCGTCACTGCTCGGGTTAATGGGCGCGTTCAGCGAAAGGTGCCATTCGTGGTCGGGGTCGCGTTCCGCCGCGAGCACGTGGGCGAAGACCTCGCGGATCGCTGCGCGTCCCGCGTCGTTCAGGCGAACCTCAATTCGACCATCGCGCCGTCGGGTGAAGAGTTTGCCCACCACTACGCGTCACGCTCGACGGTGGCCTGCAGTCCAGCCACTTGGAGTTTCACGCAGTACGACTCAGCCCGCTCTCGTTGTCCCGACCACACGACGGCGCGCCCTTCGTGGTGCACGGTGAGCATCAACTCCGTGCACTTGTTGTCGGAGTAGCCAAAGATTCGCCTGAAGATGACGACGACGACGGTCATCGGCGTCACCGGATCGTTCCACACGATCACGTTCCACGGTCGCTCGGTGACGACCGCGACCTCACTCTCGACGTCACTCTCCGTCGAGGAGTTACGAAAGGGTTGCACCAACGGCATCCTTCTAGTGTCGCAGACGACTGGTTGGATTGAAAGCGTCGAACCGTAAAGTGGAAGTGAATCGATGAGGAGGACGCCTTGGTCGCCACGTGGTATCGCGACGCACTCTCTCGTGTCCGACAACGCGCCAACATGAAGATCCGTCGTGCCGCGGGTCTCTCGATGGATCCTCCCGCACGCTGCGACGATCCACTCGTCGCGTACAGCGACGTGTACGGTGTCACGCGCATCGTCCACGGTGACCTGCCGTCGATGTTGGTCGGAGGACTGGGTTCTCTCTTCTTCCAAATGCTCCACCCGCACGCCATGGCCGGCGTCGCCCAGCACTCGCGCTACCAAGACGACCCCTTTGGACGCATGCTCCAGACGGCCAACTTCATCAGCGCGACGACGTTTGGATCGAAGGAGTCGGCGGCGGCGGCGATCGAGCGAGTCTTGAACGTCCACCAGTTCGTCCACGGCGTCGCCGATGACGGCACCCACTACGACGCGAACGATCCCCACCTCTTGATGTGGGTGCACTGCACCGAGCTCTACATGTTCCTCAACTCGTACCAACGCTTCGGTGCGCGTCACCTGAGCGACGAGGACGCCAACCAGTACGTGGCGGAAATGGTCAAGGTGGCCAACGATCTCGGACTGCAGGATCCACCACGCAACTTGAAAGAGCTGAACGCGAAGCTGTTGTCGTATCGGCCCGAACTACACCTCAGTGCGGACGGGGTCGCGGCTCGCGACTTCATCTCACACGGCGTCACGAATCGAAAAAAACAACGCTTCGTCCATCGTCTCATCGTGCGAAGCGCCTGGTCACTGCTGCCCTCGTGGGCGCAGGACCACCTAGGGGTGCGAACGAGCCCCTTCGTCGACCGTCTCGTGTTCCGTCCGGCGACGAAGGTACTTTCCTACGCGTGCAGACTCGCCCTTCCGCCCTCGAAGCGTCAGGTGGCGAGCGACAGCCCGCCGTCGACCACGACGACCTGACCAGTGACGTACGACGTCGTGGCGAGCGCGATGATCACGTCAGCGACGTCGTCGGGCGTCCCCGTTCGACCGAGTGGCGCGACGGAGCGCACGAATCCGCGCACCGCGTCCCAATCCTCGGTCCACGGCGTGTCGATGAGTCCCGGCGCGACGGCGTTCACTCGTACTTCTGGACCGACAACCTTGGCGAGCAGTGTCGTCAGGTGATTCAGCGCGGCCTTCGACGCCGCGTAGGGAATCGACGAGCCGGTCGGTCGGACGCCCGCGACCGACGAGACGTTCACGATCGATCCGCGACTCTCCTTCAGTGCCGACATCGCCGCGACACTGAGCTGCCAGGTACCAAAGACGTTGACCTCGAAGATTTCGCGCCACACGTCGACGTTGGCCGCCTCGAGGTCTCGATGTGCAATGAGTTTCGTGGTGCCCGCGTTGTTGACGAGTACGTCCAGCTGACCGTAACGGTCGAGCACGGTGCGAACAAGTCGCTCCGCGTCGCCCGCGACCGCGATATCGGCTTGCACGTAGAGCGAACCTGGCGTGACGTCGGCGAGGTGCTCTCCCGCTTCCACGCTGCGCACCGAATTGAAGACGACGGTGTCACCGCGTTGCGCGAAGCGTCGAGCCGTGGCGAGACCGATGCCGCTGGTCGAACCCGTGACGAGGACGACGCGTGCACTCACGACTTACGCCGTAGGCGCCACGAACCGGCCCAGTGCTGTCCCGGCTCGAGTACGACGACGTCCTTGCCGCTGCGTAGCGCGTCGGGCGGACAGGTCATGGGTTCGATGGCGACCGACGTGCGTCGGCGTCCCTTCTCCAGGTGGTCTCCGGTGTACACCTGGAAGTACGGAAAGTTTCGATCAACGCTGAGCTCCACTTCACTACCGTGGGCGTCTTCCAGAGTGGCGACGGCGAGGCCCGTATCGTCGCGCACGAGTTCGGTGTACGTGACGTCGAGTTCGTGGCCGCTCAGTGACTTTCGTTTCGAGAAGTCGAGTTGGTGTCCCGCGAGCGGAAGGATCTCGCCGGTCGGCAGTTGACGATCGTCGACCGCTACGTAGGCCTTCGCGGGAATCTCCAACTGCGAGCCCTCGATGGTCGGCGTCGTCACCGACAGGTAGGGATGAAAGCCCACGCCAAAGGGCAGCGGGACCTCGTCGCGATTCGTGACGGTCGTCGTCACGGTCAAGCCGAGCGATCCAAGGTGGTACATGACGCTGATCTCACTCAAAAAGGGATAGTCGGGGGTCGGGTGGAGCAGCAGCGAGAGCACGCAGCGGTTCTGGTTGACGGCTTCGATACGAAAGGGGCGCCAGCGTACGAGGCCGTGCGAGGCGGTGGCGTGGGGGACGTCGTCGATGGTCGGGCGAGCGACGCGACCCGAGAACGTCCACTCGCCGTCACCGATCCGGTTGGGCCAGGGAAAGAGGACCTGTCCGCGCGCGTGCGAGGGAACTTCCTCGCCCGCGAAGCCTTCGACGACACTGACGCCGCCCTTCACGAAGGTCCGCAGCGTCGCGCCTACCTCGGTTATGACGGCACGTTGATCGCCGTGGGCGATCGCGATCTGTTCTCCTGAGGGCAACATCAGATGGTTTTCCTTCTTTTCACTGGTACGTAACTTAGGACAGTTATCGTGCGGGTATGCGACTACTCCTTACGAACGATGACGGCGTCCTTGCTCCTGGGATGGCCGTCTTGGCCCGCTGCGTCGCTCGCTGGATGGATGACGCTCCCGACGGCGAGGTCCGTGAAGCCCTCATCGTCGCGCCCAACAAGAACTACTCGGGCATGTCGTCGGCCGTTGGTGACGTGTTCGAGCGACCGACGGTCAAGTACCGTCGCCACCGCGTCGCGGGGGCCGAATCCATCGTCGCCTACGGTCTCGAAGCACCACCCGCGCTCTGCGCGATCCTCGGTGCACTCGGCAGTTTCGACTTTCAGCCGGACGTCATCGTCTCGGGCATCAACGCCGGGGCCAACGTCGGGCGAAGCGTGCTGCATTCGGGAACGGTCGGCGCGGTCTTAACCGGCGCACAACTTGGACTGTCGGGTCTCGCGGTCTCGGTGCAGTGGGGCGAGGACGTGCACTACGACACGGCCGGAGCGGTCGCCATCGAGGTCCTCGACGAACTCTTCCGAGCGCCCTCTCGAACATTGTTCAATCTCAACGTGCCGAACTTGCCCGCCGCGGAACTGAAAGGCGTGCGACGTGGCCGCGTCTCGATGGCCGGGCTCATCAAGGCGGCCGGACCACTCGCCGGCGGCGAGGCGCTGAGCGACGAAGGGGAGCTGCCGCTTCGTCTCGGCGCCGCGAGCCCCGAACTCGGCGACGTCAGCGACGAAGACGCCGATGAGGACGGCGCACTGCTCGTCGCTGGGTACGCGTCGTTGACGCCACTACGAGGTCCCCACGAAGACAACGATCCCGCCCTCGACGAAGTCATGCACAAGGCACTGCACGCCATCACGCAACAACTGGAGCGACTTCGTTAGTCCTCGTCCGGGCGGCGCCGTTGGACCTTCAACTGCCCTCGCGCCTTCTTCTCGTCGACTCGACGGATCTTGGCGCCCTTCGTTGGTTTCGTCGCGCGCCGCGGGGTGCGAGGTGCGAGGGCTGTTGCGAGCTTCTCGGCCAACTGGTCGAGCGCGGCCGTACGATTCTGTCGTTGCGATCTGAAGCGACTCGCGCTGGAGCGAACGACCGAGCCGAGCGCTTCACTGACGCGTTGCTTGTCAACGTCGCTCAACACGCGCGACTCGTCAACGTGAAAACTCGCGACGACGCGCGTGAGCGAACGGTTGGCGTGCTGTCCTCCCGGCCCTCCAGAGGTTGTCACTCGAAGCACGATCTCCTCGGCGGGAATCGTGAGACGAGAGCGAATCGACAGTGACCCGTCGTCGTTGGCCCGCGGGCCAGTCGACACGACCTAGTGACCGCCCGGTAGGCGAACCATGGCCAGTTGGGATGACGAAGCGACCAATTGATTCGTGTCGTCAAAAAGTTCACAGCGCTGGTCGAGAAAACCATCCGCGATGACGACGGCCCACTGGCGAGCACGAAGCCACTCACTCGTCGGCACGCGGTGCACGTAGGACGTCAGCTGCAGCGTCGGCACCCAGCCGGAGGAACCGAGGGGCAGCGTCGCCGGGGGCAGGGCGTCGCCGGCGAACAGCAAGTTCCACGCGTCCCACGACGCCTCGCCGTCGTTCATGCGAAGCCACCCGCGTACTTCACCCTGATTGGAGAGCTCGCCGTTCCACCATCCGGTGCACGAGGGGTCGAGGCGAAGATCCACGACCCTCATGATGTTGATCTCTTCATTACCCGTTGATTGGCGACACTTCTCGAGGGCGTCGATGACCGGCATCGTGGCCTCTTGATAGCGAATCGACGAGTCGTCGCGCAGCGTGCCGAGCGTTACCAGCGACTCAACCACGAGCGCTTCATCTTGAAACATCGAGACGTACACGAAGGACACGCCACGACCTACGCGACGAACTTCCACGCGTAACTCCACCGCTCCCGGTACGGTCGCGTTGATGAAGTTGGTCGTCACGGCCGTCGCGTGCAGATGGGTAGCACCTTCTTCACTCGCCCCGGCGAGCGCGGCGCTCGCCATCACGCACTGAAGGTAACCGCCATGGGGGTGACCCACGACGGTGTAAAAGGAAGACAGGTTGGCGGAGAAACGCCCGCTGCCCAGGGGTTCCACCGCCGCCGCCGCGCGCAGCGCTCGACCTTGCTCGGCTGGTTCCATTGAGCAACCTTAATCAACGAAAGTCTCGAAACAGTAGATTGACAGTGCGAAAGAGGTCTCTCATGAGAACGATCCCCCACTTCATCAACGGCGAGAGAGTCGAACAGCCCGGCCACTCGAACGTTTTCAATCCCGCCACCGGCGAGGTCACGGCGCAAGTACCCGTACCCTCGTCGGTCTTCGTCGACCACGTCGTCGACGTCGCGCTGAACGCGGCCACGCAGTGGGGCCAATCGACCCTCTCGCGCAGAACGAACATCCTCTTCTCGCTTCGACAGTTACTCGTGGGGCACACCGACGAACTCGCCGCGATCATCACCTCAGAACACGGAAAGACCATCGCCGACGCCAAGGGCGAGATCGCTCGTGGGCTCGAGAACGTCGAGTACGCCTGTGGCCTCGTCGAACTCTTGAAGGGCGGCTTCTCCGAGCAGGTCGCAGAAGGTGTCGACGTGCACTCGACCCGTGAACCCGTGGGCGTCGTCGTCGCTGTCACGCCGTTCAACTTTCCGATCATGGTTCCTTTGTGGATGAGCGCGAACGCGCTGGCGACCGGCAACGTCGTGATCTTGAAGCCGTCCGAGCGAGATCCCTCGGTCTCACTTCGATTGGCCGAACTCTTGAAGGAAGCGGGTCTGCCCGACGGCGTCTTCAACGTGCTCCAGGGAGACGCGTCGACGGTCCAAGCACTGCTGGCACACCCTGGCGTCGACGCCGTCAGCTTCGTGGGATCGACGCCCGTCGCGCGTGCCGTCCATGAGACGGCGAGCAAGCACCACAAGCGAGTCCAGGCACTGGGTGGCGCCAAGAACCATATGGTCGTGTTGCCCGACGCGGACCTCGACGTCGCGGCCGACGCCGCGATCAACGCGGGCTACGGCTCGGCGGGCGAGCGCTGCATGGCGATCAGTGTGGTCGTGGCCGTCGGCGACGTCGCCACTCCACTCATCAAGAAGATCACCGAACGGCTCGATCGGCTGAAGGTCGGACCCGGCGACGACCCCACCAGCGACTTCGGACCCCTGATTACCCGAGAACACCTCGAGCGCGTCGTGAGCTACGTCACGTCGGCGAAGGACGACGACATCGAGGTCGTTCGCGACGGCACCACGCTCACCAACGGCGGCGGTTTCTTCGTAGGTCCGAGCCTCCTCGACGGCGTGCGCCCCGGCACGAAGGCTTACGACGACGAGATCTTCGGTCCCGTCTTAGGTGTCGCGCGCGTCGACTCCTTCGACGACGCCATTGCTCTCGTGAACGCCAATCCCTACGGCAACGGCGTGGCGATCTTCACCCGTGACGGGAACGCCGCGCGACTCTTCTCGCGCCAAGTTACGGTTGGCATGATCGGCGTCAACGTCCCCATTCCCGTCCCGATTTCGGCCTACTCCTTCGGGGGCTGGAAGGACTCGCTCTTTGGCAGCAACCACATCTACGGACCCGAAGGCTTCGCCTTCTACACCCGAGCGAAAGTGGTGACGACGCGTTGGCCCCAACCCTCCGAGTCTCAGATCGACCTCGGCTTCCCGCGTACTCGTTAGTCGTCGATCGCCACTCGAGAAACCTCGCTCGACGCACTGGAACGCGTCGACCTTAAGAGGTTGACCTACTATTTCCCCAGCGAGGACCGTCGAAGGGCTCTCTCGCCAGCGCTGTTGCGCGAATCAAGTACTTCAGTGAGGACGTTCAAGGACCGATGAGTAAACAGCACACCAGCGTGAGGTCGTACGGGATTCTTGTGCACGACGAGAGCGTGCTGCTCGTACGCTCGAGTAGCGCGCAGATCAATCCACCACTCTGGTGGCTGCCGGGTGGTGGCATCGACTTTGGCGAGTCGCCGGAGCAGACGCTCCTACGAGAGTTTCGTGAAGAGACCGGCCTCTCGGTGAAGGACCCCGTCCTTTTCGACGTCGCGAGCGACGTGCGCCGTCGTCCGAACGGCGATCGCATCCACACTGTTCGGATCCTCTACACCGTTGACCTCGACGGCGGCGAACTACGCGACGAGATCGTCGGCACCACGAACCAAGCCCAATGGTTCAAACTGCACGAACTTAGTGACGTGAACGTCGCCGAGTACGCCGAACGCGCGATTCAAACGGCGTTGGGAAAGTAGAGCGCGGGCATCTCGCGCTTCATCAATTTGCCCGCCGGATTGCGCGGTAACGCCACTCGGGTAAACGCCACGCGTGAAGGAATCATGTAGGCAGCAAGACGTGACGAGAGAAAGTCCCGAAGTTCTTCGGTCGTGAGCGTCGCGCCTTCGCGCACCATCACCGCGGCGGCCACCTCTTCGCCGAGTCGCTCGTTGTAGAGCCCGAAGACGGCCGCTTCGTAGATGGCCGGATGCTCGTAAATCGCCGACTCGACCTGGGCCGAGTACACGTTCTCACCCGCGCGAATGATCATGTCCTTCGCGCGGTCCTCGACGTAGAGGAACCCTTCGTCACTCACGTGACCAAGGTCACCCGTTCGAAGCCAACCCTGCTGGATCGCCTCGTCGGTGGCGCCAGGATTTCTCCAGTAACCGCGAATCATCGTCGGCGACTTCAGCCAGATCTCTCCGCTTTCGCCGATGGGCAGCGAATGAAGGGATTCGTCACGTACGTCAGCGTCCATGACGATCGTGGGCACGCGGCCCGTGGACGTCGGATGACTCAGGTAGTCCTCGCCGTAGTTGCCTGGTCCGTACGCGTTGGTCTCGGTCATGCCGTAGCCAAGGTTCGGGCGTCCCTTCGTGAACGACTGCTCGACCCGCGCGACCAAGGTAGGCGGCGCGGGCGCGCCACCACCGCCCACCGCCGTCAGCGATGAGGTGTCGTACTTCGCGAAACTCGGCGACTCCATGAGGTCCCACGCCTGGGTGGGCACACCCACGAAGTTGGTGACGTGGTGGCGTTCGATGAGGGCCAAGGCGCGTTCGGGGTCCCACTTGTACATCATCACGAGCTTGAAGTGCCACGTGAAGCACGACAGCATCACCGGGATGCAGCCGGTGACGTGAAAGAGCGGGACGATCAAGATGAAGCACGGCGCCTGCCCACTCCCCTCTTCGTTTTGATCGCGGCGGGCGGCCTGGATGGCGGCGCCCGAAGAGAAGGCCATGATCGTCTGACAGATTGCTCCGTGGGTCGAGACCGCGCCCTTCGGAAATCCGGTCGTGCCCGAGGTGTAGAGGATCGTGGCGTCGCTGTCGCCGTCCACGTCCACGTCGGGCATCGAGGCGCCCTTCACGACCAAGTCCTCCCAACGCTCGACGCCCGTGGCGTACGTCGTCTCTTCCTTCAATCGGACACCGAGCAACCGCGCTCCGGCGCGCAGGCACGACGCACTGGCGCGAAGGATTCGTTCGCTGTCGCCAATGAACAGTGACAGACCCGCGTCGTTGACGGCGAAGTCGAGTTCGTCCTCGGTCCACCAGGCGTTCAGCGAGACCGAGATCGCTCCAACTGACGTTATGGCGCCAAAGGCGATGACCCACTCGGGGTAATTGCGCATCGCGATGCCGACCCGGTCGCCCTTTTTGATGCCGTAGTGACGCACGAGGGCGTCTCCCAGGGCGTCCACTTCTCGCATCACCTCAGCGAACGTCCATTCCTCGTCTTCGTACACGAGGAACGTCTCGTCGACGCCCCGCGCGGAGTCGAAGAACTGGCGCAGCGTCGCCGGAGCGTTCTTGAAGACTCGATTCGTCACGCCGTCGCGTTCGACCTCGATGACCTCGAACGGCTGTCCCACCGCGGCGACGTCCGCGATCGCTTCAGAAAGACTGCGCACCAAGCACCCCCATGTTGACGACATACTAGACAGGCCGCGTTCGAACTCACGACACACCACGCACTCGCCGCCGCCCACAACGCTCCGCGCGCCGCTCTCTTTGACACCGAACGGAACCTACACTTCGCACTAGAGATCACTGAAAGGACCGCCGTGTTGGCTTCAAACTATCCCTTGTTGGACGTATTCGTCTCGACGCTGTACTTCGCTCTGTTCATCTTTTGGATGATCCTCGTCTTCCATATCGTGCTCGACATCTTCAGCAGTCACGACCTCGGTGGACCGGCGAAGGCGCTCTGGGTCCTCTTCATTTTGGTGCTCCCGGTGCTCGGGTGCCTCGTCTACCTTCTCGCGCGAGGTGGCGCGATGCACCTACGACGAGTCCAGGCCGTGCAGTCCCAACAGAAGGCGTTCGAGGATTACATCCGCGCCGTCGCCAGCACGAAGGAGTAACTGTTCGCGCGTTAGCGCGAGGCGCCGATTGAGGTTTTGATGAGCGACGCCTTGTGAGCCATCCGCTCCACCGATTCGGCGATCTTCGCCTTCACGTTCACCAAGTCGACGCGGGCGATCTCGGCCTCTTTGTTGAGACCCTTCAAGTGCTCGATGTCCCACAGCGCGAGCACCGGCGTCAACACGTCGCCTAAGTACTGGCCGAGTCCGTAGATCCCCTCTTTGGCGATGCGCACAGCGTGGCGGGTGAAGCTCGGGATGCCGGTGCCGGGCATGGCGAAGGTGCTCACCTGTTTCGAGACCGCGATCATCATCGCCGACGGATCGATTGCGAAAGCCGCCAAGGTGAGGTCACGATAGAAGAGGTAGTGCTTCGTCTCGTCGCCCGCGATCAGCGCCAGGACGTTGCGACCAATCTTGTCGTCCTTCGGTAGCTTGGCGCCGGTGTTGCGGTGCGCGATCTGCGTGGCGCGTTCTTGGAACGAGACGTAGGCGATGAGCTCGGCGAACGTGTCCGGGTGCGGCACTTCACCTTTTTGCATCTGGACTCGACGGCCCTCTTCCAACGTCGTTGGATTGATGCACCGACTGATGTGCACCCAGTCGCGCATGACCATGGCGTGACGATTCTCTTCCATGGTCCACTGGCAAGTCCACTCGCGAATGGGGTGGCCCTTCGGCGAGTGTTCAAGAATCGAGTCGGTGTAGTAGGGAAGATTGTCCTCGGTCAAGAGGTTCACGAAGATCGAGCTGCGCACCCCGTCGCGGATCGGGTAGTCCTCGGGCGACCAAGGGCGCTTGAGAAAGCTCTCGCCCTCACCCCAGCTGATCTGTTCGTGCGGGAACCAGAGTCGCGGTGCTTCCATATGACGATTGAACAGGCGCTCGACGTCGGGCGTTATCTCCTCAAGAAGGTCAACGCGGCTTTTAGCCAATCGAGTGCTCAAGTCGTCACACCTCTCCGTTAGTGGGTGACTAACGAACCAACCTTAACTCTCGAGGTGAAAAGGACTTCGTCACTCTTGTGATTGGCCGCACAAAGTGACTCAAGTAGCCTGATGACCTTGTGAAACTCATCGACAGCCTCGTACCCCTTGATTTTCGTTCGTCGATTCGCGGTCCCCTGCGCCGTTTTTTCCTTTGCACCTTCATCGGATGTATCGGCAACGGGCTCACGCTCTCGCTCTTCGTCATCTACCTGCACAACGTGCGCGGATTTTCCACGAGCTTCGCGACGTTACTCCTCGCCCTGTCCGCCGTCATCGGCATCGGCAGCGCGCCGCTCTGGGGTTCCATGACCGACCGGCTCGGACCGATCCGCGTCATCCTCTTCGCCTACACCTGTGACGCGGTCGCGCTCGTCTTTTGGGGACTCGCGCACACGCGCGAAGAGGCCATTCTCGCCGCCGTCTTCATCGCCGTCTTCGGTGGCGCCGGATGGGGTCCGGCGAGCACGATGCTGAGCCGCCTGGTCTCGCCCGAGCACCGTCAACGGGCCTTTGGCTTCAACTTCATGCTGGTGAACCTCGGTATTGGCTTTGGAGGTCTCATCTCCGCGTCGGTCGTGAACCTGCGACACCCCGGCACCTTCGTCGCGCTCTACGTCTTCAACGCGGGCGTCACCTTGCTCGCGGCGTTCTACTACCTGACGCTTCGCCGCCACGGCGGTCCCGTCAAAGAGATCCACGACGACCCGGTGAAGAACGCCGAAGGTTGGCGCGAAGTCATGAGCGATCGCCGACTCGTGCGCTACGTGGTGGCCGCGATCTTCCTGATGATCGGAGGGTACGGTTCACTCGACGCCGGTCTCAGCCTCTTCGTCGTGAACAACTTGAAACTCTCCGTCCACACCATCGGCGTCATCTTCTTTTTCAACACCTCGACCATCGTGCTCGCGCAACTCTGGGTGCTCAATCGCATCGAGGGCAAGAGTCGGACGCGCGTCATGGGCGTCGTGGCCGCGTTCTGGTTCTTCTTCTGGATGATCTTGGAGCTGACGTTGTCGCTCCCGGCGGCCGCGTCGATCTCGATGCTGTGTCTCGCCATGGTGGTCTTCGCCATCGGTGAGACCATGCTCCAGCCGGTCGGCTCGGCCATCGTCAACGACATCGCGCCCGAACATCTTCGCGGTCGCTACAACGCGGCGGCCGGACTCTCGTGGGGCGTGTCCGGTACGCTCGCGCCCGCCATCACCGCCCTCTACTTCAGTGTGCATCTCGGCAACTGGTGGCCTATCGGCACCGGCCTCACCGCACTCATAGGTGGGGCGATGATGATGAACCTGCGTCGCCATATCAGTGCGAGTGCCGATGGCCGGAGCGAACTCGTCGCGTAACCACGTGCACGTTCACGTTCGTTTCGCGATCGCACGTCCGTCAACGCGCACGACTGCGAAGAAAACGCCGCGTAGCGATATAAAACGCGACGTCTAGTGGTGCGTTATACGTTCACGCACGAAAAGCCAACAGATAATCAAGTTCATCACCATCGACAGTGAATCAACGACGTCGCGCGTGGCGAACGCAACGCATTCAATTCAATGTGTCGCACTCTCAGAAGTCTGTAAGGACAACTTTTGGAACGACACGCACGACGCTCCTAGGCTTACGACACGTGCACGCACTCCTGACGAAGTCCTCGTTCGTTGTTTTCGTGGCCGCGATGTTTCTCGTGGCTACCACGGGCCTTGCCTTCCCCGCGACGCCGAT
>DASZHK010000179.1:0-6918 GCA_035937905.1 Acidimicrobiales bacterium
CAACCTTCGTCGTGAGCGCGACGGCACTGGTCCTCATGAAACCGACGCCGAAACCAACGCGCAACGAGGCGAACTCGATGATCGACGACATCAAGGAAGGCGTCCACTACGTTCGCCAGACTCGTTGGCTCTGGACCACCCTCGTCGCCGTCGCGTTGGTGAACGCGTTCCTCTTCAGCCCGATGTTCGTACTGATCCCCTTCTTCTTGCTGCATAACCTGCACTACGCCAAGGTCTACGTGGGCTTCCTCCAAGTCGCCGCCGGCGTCGCGGGTGTCCTCGGCGCCCTCGTCATGTCCAACCTCCCGTCGCCGAGACGCCGCGTTCGAGTGATGTGGATCTACTGGACCGTCGGCACCCTGTCAGCACTCATCATGGGTGTGGCCACGAACTTCTGGGAGATCATCTTCTTCCCCATCATCGCGTCACCAATGATGATCTTTGGCAACGTCATCTGGGAGTCGATGATGCAAAGCGAAGTGCCTCGTGAGCTCTTGGGCCGCGCCGGCTCGGTGGACTGGTTCGTGTCGCTCGGTGTCGCGCCCCTCGGACTCGTCCTCGCCGGTGAGATCGCGAACTACGTCGGCATTCGTACGTACTTCGTGCTGCTCTCCGTGATCTGTGTCGTACCGGGACTCTGGATACTCAAGTCGAGACGAATCAACGAGATCGACGAGAAGCGGGTGCACCCAGCGCCAACTGCGGCGCCGTAGCGAGCGAGAGTCCGACGACCCGCGAGCCTTTTTTCGCGCCGCCCGGGAAGATTAACTCGCAACGAAACGATCGACCCTTCGATTCGCCGGTTCTTCCCCCTCGGACTTCGACCCACTCTTCGCCGGTGGCTTCGTTGACGACGTGGGCCACGAACGTCCAGCTGTGACGGAGCTCCTTCGGCGCGTTGACGACGACCTTGTCACCGTCGCGAACGCCGTGCCACTGCGTCGAGCGCACGATCTGTCCGCGACGAGTTACGGTCGAGTCGCGTGCCATCTCTCTATTGTGGCGCAGGTCTAGCGGCCCCTACGTCACAACGCTGACCTAGCGTGGCGCCATGGCCTTTGAACAACCGCTGCCCCAATCACTTTCCCCGTCGCGCCTCGCCGACTTCCAGGCCTGTCCGCGGCGTTACCAGCACGCCTCGGTGGAACGACTGCCCCAACCGGCCTCGTACGCCACGGCCAAGGGTCGTTTCGTCCACTACGTGTTCGAGAATCTGTTCCTGTTGGACGCTGACCAACGCACGATCGAAAAGGCCCGCGAGTTCGTGACGCCCGCCCTCGAGGAGATCCTTACCGACGACGTGCGTGTCGACATCAACTGCGACGACGCCATGGTCGCGCGACTTTTGAGTGAGACCGAGGCCATACTCCTGCGCTACTTCGAGATGGAGGATCCGACGACGATTGCCCACGAAGGCGTCGAGTTACGGCTCGGCGTCGACGTGAACGACACACCGCTCTTTGGAATCCTCGACCGATTGGACCGCGACCCCGACGGCTCGCTTACCATCGTCGACTACAAGACCGGCGCACTGCCCAATCGCAACTACGACAGCAAGACCTTCGCCAACGCCGAACTGTACGCGGCACTGTGCGAAGAAAAGCTCGGTGAGCGGCCTACGACCATACGATTGATGTACGTCGCGCACGGCCAGTCGATCGAACGCAACGTGACCGACGTCGTCGTCAAGGCCCGGGCGAACGCGGCCGCGGGCGCGTGGACGAAGATCAAGCGCTACTACGACGACGGGGATTTTCCCGCCACTCCCTCGTCGAACGCGTGCCGTTTCTGCGCGTACAAGGACCTCTGTCGCAGCCAAGGTGTGCCCGTTCCGTCGAGGTAGTTCCTAGGCTGGCACCATGCTTCCTTTTCAACTTTCCTATGACTATCGCTGCCCATTCGCGAAGAACATCCACCTCCACGTGGTCACGGCTCTTCGTGCGGGCGCGAACTTCGACGTGACCTTCGTACCCTGGACCATGAGCCAGGGTTACAAGGCCGACGGCGCCCCGGACGCCTGGGACGACCCCGCGCGCGACGCGGAACATTTGGCGCTCGCCGTGAGTACGTCCGTTCGCGACCTTCAACCGGAGCACTTCCTCGACGTTCATGAGGCCCTCTTTCGAGCGCGCCACGAACGCGCTATTCGACTCGTCACGACCACGGAGATTACGGACGTCCTGGCGTCGACGGGCGTCGATCTACCCCACGTCTTCGACGACGTCGAATCGCGCCGTCCCTACAAGGTGATCGGCGAGAGTTTCCGTGAGTTCGATCGGTACGAGGCCTTTGGTGTGCCCACGTTCGTCGTCGGGAACGACGCCACGTTCGTTCGCTACATGAACGCCCCGACGGACGACGCCGGCGCCTCGATCGCCCTGATTGAATCCTTGATCACCCTGATGAGCGATCAGAGCGCGCTGAATGAGTTCAAGCACACCCAGTTGCCGATGTAATGCCTAGCTAAGGCGAACGATCAGCTCGGCGATCGCCAACACCCCAAGTGCGAGGGCGGGTACGAGGAGTTTGGTCTTGTCTCTCTTTTGAAGGTGGACGATGACGGCCAACACCATCATCACGAACAGTCCGCCTGCGGCAACCTCGTTGAGAATGGCCAGTGGTGACGTCCCCCGGGCGGCGAGGCCGACCAACACACCCGTCGCGCCGAGTAGTTCAATAGCACCGATGCTGCGATACGACCGCTTCGTGAAGCCCAAGTGACCTGCCGCTTTTGACATCACGGGGTTGAAGATGATCTTCTGCGTTCCGGCCGAGGCGAAGGCCAAAAAGAGCACGATGGAGAGAAGGGACGCGACGACTGACATAGTTATATTCACCTCGGTAGGGGCACTACCTTAGCGGAGCAACAAAATGTCGCTGGGACGACTCTACGTTCAAACGCTTTGTTGGAACTCGATCAAGACCTCGAGCGCTCCTTCACGTTCTTCACTCGTACCCGACGGCGCGCCAGAGAATTCGGTGACGCCCGCCTCAGCCAACTCGTGCAATTGATCGAGGACGTGCGCCTTCGATCCGATGAGCGAAACGTCCGCGGGACTCGTGGCCCCTTCGCGCTCGATCATCGCCGCGTAGCTCGGTAACGTCCCGTACACCGCGTAGTCCTTGTTGAGTCGCTCTCGCGCGCCGGCTTCGTCGGACGTGACCGCGACGGGTAATGAACACACGACGCGCGGTGCCGGACGCCCCGCGGCTGACGCCGCCTCTCGGATCGTCGGCACGATGTGCGCGGCGATCGTTTTGCGCCCCGTCATCCATAGAACCGTGCCGTCCGTGAGCGTTCCGGCCAGTTTCAGCATCTGTGGTCCGAGCGCCGCGATCAAGAGACCTGGCGACACCACGTCCTTCGGTCCGAGCGCACTCATCGTCACGGCCTTCACGCGCTCACCCTGAGCGTTCACGTTCTCACCTCGGAGCATCGGCGCAAGGGCCTCAAGGTACTCGCGCATGTACTGGGCCGGACGTTCGAAGGAGATGCCCCAGAGCCCCTCGACCACGACCTGGTGCGAGAGGCCGACGCCGAGTGACAGATGGCCGCCGATGGCGTCCTGCACGGTACGCGCTTGCGCCGCGAGCATCGACGGGTGGCGGGGCTGAATTGGAATGACCGACGTGCCGAGATCGAGGTCGGGCAGTTGGCGTCCGACGAGCGCGAGGACCGTCAACGTATCGGGACCGAAGATCTGCGAAGACCACAGACTTCGAAATCCCCGTTCGTGTAGTCGCGTCGCGCGCTCGAGCGTCTTCTCGAGCGGTCCGTCGGTGTCAAGTCCTATCGCAATGCGCATTCTCGACGCTCCCTCAAGGCCACTAGCGTTTCACTCGTGTCCGATGTCACCAAACCTACTGTTTCACCTCACGTCGGCGTCGTGGGCGCGGGCCAGCTCGCACGCATGATGGGTGAAGCAGCTCCTGACGTGGGTGTCTCGATCACGGTGCTCGCGACGTCGAGCGACGAAAGTGCCGTCGCGACGTCCCAGGCGGTAGTGATCGGCGCCGCCAACGACGAGCAGGCGCTTCGCGAGCTCGCCCGTGACGTTGACGTCATCACCTTCGACCACGAACTGGTCGACCTCGACGTACTTGGACGCCTCGAGGCCGAAGGGGTAATCGTCCGCCCGAGTAGCGCGTCGCTGCACTTTGCCGTCGACAAGGCGTTTCAACGTCAGGCGTTCGACGACGCCGACGTCCCCGTACCGCGTTTTCTCGTCGTGCGGTCGTCAAAGGACGAACGACTCGACCGATTTCTCGACAGCCTCGTCACCTCGCCCGTCGTGAAAGTGGCCCGCGGCGGGTACGACGGGCGCGGCGTGGCCTTCCCGTCGACCCGAGGTGAGACCTACGAGGTCATCGATGACATCGCCAACGCCGGTGACGTCGTCGTCGAAGAACGACTCGAGTTGACGAGCGAAGTGGCACAACTCGTCGCGCGATCCGTTGACGGATCGCTCGCCTTCTACCCGCTCGTGACGACAGTGCAACGTGAAGGCATGTGCGTCGAGGTCAGGTACCCGGCCGACGTCGACGCCGCGTTGGTCGACGAAGCGCGCGAACTCAGTGAACGCGTCGCGAACCTCGTCCGAGGTGTGGGCGTGATGGCCATTGAGTACTTCGTCACCGACCGTGGCATCGTCGTCAACGAGGTGGCCCTTCGTCCGCACAACACTGGTCACTGGACCATCGAGGGCGTGGCGACCAGTCAGTTCGCGCAACATCTTCGCTGCGTCAGTGGTCAATCACTGGGTGACGTCACGCCGCGTACCAAGTACGCCGTCATGGTGAACGTCGTGGGCGCGGCGGAACCCGGTTCGCTCGACGCGGCGCGCGCCGTGAGCGACACGTTCGTCCATGACTACGGCAAATCGTGGCGAACGGGGCGAAAGCTCGGTCACGTCACCGCCCTCGGTGACGAACCAACGGGTCCGCACGTGAGAGCATGGACCAGTGCCCGCGCGTACGGGACCATGACCCAGGAGATCTAGTGCAGCCAGTCGTCGGCATCGTGATGGGCTCGTCATCGGACCTCGAGGTCATGAACGACGCCGCCACCATCCTCGAAAGATTCAAGGTCGGGTACGAACTTCACGTCGTCTCGGCGCATCGAACACCAGAAGCAATGCTCGACTACGGCAAGAACGCGCGATCGCGCGGACTACGAGTGGTGATCGCTGGCGCGGGGGGTGCCGCGCACTTGCCCGGGATGCTCGCGGCCGTGACCACGTTGCCCGTGATCGGCGTGCCCGTCGCGCTCGCTCGCCTCGACGGTCTCGATTCACTGCTCTCCATTGTCCAGATGCCGAGGGGCGTGCCCGTCGCCACGGTGGCCATCAACGGCGCTACCAACGCGGGACTCTTGGCGCTACGCATACTGGCGTCGTCCGACGAAGCGCTCGGTGACGCACTCGAGTCGTACCGTGAAGGACTCGCCGCCGAAGCCCGAGCCCAGGACAAAGATTTACCTGGAAATTAGGTGATCCACGCCGTTGGACGTGGTTCGCGTTGACTACTGCTGCGTTGGTTCGCTCTAGTCTGGGCAAGTAGCAAAAGGAGGCCCACGTGGGCATTATGAAGCGCGTCCAGACGATTTTCCAAGCCAAGGCAAACGACGCCCTCAACAAGGCTGAAGATCCTCGCCAGACACTCGATCTCTCGTACGAACAGCAACTCGAGAACGTCACCAAGGTGAAGCGGGCCGTGGCCGACGTCGCCACCGCCCGTAAGCGCGTGGAGATCCAAGCCGAGCAGTTGAAGAGTCAGGGCGACAAACTCGCTGAGCAGGCGAAGGCCGCGCTCGGTCAGGGCAACGAACCACTCGCGCGAGAGGCTCTCACTCGACGTGAAGCGATCGCGGGGCAGTTGAAGGACCTCGAGGTCCAACACGCCTCTATCGACGATCAGCAGCAAAAACTCGAGGCGACGGCCACCAAACTCCAGAGCCAGGTCGAGGCCTTTCGTATGCGCAAGGAGACGATCAAGGCCACTTACACGGCGGCCGAGGCGTCGGCGCACGTCAACGAGGCCGTCAGTGGCATCTCCGAGTCCATGGGTGACGCCGGCGCCGCGATGCAGCGCGCGCAGGACAAGGTCGCCCAGATGCAGGCGCGAAGCGGCGCCCTCGATGAGTTGCTCGCCTCGGGTGCTCTCACCGATCTCACGAGCACCAACGACGACATCCAGGCGCAACTCGACAAGGCCTCGGCGACCTCGGACATCGACGCACAACTCGCGGCGTTGAAGGCCAGTGGCACGACCAGTGAACTGCCCGCCGGGACGAGCAACGCGGCGGACTCCGCGCCCACCGTCGAAGGAAACTAACCGTGGCCAAAACGAAGATCGAGACGGACCACAAGCTCAACGTTCGAATGTTCATCACGGGCGCCGCGCTCGTGGCGCTCTACGCGATCGTCGTCTCGGTGATGCTGAGTCTCGGCGTGTCGACGGTGTTGGTCATCGTCATCGCGGCGGGGCTGATCTTCTCGCAGTACTACTTCTCGGACAAGATCGCGATGTTCTCGATGCACGCTCACGAGGTCACGCCACAGCAAGAGCCCAAGTTGCACGAGATCGTCGATCGCTTGTGCCTGCTCGCCGATATGAAGAAGCCACGAGTGGGCATCTCCGAACTCGATATGCCCAACGCGTTCGCCACGGGACGTAGTCCGAGTCACGCCGTCATTTGCGCGACCCGCGGTCTCATGCAACGACTGAACGACGAGGAACTTGAAGCCGTGCTCGCGCACGAACTCAGCCACGTCGCCCACCGTGACGTGGCGATCATGACCATCGCTTCGGGTGTCGGGATGTTGGCGGGACTCGTGAGCCGCATCGCCATGTTCGGCGCCATGTTCGGCGGAGGCGGCCGCGACCGCGGCCGCGGGGACCAGAACATCGTGCTCTTAG
>DASZHK010000180.1:0-25267 GCA_035937905.1 Acidimicrobiales bacterium
CGAAAGGATGTGGGGGTTCAAGTCCCCCCTCGCCCACAAAAAATACGACACTAAAAGGTGACTTCGGTCCCGTCACCGAGTTGGCTGCTCGATCGACTGCCGCATATCAGAGCGCGAGTCGGTACGTCTCCAAGCGCTCCACAAGTTCGTCGGGATGGCTAAGTGCGGGCAGGTGACCACTTCGCATTTCGTCGGGCAAGATTCCCAATCGCTCCTTAACCATTCGTCTCATGAAATCCGCGGGAAAGAGACGGTCGTCGCGACAGAGAAGAAATCTGGTGGGAACGTCGGGCCATGCTGCGAGCGGCCACGTTGCGACAAAGGGCGTGCCGGACTGATTCTTCACGTGCGCGGCCGACTGGGCAACTACCTCCGAGGGAACGTCGTGAAGAAAGATCTCGATGGGATCGAAGTCACCGTCGGACGGACGGCCATCCCGAGCGTCCTGCTCTCGTTTCGCCCTTTCATGCTCCGTATTCGACCACCATTCGCCTGGCGATTCCCCGGGTCTCGGAACCATCGCCGCTGCCAAGACGAGTAGTCGAACCGATACTCGGTCGCACAAAAGCGGCGCCGTGAAACCGCCCATTGATTGAGCGACCACAATCAACTCGGAGCGGTCGCCGACGTTGTCCAACACTGCGTCAAGGTACTCCGGCAACCCTGCAGCATCATCATCACAAGGAAGGTTTGGGGTGATCACGGTGTGACCCAACGCTTCGAGTTTTGGTGCCACGAGGTGCCAGTACCAAGAGTCCGAGCCTGCCCCATGAATCAACACGTAGTTCGCCATCGCCTGCATCTATTCGGCTATTGGCGCGTCCTCTTCGCTCGAAACATCGCCGATCGAAAAACATCTGTACTGCCCAAGTCCACCCTGCCCACGATTAATGGAGTAGACGATGTTTTTACGCCGACGCCTTGAAGCCAGCACCGCCAAGACTCACGACGACGGGTCCGTCGTCACGCGAACCGTGCGAGGCACCCGCCCACGCGGTCGCGGACGTTGGTTCCACCCAAAGACCTCCGTGGGCGAGGCGCTGCGAAGTGGCCATGATCTCGTCATTGCTTACCGTTCGCGTCTCGCCGCCCGTTGCCCCGATCGCTCGAACGATCTGATCGAGACGTCGAGGTGCGATGATCGCGATCCCGTCAGCAAGTGGAGCGCCGCGATCTTCCGCCACGTCGTTCGCGAGAGGTGACCATCCCTGTGCCTGGACGGCGACCAAGCGCGGTACACGAGTGGTGAGCCCCTGGTCGAAGAGGTAGCGAAACCCTCGCTCGACGCCAAGGAATAGGCTCCCGTTCCCCACGGCCATCACGACCTCCGCGGGAGCGTCGCCCAGCTGCTCGAACACTTCAAAGGCCCACGTCTTCGTGCCCTCGGTGAAAAAGGGATTCTCCACGTGGCTCGCGTAGAAGCCACCGTCGGACGCCATGGCGAGCGCCGCGTCGGTCGCCGCCGACCGTGGGCCTTCGACCGCGACGACCGTCGCGCCGTAAGCACGCGACTGGGCGAGCTTTCCGGGTGGTGCACTCGCGGGCGCCACGACGGTGCAGGGAATGCCGATCCATCCGCAGTACGCGGCCATGGCCGCGCCCGCGTTGCCCGAGCTGTCCACGATCACACTCTTGGCGCCAAGACCGAGTGCGAGTGCGGCCAGCATGAACGCTCCACGATCCTTGAACGAACCGCTCGGCGTGACGTAGTCGCACTTCGCGTACGTCGGTCCAACCTTGAGCAACGGTGTGCGTGAAGCACCGAGGTCCGCGCGCTCGAGCCACTCGCCTTCGATGGGAAGCATCCCTTGGTATCGAGAGAGACCAAAATCTTCGTCCGTCGGAAGTGTCCACGCGGGCACGTCGAAGTGGAGATCGAGCACGCCCCCGCAGTCGCAACTGACACGACTGAGTTCGACTTCGTAGCGCGCGTCACAGAGAGAGCAGATGTAATGAACGTTGTCGCGTAAAAGAGTCACGTCGACCAGGCTACGTCGCCTCTTTCGTCCATCCGTCGCGCTCTCACGGCGCCCACCTCTTTACTACGCGTCGAGGTCTCACCGATCCGTGTCGCCGTCTATTTCGTCGACATCGTGACAAAGTCGCGGTTGTACCCGACTTCATAGAAGCGGCCGGGTGGTTGGTACATCGTCGACAACAGATCTTTCCCGTTGGCGGGCGACGCGAGTCCGTTCGTGGTTGAGGGTGAGAACGTCGCGAAGACCGGCCAGAACGGGTTCATGTCAAGGGTCATCGCTCGAACGGCGCCCGCGCGAACGAGCAGCTGTGCAAGGTCAACGACGTTCATCGGTCCAGAGACGTACACCAACGCGCCGTTCGCGGTCACGCCTAATCCAGAGCGCGGCGTGTTCACTACGCCGTTGAGGGCAACGCCCCATGTCTTGATGTCCGCTGGATTGAGTCCGGACACGGGGCGACCGTTGTCGACGAGCAACGTCAGGTTTTGGCGAACGGCTTCGACGTTGGGGGTCATTGAAACGTCACGTCCCCACTGCCCGACGGTCGCGAAGCCATCGCGATAGATCACGAGCGACGCGCCACCCACGCGCAGGGGCGCCACCGTGTGGCCCTCGCTCAGGTAACCGCCTTTGGAGTCCTTGAACAAAAAACCACCGCTGAAGGCCGCCACCAACGTCCGCGACGCCGCCGGTGAAATCGGCGCCGAGTATTTCCACGACGACCCTCCCGGACTGAGGCTCCCCGAGTACAACGTCGCTCGAAGGAGCCTCGTGTCCAACCAAGCGATGCCGGCTTCCACCGATGACGTGCCCGGCAGTCGCACGGTCGTGGTGTAGACGGCGGCGCGACCGTTCACGAGACGCCCACTTGGCCGCCAGACGCCTTCACCCGCCAGTGCCGGGTGTTGGAAGGTCGCTACCGCCTTCGGCGTCGGCAACGGCGCAGCCGAAACGCGACCCTGCTTCGACGAGATCGTCGTCGCGCCCGATGGTCCGTGACCCGACGTTCGAGCAGCCCCCGCGACATTAATCGCCAGAACGGAGGACAGAGACAAGCCGGCCGCCGCCACGACGTAGAGGGACCGTCGCGTAGTCATCGCTCGTCAACGTTGCTGAACGACATCAACGCGAGAACCGTGACGCCGCTCGCGAGCGTACGTCTCCATTTTCGAAGTGCGGATGATGGGACAACGAGCGACCGTCTTTCAACTTTTCTTGTCGACGTCGCGACCGCACGATTGCGGACGACGCGTATCAGGAGTAACCACCTCTTTCAGAAAGTCTGGTCGACGAATTTAAGAACGACATAAAGGACGAAGCGTTTCGCCGGTATCGACGTCCTCGTCGAAGGGGCCACGCCAGTGTCAAGATGCAATGATTGGTTTTTTCGTCGAGAAACAGGAGCATCGTGAGCACCCAGAGCGACATTCCCGAGGTCGTCCACTACGAGATGGACCACGAGGGCGATCCCTCTCGCCTCGTCTACACGTTTGGTGGTGCCGACGCGCGAGCGACGCTCCGTCCCGGCACGGTCCTCGACACGAGCACGCTCGACTGTTTCGCGGGAAAGGTCCGTTCAATCCACGATCACGCCAGCGAAGTCTGCGACCCGCGGTACCTCAATCCTCAGACGGGACCCTTCTACGTCGAAGGCGCCGAGCCCGGCGACACGTTGGCGGTCCACTTTGCGAGCATCGAACCGCGAACAACCTACGGCGTCAGTACCACGGTGCCGCTCTTTGGCGCACTCACCGCGACGGGTTTCACCGCGATGTTGCACAGCCCACTCCCCGAGATGACCTGGATCTACGGCATTGACCGCGAAGCACGGACGGTTCGTTACGAAGCTCGCGAGAGCGAGGCGATCTACCAACTGCCACTCGACCCTATGCACGGCACGGTGGGCGTGGCGCCCGCGTTGAGCGAGGCGCGTTCGGCACTCACCCCTGGCGACTGGGGTGGCAATATGGACACTCCCGAGATGCGTGCGGGCGTCACGTGTTACCTCGGCGTGAACGTGGAAGGCGCGCTCTTCAGTTTCGGCGACGGTCACGCTCGCCAGGGTGAAGGTGAGACTTGTGGCGTCGCCGTCGAAACGGCGATGGACACCGTGGTTGTCGTCGACCTCATCAAAGGCGCCGGTACTGTCGCGTGGCCCCGAATCGAGAGCGACGCGGAGATCATGACGACCGGTTCCACTCGACCACTGGAAGACGCGTTTCGTGTCAGTCACGCGCAACTCGTCCTGTGGGTCACCGAACTGACCGGACTCTCGCTCATGGACGCGTATCAGTTCGTGGCGCAGTCCGCGCAAACGCCGATCGCCAACGTGGTGGACACGAACTACACGGTCGTGGCGAAATTGAAGAAGGAGTACGTGCCGGGCATCGATCCAATGGGGGGCATCCACCAACGGCTGAAGTCCATTGGCGCGGCGTACCTCGCTACTCGCTGAGCCACGCGACGACGCTTTTCGCCAGCTGCAGACTCACTTTCACGGTCCGCCGTGTGACGACGGCCGGAGAGATTCCCTGAAAATTAGGCCGAGGGTGTCGAAAGTAGAGTTGTATCCGTGACGCTCCTCGAACCCCTCGACGTGGACGAGGCTCCGGTGAAAAAAACGAGGACTCGGTCCCGATCGGTCATTGAGTGGCTTCTCGTCGTCGCGATTGCGGTACTCGTGTCGCTTTTAATTCGCAGCTACGTTTTTCAGACTTTCTACATTCCATCAGGCTCAATGGAGCCCACACTGCACATCGGCGACCGAATTCTGGTGTCCAAACTGAGCGTGGAGCTCGGGACGATCCACCGTGGCGACATCCTGGTCTTCAAAGCGCCGGCAGCGGTCGTGAACGAGTGCGGCGACAACGTCGCCGACCTCGTCAAGAGGGTTATTGGCCTTCCGGGGGACCATCTCACGTCGAAGGGCAACACCATCTACGTCAACGGAGTGGCGCTGGCGCAACCGTGGTCGCACAACGAGCCCTTGGGACGAGCCATTGGCAACGTCACCGTCCCGAAGAACGACTACTTCATGATGGGCGACAACGAACCGGCCTCGTGCGACAGTCGCTACTGGGGCGACGTCCCTCGTTCGAGCGTCATCGGCAAAGCGTTCCTGCGTATCTGGCCGCTTGGCCGATTCGGTTTCCTCTAAACCTGACGTCGTAGCCGATCGACCCGCTTACGACAAGGGGTGCGACGCGAAGAACGACCACATGAGTGCGTCCGCGCTGACGGCGTTCGACTGCGGACCGAGGTACGAGGTGTACCCCGACGGGAGGGTGGGGCCGCCGGGCCACTCGTGACCTTCGCCGGCGATTTCGTACAACTCAACGGAGGCGTTTCCTTTGCATCGACTGAACGTGGTGAGTGTCACCGTTGCAGCGGGTGTCGAAGTCACCGGCGCGGTCGCGCACTTATCTTGACGGGCCCAATCCTTCGCCGCCGTCGTCACCGAATACGTCCAGTACGTTTGGCCGTGACCGGCGAAGGGATCGATGTCGTCGGCCGAGCCGTGAAAGGAAATGATCGGGACGGCCCTTGTCGTGGGACACGGCGTGGGGCGGCGAAGTCCGCTCACGGGAGCGACCGCCGCGAAGACCGATGACTCGTCGCACGCGAGTTGACTTACCTCACGTGCGCCACCCGAGAACCCGGTCGCGAAGACCTCCTTCGGATTGACGCAGTCGTCGTGTTCGAGAAGACCTACGAGCGACGTGAGGAACTTGACGTCGTTCGCGGCGCCGGCCGGCACCGGTCGTCCGCCGAAGAGCGCGACACCGGGAACGTTCCAATCGAAACCTACGCCGTCAGGTATGAGTCCCTGCGGGTACGCCACGATGAAATCCTCCGCGTCCGCCGTGACGTCCATGCCGGAGAACTTCTCTTGCGCGTGAGCGGTACTGCCACTTCCGTGCAGGTTGAGAACGAGCGCTCTCTTCGTCGTGCCCGATCCACTGGCGGGGACGTGAACGATGACGGTTCGATAGTGCCCGTTCACGTTGAGCGCCAGCGTCGACGTACTCGACGTCGTCGACCCACAACCTTTCACTCGCGACGGGGCGGCCCCTGCCGGCGCGGCGTGCGCGACCATGAGCAAGGAGAGCACGAGAAAGACGACGCCGAACCGTCGCGTTGCGAGGCACCGAGGTACGACGCCGGCAACTCGAAAAGGTTCTCCGGTCACCATGTACTCCCCCGTTCGCAACGACGCGTCGCCATCGTGACACAGTTTTGAAACTTATGCAACCCGGTTGCCTATTTGGTACGTTGGTCGTGTGACGACACCGGCTCCCGTTCAGCCACTTTTCGGGGACGTACTCGCCCTCGCTCGAGAAAGCTGGGTCCGTGAGATGTCGCGCCGCCTCGCTCACCAGGGCTTCAACGACTATCGGCGCAGCGACGCCCTCGCTCTTCGCTGGCTCGTTCGCACGTCACTCCCGCTCGGCGCGTTCACGACGACACTCGGCGTCTCTCGACAATCGGCGCGCAAAGTGGCGTCCGGACTCGTCGAACGCGGCTTTGCCCACGTCAACGTCGACACCAACGATTCACGACGAAGGAACGTCGAGCTGACGGCGTCAGGTCGCGAGTACGGCCGCGCCGTCATCGACGTCATCCACGCGATTGACGACGAGTTGCGTTCGAAGCTCGACCCCGCGAGCATCGACGTTGCTCGTGACGTGCTGTCGTTCGTGCGCGACACCTTCGGGCCCTAGCGTGGTGGCGTCAACGGAGAGGAGTCGTCGTGAGGTTATTGATTGCCGGTGGTACGTCGTTCGTGGGTCGCGCGATCGCGTGGTCCGCCTGGCACCAGGGACACGACGTCACGGTGTTGAATCGCGGTGTCACGCCGAACGATTTGCCCGAGAAGATCGAACGACTCGTCGGTGACCGCCAGGGCGATATGTCGGTGTTGGCGGATCGCACGTTTGACGCCACGATCGACGCGATCGCCTATCGTCCGAGCGACGTCGAGCGTTTCGCGAACGCACTTGGAGACCGCGGGGGTCACTACATCCAGATCTCGTCGATCTCTGCGTACGAGGACCCGCCGTTCGAAGGCGCGACCGAGAGCGCGCTGACGTTGTGGGGTGACGACAAGGTCGATCCCGACGCACCCATCACCGGCAAGACCTACGGACCATTGAAGGCCGCGAGTGAACGGGCGGGTCTTCGGTACTTCGGCGATCGTTCGACCATGGTTCGACCCACCTTCGTGATCGGCTCCTATGACGCGACGCTTCGCTTTCCCTACTGGGTCGAGCGCGTCCGTCGCGGTGGCGTTGTCGCGGTACCCGGACCCCGCGACAACAACATGCAGTACGTCGACGCTCGCGATCTCGCCAACTTCGTGGTGCGCGTCGCTGAAGGGAATCTCCAGGGAGCGTTTCACGTCGCGGGGCCGGTGCCGGGCGACCACTTCTTCAACATGGTCGACCAGATCGCTTCGCACGTCGCCCCGCCGGGAACGACTCTGCGCGAAGTAAACGTCGAAGACGTCATCGAGTTGGATCTCGGGGAGAAGTTCCCCTTGTCCACAGGCTCGACGAACGAAACCGTCCTCGCGCTCGATAGTGCCCTCGCACAAGCGAACGGTCTCGACTTTCGCCCGCTCACCGACAGCGTCGACGACGTGACGTCGTGGTGGGGCGACCGGACGTGGCCCGACGAGTGGTTGTCCAGCGCCGACGAGGCGAGAATTCTCGAGAAATAGCGACGTGAGGACTCGAACGCGTCGCTTCGCATCAAGTCGAGCACGCTGCACGCTGAGCGTTGCGACCGGCACCTAACGACGTAGGAGTTGCGCTGGACGTCGACACCCCCTGCAGGCGCCCAACGAAACCGGAGATTCGTCGGTAAGAATCAAGGTCGTTCGGACAGAAGAAGGTTATGGGCTCTCAAGACGAGGATCGCTTCGCTCGGCTCGTGCGCGAGCACTCCTCGGCCGTGGGCAACTACTTGCGCCGACGTCTGTACCCCCTCACGGCCGCGGACCTCGACGACCTGGTCGAAGAGACGTTCATCGTGGTGTGGCGCCGGCTCGACAGTGTTCCCACCGACGCCGAACTTCCCTGGATGCTCGGCGTGGCGAGGAACGTGCTCAGGAATGCTCGACGATCGAAGAATCGCCGCTCGGCGTTCGAAGCGACGCTCCCTCTCGTGGCGGACGAGGCCTCGGCCGAGGAACACGTCATCGCCGACACCAGCGTGCGCGACGCGCTCGCCGCGTTGAGTGACGACGATCGCGAAGTGTTGTTGTTGAACGCGTGGGACGGACTCGACACGCACGCCCTCGGCGCGTATCTCGTCATCAGTACCAACGCAGCTGCCGTACGACTGTCTCGCGCGCAGCACCGATTCCGTGAGCTCCTCAGCGCCGCGGAAGTCCACTGAAAGTTTCACGTGACGCGCGACAGGAACAAGGTAGAAAGACGAAGGAGTACCCGTGAGTGACTTTGAAGATCGTCTGGCCGCACTCGATCCCGCGGCCGGCACTTCGTACCAATACAGAGACCTCGACGCGCTCATCTCTCGCATCACGGCCCAACCCGTTACGAGGAAGATCGGTCTGTGGCGACGCATCGAACTCAAGCTCGCGGGCACCCTGGTCACGGGTGCTTTGGCGGGAGCCGTCACGGTGGCCTTGGTGCAGGGAGGCTCGAGCCTGCCCGTACTCGCCCTACAAAACGCAGCCGGTACGCCAAAGGCGTTCGGGGCGGCCGCGTCAGGCGCCATGCAGATCTACGCGAGGTTCAACTTCACCGCCGGTCCCGGACTCACCGCGACGACGCCCACGAGTCCCTCGTACGAAGTGCAAGTCCCGAGTAGTGCTACCAGCGAAGCGGCTCGCGTCGCGGCCATCTTTGGCGTCACCGGCTCGCCGGTAAACGCGAACGGAAGTACTGATTCATTGGTGACGGATTCGTCGGGTGCCACCCTCGACTATTCGAACGTCGGCGTGCCCCAATGGACGTACACGGGCGCGACGACCACGAACTCCTCGACCGCGGACTTGCCAAGTCAGACGATGCTCGCGAGTGACGCGCACAGTTACTTGAAGAAACTTGGCTACGGCTACTCACTGTCGGCGCCGAGTTTCGGCACGACGACCTCCAGCAGCGATACCGGCTCGGCGAGCGCGACGAGCACGGAAGACGTCACCTACACTGTCGCCGTCGACGGCGTCGCCACCGATCAGTCGTTCAGTTTCTCGGTGGACGCGAACAATGACGTGGTCAGTGCTTCCGGTCCCGCGTTCAGCGCGGGTTCTCCGACGGACTACCCCTTGCAGAGCCTGGCCGCGGGCGTCAAGGCACTGAACGCCGAGCAGCAGGGCCGCTTCCCCGGCACTTCGCCCTCCGCGGGCACCTCAGGTGCGGGTACTGGTGTCGCGCCCGGCACGACGGACACCACGCCGACGACCCAGGTCGGTCCGCCCGTCGTCAACGTGACTCTCGACGCAGACGCGCTCTCACTCGCGACCTATCAACTCACCGACGGCTCGCTGTGGCTCCTTCCGGTGTACAACTACAGCGGCACTGAGACCAGCGCCGACGGCTCGACGTCAACTGGCACGTGGAACGAACTCGCCGTCGATCCCAGCTACGTACAGGTCAGCGGCCCCGCGAGCTCGCACGGCGTGATCAACTACTAGGGGATGTTTGGGGACGTCGGCGCCGACAGAGGTTGGACGCAGTAAATCCGACTAGCAGCGTTTCGAGAGATTTGAATGTTGCCGATCCCGACTTGAAGGTTGAGGTCTAGATGGACGGACGTCGCTCGCTTGCTCGTTGAACTCGCCGTCGAACAAGCCTGAAACTCTTGTATGTTGCCGACGCCCACGTGGGTGCGTAGATCAATCGTGACGTTCGTCGGCACGTAGACGATCAGCTCGCCAACACCTTGGGTCGCGGTGATAGACCACGTGCCGGCCGTGAAGGGAACGTTGCGCAGGTCGATCGTGGACATACCAATTGCGCCGCGATAGACGTGCTGCACTTCAGCGATCGTCGCGGGGTGCCACTCCTTCACGCCGCTGCCGCCCTTCATGGGCACGCCGATCACGGCGACAGCGATGAGGAACGATCCCGAGACGAGGATGAGGAAACTCAAGAAACCCAGGAACAAGAGTGCAAGGAGTCGCCGAAAGGTGAGACGGCGCGCGGGTACGCGCAACGCGACAACGGCGATTACCACGAGGAAGATCAACCACACGATGGAGAGACTGGCGCCGAGGCGGATCACGTGGTGGAACGCCGAGATGACGACGACAGCGAGCACGAGCACGCCCAAGGGAAGTGCGTACCGCAGCCACCGAACTCGAGAGGGATCCAACTCCTCTTCGGTCGCGACGACGTCGCCGCCACTCGTCGAACGCGGGATGAGGGCCCACATCGCGAGGTAGATCGCGGCGCCGAGACCGTACGCGAAGGCTAGGACGACGAACACGACACGAACGATGTTGGCGTCCACGTCGAATCGTTCACTGATGCCACCGGCCACTCCTCCGAAGACCTTCTTCGTGGTGCTGCGGTGCAGCGTCGTCGACTCCTTCGTGTCAGTTATCGTGTCCGACGTCGCGTCGTCGTGATCGGTGTTCAGAGGTTCGTCCATGTCACCCAATGTAAGTTCCGCACGCCACCTCGCCTATCAGGGCGAACCCCAAGTGCGCCCCTTGGAGGCGGTACAGGCTCAGGGTTATCCCTGAGAGCAATCACGCCACGCCCGTGGAAGAATTAGAGGGAAAGATTCACGATTCACTTGACGAGAGGAGCGACGTGAGTATCGATTCACCCCCTCGCGCCGTCATCGGCACGCCGCATCGACCATTTCGACGTGGCGTCGACAACGCGATCCTCGGCGGTGTCTGTGGCGGCCTCGCCATTCGCCTCGGCGTCAATGAGCGAACGATTCGGATCATCTTCTCGTTGCTCGCGCTCGTGTCGGGCGTCGGACTTCTTCTCTACATGTTGCTCTGGCTGACGTTGCCACGGGCCAACGAAACGCAGTCCATCGCGCACCGACTGCTCGGACGACGACGTGAGCTTCACCGAGCGCTGTTCGGCCTCATCCTGGTCGTCGGGTTCATCATCGTCCTCGACCGCCTCGGCATACCGAGTCTCGGCATCTACACGTGGCCGTTCCTCTTGAGCCTGGCCGCGTTAATCGGCATCTGGCGGGGCGCGACGCCCATTGAACACAAGCACTTGGAAGAGCTGGTGCGCTCCGCGCCGCTCATCCGCGTTCCTGCGTCGCCGACGAAGAAGAACCTGCTGCTGCGCGTGCTGTTGGGCACCGTGCTCGTCCTCTTGGGGCTGCGAACGCTTTCGCGACTGCACGGCGTTTGGGGTGGAACGACGCCCGTACTTTTTGGCACGATCATCCTGATCGCGGGCGTGTTAATCCTCCTCGCGCCCTGGTGGCTCGCGACACTCAGCGAACTCTCCGGTGAGCGTCGAGCGCGCGTGCGCGTCGAAGAGCGCGCCAACGTCGCCGCCCACCTTCACGACTCCGTCCTCCAGACCCTCACGCTCATCGAGCGCGCCGCCGGTGACGAGAGTGCCGTCGTTCGACTCGCGCGAAATCAAGAGCGCGAGCTGCGTCAGTGGCTCTTCGATCCCGATCACCACATGAGCAACGACGAGGTCGGCACGTACTCGTCACAACTGCACGCGATCGAAAGCGAGATCGAGAGTGACTACGGCGTGAAGGTGGAGCTCGTGGTCGTCGGTGACTGCCCCGCTGACGCGGACGTCCTCGCCCTCGTGGCCGCGGGCCGTGAGGCGGCGATCAACGCGGCACGCTGGTCCGAAGCCCCCCTCGTTTCGATCTACGCCGAGGTCGAGCCGACCGCGGTGTCACTGTTCGTGCGCGACCAGGGCAAGGGATTCGACGTGGAGTCCATCCCCCACGACCGCCAGGGCATCGCGCTTTCCATTCGTCAACGTATGTGTCAACACGGCGGGTCATCCACCTTGAAGAGCACACCCGGCGTCGGCACCGAAGTGGAACTCAGCCTTCCCCGGACGACGTAATGGCTACCGGTCAGCCACGCGTCTTCCTCGTCGACGATCACGAATTGATCCGTACGGGGATTCGCAGTGAGCTCGCCGGTTCGCTCGACATCGTGGGCGAAGCCGACGAAGTGGACGCCGCCATTGAGATGATCGTCGAACGTACGCCGGACGTGGTGCTGCTCGACGTCCATATGCCCGGTGGTGGCGGTCTCGCGGTGCTGAACGCGGTCAGTCACAAATGCCCCGACGTGCGCTTTCTCGCCCTGTCGGTGTCGGACTCCTCCGAGGACGTCATCAGCCTCATTCGCGCGGGCGCGCGGGGCTACGTGACGAAGAACATCTCGGGACCCGACCTGCTCGACGCGATCTATCGCGTCGCGGCGGGCGACGCGGTGTTCTCCCCACGACTCGCCGGTTTCGTCCTGGACGCGTTCTCCCTCGAGGGCAAGAACCTCGAGGCGGGCGACGTGGACCCCGATCTCGACCTGTTGACGCCGCGCGAGCGTCAAGTGCTGCGTCTCATCGCCCGGGGTTACTCCTACCGCGACATCGCCACCGAGCTCGCGATCTCGTCGAAGACCGTCGAGAGTCACGTGTCGTCGGTGCTGCGAAAGCTACAACTCTCGAACCGCCACCAGCTGTCGCACTGGGCCTCGGAGCGTCACCTCAACTAGCGCCCTAGCGCTGCTCGATCAGGTCCATGTACTGCTCGTCCCAGATATCGAAGTACTCCTCGGGTAGCAACACGGCGTGGGTGGGTTCGAGCGCCTCCACGAAGCCTCTCTCGTGGCTCACCGCCACGATCGTGCCCTTCCACTGTCGCATCATCTCGCCGAGCGCGTCGACGCTCGCCGGGTCCAGGTTGTTGGTCGGTTCGTCGAGCAGCAAGAGATTGGCCTTCGACGAAGCCAGGATGGCCAGGGCCAGTTTCGCTCGCTCCCCACCCGAGAGCGTCGCGGGCATCTGGTGCGCGGCGGAGCCTTTGAGCCCGAACGCGCCCAACATCGAGCGGCGTTGGACGTCGGACTCGACCGTCGAGTTGTCGAGGTTCCCGAGCACCGTCTTCGTGAAGTCCAGCTGTTCGTTCTCCTGGGCGAAGTAGCCGACGATCACGTTGGCGCCGAACTTGACGACACCGTCTTGGGCTTCTTGCGTGCCAGCGAGACAACGCAACATCGAGGACTTGCCGGCGCCGTTCTTGCCCACGATGACGATGCGGTCGCCGCGTCGGGTGATGAAGTTCACGTCGCGCAACACCTCGAGAGCGCCGTAGCGAACCGCCACGTGCTCGACGGTCATCGGCACGTCACCGCTGCGCGGAGGAGCAGGAAGTCGAAAGACGACCTTCTTCTCCTTCTTCGTCACTTCGATGCGGTTGTCCTTCAACTTCTCGACGCGTCGGTCGAGCACCTTCGCGAGGCGAGCGCGCTTCGCCGTCTGGCCGCGCATGGAGTCAGCGAGCTGGGAGAACTGGTCGATCTTCGCGTCTTGGTGGGCGGCGACCTTCTCCTCGGAGAGTCGACGTTCCTCTTCGAGTTGCAAGAACTTGGTGTAGTTCCCTCGGTACTCGCGAAGTTGACCGTCGCGCAGCGCCAACACGCGGTCGATCGAGCGGTCCAACAGGGGCAGGTCGTGGCTGATCACGAGGACGGTGCCGCGAAACTGTTCGAGCTCGTCGAAGAGCCAGCGCTTGGCCGCCTTGTCGAGGTGGTTCGTGGGTTCGTCGAGGACCATCGTTTCGGGCTGTTCGTAGAGCACGCGCATGAGGTCCACGCGGCGGCGCTGTCCTCCCGAGAGCGAACTCAGGTCCTCGAGGAGGAGATCCTCCTTCAGTCCAAGTCCGTCGGCGAGTCGCGCGACCTCGGACTCGGCTTCGTAGCCGCCGCGTTCGCGGAACTCTTCCTCGAGCGACGTGAAACGCTCGATGGTCTCTTCCGTCGGGTCCGCGGCCAACGCGTGGCGCGCGTGTTGCATGTCGGCGTCGAGACTGTCGATGCCACGCGCGGACAGCACGTGCGAGAGCCCGATGGGCTCGACGCCGAGGCCGCCGGGCACGGGCTCTTGGGGCAGGTGCGCGAGGGAGCCCTGGGTCGCGACGTTGCCGGTGACACGAAGGTGCTCGGGGTGGTAGCCGAGGAGCACCGACAGCAGCGTTGACTTACCGGCGCCGTTTCGCCCGACCAACCCGACCTTCTCGCCGTTACCAACGACGAAGGACACGGGGTCGAGCAGACGGCGAGGGCCAATCTCTATCCCTAAATCTCGAACGATGAGCATTTAGCGACCTAATGGCTCGGTGCTGTGGGTGCCCGCCGAGCGTCGAGACGCCGTCGAATCGCGCGCGTGCGCTTCGCCAGATCTCACTTCACGGGTTCCCATACCTACCATTCTGACTCATCCGCAAAACTATGCAACGATTTAGCAGTGGCTGAACGGTTTTCGATAGATATCTGGAGTGACGTGGTCTGTCCTTTCTGTTATCTCGGCTCGCGCCAACTGAACCTCGCGCTCGAGACCTTCGAGCACCGTGACGACGTCGTGGTGAACCACCACGCCTTCGAACTCGATCCCCACGCGCCACGAGACCTCGCGACGTCACTCGCCCAACTCGTCGCCGACAAGTACGCCATGCCCGTCGAGCAGGCCGCGTCACTTCACCAGCGCTTGGAGTCCCAAGCACACGAGCTCGGCATGACGTGGTCAATGGCGACGGCACGACCCACGAACACCTTCGACGCCCACCGACTCATCGCGCTCGCGACGACCCAGGGCCTTGGCGACGAGATGAGTGATCGACTCTTCGCCGCGTACTTCTCCGAAGGCCTCCTCATCAGTGACCACGACTGCTTGAGCGAACTCGCGAGCGACGTCGGGATCACCGACGCGGCGTCACTGTGGGCGACCGACGCGTTCGCTGGGGACGTGCGCGCCGACGAGCGCGCCGCCCAAGAGCTCGGCGTCACCGGCGTACCGGCGATACTCATCGACACCAAGTTCATGGTGCTCGGCGCCCAGGGCGTCGACAAGATCGCCGACGTCTTGCGTCGCGCGTGGGAGCGTCGAGCCGCCTAGTCCTCTTGCTCGCTGGGTACGACCGCCACCGCGGCCACCGAGTGACCCTCGTCGAGGTTCATCACCCGAACGCCCGTAGCGTCACGTCCCTGCGAGGAGACTTCGCGCACGGCGGTGCGGATCAGTACGCCACCGCTCGAAGCGAGCAGCACCTCGTCGTCCAGGTGGACCATGAAGGCCGCGACGACAAAGCCGCGCGCCGCGGTCAACTTGATCGCGCGAACGCCCTGTCCCCCGCGACCTTGACGGTTGAAGCGCTCCGTCTTCACTCGCTTGCCAAACCCGGTGTCGGTCACGACGAAGAGGTCGGCGTCGTCGCGAACGACGTCGAGCGAGATGGCCCGGTCGTCGGGCTTCAGCTTGATGCCGCGCACGCCCGTAGCGTCACGGCCCATCTCACGGACCTCGACCTCGTTGAAACGAATGGCCATGCCGCGGTACGTCACCATCATGAGGTCGTCGTCGCCACTCGTCGCGACGACGCGAACGACCTCGTCACCGTCGCGCAGGTTGATCGCGATCCACCCTTCGCGACGTGACTTGTCGTACTCGCTGAAGGCCGTCTTCTTCACGGTCCCGTTCGCCGTCGCGAACATGAGGAACTTGTCCTTCGGGAAGTCGTCGGTAGTGACGATGGCTTGGATCGACTCGTTGGGCTGCAGGTTCAAGAGGTTGACGATGGCCGTCCCCTTCGCGGTGCGCTCCTTCATCGGGATCTCGTGTCCTCGGAGGCGAAAGACGCGTCCACGGTTCGAGAACAACAAGAGGTGCGCGAGTGTCGTCGTGTGGATGATCTGGTCGACGAAGTCCTCGTCACGAAGTTTCGCCCCTTGCACGCCGCGACCGCCGCGGCCCTGGGTACGAAAGGCGTCAGTGGCGACTGATTTCACGTAGCCGGCGCGCGTCATCGTGAGGACGATCTCCTCGTCTTGGATGAGGTCTTCGACACCGAGCTCACCGGGATCGTTCACGATCTGGGTGACGCGCTCTTCGGCGTACTTGTTACGCAGCACGGTGATCTCGTCGGCGATGACGGCGCGCAACTTCGTGTCGCTCGCCAAGATCGACTGCAGTTCGGCGATGGTCTCACGAAGCTTCGCCATCTCCTCTTCGAGTTCACTGCGACCGAGACGCGTGAGGCGCCCGAGGGTCATGTCAAGAATGTGATTCGCCTGCTCTTCGCTGAAGGAGAACGGCGCGGCCATGAGGGCGATCCGCGCGGCACCACGGTCATCGGAGGCGCGAATCGCGGCGATGACCTGGTCCAGCATGTCGATTGCCCGCAGGAGGCCCTCCACGATGTGCGCACGGGCTTCGGCCTTGCGGAGGCGGAACTGGGTGCGCCTCGTCACGACGTCGACCTGGTGGGCGATGTAGTGCGTCAGCGCTTGCGCCAGGTTCAAGGTGCGCGGCACCCCGTCCACGAGCGCGAGCATGTTCACCGCGAAGGTGGTCTGCAACGAGGTGTTCTTGTAGAGCTTGTTCAAGACCACGTTGGCGTTGGCGTCGCGCTTCAGTCGGATGACGAGGCGCGCCTTTCGTCCCGCGGAGTCGTTCTGCACGGCGGCGATCCCCTCGAGGTCGCCGTTCTTCACGAGGTCCGAGATCTTCTCTTCGATGGACTCCGGTGACACTTCGTAAGGGAACTCGGTGACGACGATACGAGTGTCCTTACCGGTCTCTTCGATCTCGGCGACAGCGCGCAGTTTGATCGAGCCTCGTCCCGTGCGGTACGCGTCGAGGATGCCCTGTCGGCCAAGGATTTGCGCCTTCGTAGGAAAGTCGGGGCCCTTCACGAACTTCATCAGGTCGTCGGGCGTTGCTTCGGCGTTCGCTAACAAGTACAGCGTGGCGTCGATGACCTCGCCCAGGTTGTGCGGAGGGATCTTCGTGGCCATACCCACGGCGATGCCCTGTGATCCGTTCACGAGGAGGTTCGGAAACCTCGACGGCAGCACGACGGGCTGTTGCGTGGAGTTGTCGTAGTTCGCTTCGAAGTCGACGGTCTCTTCGTCGATGGAGTCGAGCATCTCGAGCGCTAGGGGCGCGAGACGACACTCGGTGTAACGCATGGCGGCCGCGCCTTCGTCGGCGCCGGTGCCACCGAAGTTGCCGTGGCCGCTGATGAGTGGATGACGCATCGAGAAGTCCACCACCATGCGCACCATCGCGTCGTAGATGGCGGAGTCACCGTGCGGGTGGTACGTACCCATGACGTCGCCGACGACCTTCGCGCACTTCGCGAAGGGACGGTCGGGTCGTAGTCCTTGGTCGAACATCGAGTACAGGATGCGTCGGTGCACGGGCTTCAAGCCGTCGCGTACGTCGGGCAGCGCCCGCGACACGATGACCGACATGGAGTACTCGAGGAACGAGCGCTCCATCTCGAGGTTGATCTCGATGGGTTCGATGTAGCCGATGACTTCCTCGCTCGAGGAGTCTCCGCCGCTTGGTCCTTTTGGTGTACGTGCCATGATCCCCTGCTCCTAGATGTCTAGGAAGCGAACGTCTTTCGCGTTGGTTTGAATGAAGTGACGGCGTTGCGGGACGTCGTCACCCATGAGAATTGAACAGACCTCGTCGGCGAGGGCCGCTTGTTCTACGGTGATCTGCAGCAACGCGCGCTTCGTCGCGTCCATGGTGGTGTCGCGGAGTTCGTCGAAGTCCATCTCCCCGAGACCCTTCAGTCGCTGGAAGTCGTTGCGGTGATCGGGGTGCTCCTCGAGGAAGGTCGCTTTCGCGGCGTCGTCTCGTAGGTAGACCTTCTCTTTGCCGACCAACGTGGAGTAGAGCGGGGGCTGCGCGACGTAGACGTGACCGCTGTTCACGAGTTCGGTCATCTGGCGGAAGAAGAACGTCAGGAGCAGCGTACGGATGTGACTACCGTCGACGTCCGCGTCAGCGAGCAGGATGATTTTGTCGTAGCGAATCTTCGTGACGTCGAATTCGCCTTCGACACCGGCGCCAATCGCTGACACCAGCGCTTGGATCTCGGTGTTGCGCAGAATTTTGTCCGAGCGCGCCTTCTCGACGTTCAAGATCTTGCCGCGGATCGGCAGGATCGCTTGGTTGCGCGGATTGCGCGCGTCCTTGGCGGAGCCGCCGGCCGAGTTGCCTTCGACGATGAACAGTTCGCACTCGCGCGGTTCGTTCGAGGAGCAGTCGACGAGCTTGCCGGGAAGACCCGCGCCGTCGAGCGCGTTCTTTCGACGAGTGAGGTCGCGCGCGCCCTGTGCCGCCATGCGGGCCCGTGAGGCGGAGATGGCCTTGGCGACGATCTGGCTGCCTTCGCGGGGGTTCTCTTCGAGCCAGTCAGCCAACTTCTCATTGGTGGCCCGCTCGACGAGGGAGCGAACCGAGACGTTGCCCAATTTGCCCTTCGTCTGACCCTCGAATTGCGGGTCGCGCAGACGAACCGAGACGATCGCGGTCAAACCTTCTCGGATGTCCTCGCCCTTCAAGTTCTCTTCTTTTTCCTTGAGGAGGTTGCGCTTTCGCGCGTAGCGATTCAAGACGTTCGTCAAGGCCTTGCGGAAGCCCTCTTCGTGCATCCCGCCTTCAATGGTGGAGATGCCGTTCGCGAAGGAGTAGATGCTCTCGTAGTAGCCGGTGTTCCACTGGAAGGCGACCTCGACCTCTTGATTCTCTTCGGCCTGATCGAAGGAGCCGACCTTTCGAAACAGGGACTCTTTCGCGCTGTTGAGATGGCGCACGTAATCGACGATGCCGCCGTTGTACTTGAAGGTCTCCTTGGCTTCGCGACCTTTTCGCTCATCGACGAATCGGATCTCGAGACCGCGATTCAAGAACGCCATGATCTGCAAACGCTCGACGATGGTCTGGGCGCGGAACTCTACGTCTTCAAAGATCGTGGGGTCGGGCGAGAACGTCACCGTGGTACCCGTGCGACCGTGCGGTGCAGGTCCCGTGATCGCGAGCTTGCCCTGGGGCTTGCCGCCGTCTTTGAACGTCATCTCGTAGTGGTTGTTGTTGAGATCGACTTCGAGGTGAAGTTCGGTGGAAAGAGCGTTTACGACCGAGATGCCCACGCCGTGCAGACCGCCCGAAACCTTGTAGCCGCTGCCACCGAATTTGCCGCCCGCGTGCAACATCGTCAGGGCGACTTCCGCGGCCGATTTTCCCTTGTACTGAGGGTGTTCATCCACCGGAATGCCGCGCCCGTCGTCCACGACTCGACAGCTCCCGTTCGCGAGCAACGTCACGTCAATTCTCGTGCAAAACCCGGCCATTGCCTCATCGACGGAGTTGTCCACGACCTCGACGATGAGGTGATGCAGGCCCGCAGGACCGGTCGAGCCGATGTACATTCCGGGACGGACTCGTACCGGCTCTAAACCCTGAAGAACGGTGATGTCACTAGCGCCGTAGCTAGCAGATCCTTTGGTCTTATCGGCCACGAAGGAAACCTTTCGATACAAATATTTGGGCACTTTTGAATGCCAGCGTCGTCAATGAAATGACTCTTCTATCCTACCCGACACGGTGTCACTTCTAACCGTTAACAGCAGCCTAAAAGGCCTGTTTCGACGACTTTTTCGACGATAATTTCTCGTTACTTCTGCACCGTTTTTAACGACGTGGGCGCGCGTTTTCCGAGCGATGAAAAACCTCTCAAAATTGACGGACTCAGCATGACTACTTGTTGCGCGAACGCGCCGGACGGCACACTTACGATCAGCACGCCGTCCTTGATGAGTTCGACGCGACAGTGCTCGGCGAGCACCGGGTCCACAACGGTCGGCCAGAGTTCTCGCGCTTCATCGATGAGACGAAGGTCGACGCGGCGAAGTCGTCCGGCGAGTGTGTCCAAGAGCTGGCTCAAGGCGGCGGGCTGCTCGTCTCGTCGGTTCACGACATCACCTGCGTCAGATCGATGACCGCCGACGGCGAGAGCGCGCCGGGCAGCGGTGACGCCGTCGTGACCAGCGTTTGACCGACCGGAAGGAGCCCCAGCAGTCGATTGCTGCGCACCGGATCGAGCTCGCTGAACACGTCATCGAGCAACAGGAGCGGGTCGACGCCACGTTGCTGGCGTACTAGCTCGTGCCCGGCGAGACGTAGGGCGAGAGCGAGCGAGCGCTGCTCCCCCTGGGACGCCTGACGCCGCGCGTCTCGACCTTCGAGGGAAAGCTCGACGTCGTCGCGATGGGGACCCACTGTCGTGTACCCACGAAAACGGTCGTCGTTGAAAGACGCGCTCAGCGCTTCGGGCAAACTCTGCGTCCACGACCGCTCGTAACGCACGCCCACCGCGTTGGTGTTCTCCGCGAGGTCTTGGTAGTACCGCGTGACGAGTGGTTCGAGTTGATCGAGCAGCGCGTAACGACGCAACAGCAACTCGTTACTCACTTGACAGAAGTCACTCGTCCACAGTTCCAACTCTGATTGTTGCGTGAGTGACGGTCGATTGCCTTCGAGTGCGCGCAACAACGCGTTTCGTTGACTCAAGACGCGATTGAAACGTTCGATGATCTCACCGGTCAACGGCTCGACGTCCGTCAAGAGATTCGTGAGATAACTACGTCGATTCTCGGGTCCACCTCGCACGACGTCGACGCCTTCGGGAGTGAACACCGTCAGCGGCAGCGCTTCGGAGAGCTCAGCTCTCGATCGCGGGCGTTGTCCGTTGACCAACATACGTTTGGTGGTGTTACGAACACCTCTCGTGAGGGTGAGATCCACTTGAACGCGGCGTTCTCGCTGAAACATCACGCCGTGGACCTCAGCGGTCGTCTCTCGATTACGAATCATGTCGCTCGCGGCGTTCGTGCGAAACGAGGACGCCGTCGCGAGTGCGTTCACGGCCTCTAAAACGGAGGTCTTACCCGTCCCGTTGGGCGAGAGGAACACCGTCACGGCGTCCGGATCGGGCTCGAAGGTGAACTCGCTAAAGAGTCGAAAGTTGCGCAGCGTGAGTTCGTGGAGACCCACGACGATCAACCCAACTACTGAACTCGAACGGGCATGAGCAGATAACGAAAGCGCACGTCTTCGACGCCGTGCACCATCGCGGCACGAACCGAATCGGACATCTCGAGGACCACCTCGTCGCCGAAGACCGCCTCGACACCGTCGATGAGAAAGCCGGGGTTGAAGGCGATGGTCATCTCTTCACCGGTGTAGTCGGCGTCGACGTTGTCTTCCACGTCGCCCGCGTCGTGGCTCTGCGTTCGGATCTCCAGGTTTCGGTCCTTCATCGTAAGACGCACCGACGACGTCGAGTCCTTCGCGAGCAACTTCGCGCGTTTCAAGGACGTGAGCAGGGTGTCCTTCGCGATTCGTAGCTGGTTCGGAAAGCTCGCCGGGATGAGTTGCAACACCGAAGGGTAGTTTCCGTCGATGAGTCGCGACGCGATACTGGTGTTGCCGACCACGAAGCAGATCTCCGCGTCGCTGAGCGTCACGCCGATCTCGGCGTCCGAGGACAACGACGCGGCGGCGCGCTGCAGTTCTTGAAGCGCGCGCGCAGGGACCAAGAGGTCTTGCGCGTCGCTGATGCCCTTGACGCCGGGCACGTCGCGCACCGCAAGTCGGTACGAATCGGTTGCGAAGAGTCGCAGGGTGCCGTTTTCGGTAGTGAAGAGCACGCCGGTGAGGAGGGGTCGCGCGTCGTCGTTGGCGGCGGCGCGAACCACCTGGTTGAGGCCCTGGATGAGGTCGAGGGCCGCGATCGACGTAACAGGCCCCGACACGGGAGGGAGTTTCGGATAGTCCACGACAGGAAACGTCCGAAGTGAGAACTTGGCGCGACCAAGTGAGATCTCGACGTTGTCCTCACCACTCGACACCGTCACAGCGCCGGCTTCAAGGGAGCGCACCGCGTCGACGATGAGTCGCGCTGGTACGACGGTCGAGCCGTCTTCGATGCCAATGACGTCGACCGTCGTACGCGCCGTGATGTCGAGGTCCGTTCCGGTGACGACGAGTTGGTTACCAGTGAGCGATAGCAGGACGCCCGATGAGGCGCCGATCAATCGAGTAGCGGCGACGCGACTAGCGGCGGTGAGTGCCTCGACGAGAATGTCGCGTTCTGATTTGAACTTCATAGAGCTCCCTTTCTTTGCTACTGAGGTTACGGTGTGAATTTCTATGTAAAGAAGTCTTAGTAGTAGTAGTGGTGTGGATAAGTCGCAAAGACTCAAACATCCCTGGTCGATTGATGTTTTCGAGTCCTCACCCTACCCACAAGTCTGTGAGTAACTCTCTCAACCTTCAGGACTCAACCTTCAGGTTCTGTGGAGTAGTGGGTGGTTGTCAACTCCTAATCAACAGGGTGAGCCCAACGTTGCGCACAAATTTCGTTGTTAATTCTCCCCTTGAAGACGACGTTTTAACTGGTTGATTTGCGACAGCATCTCCGGGTTCGACGTCAGCTGTTCTTTGATCTTCTCAACACCACTGATCACCGTCGTGTGGTTTCGTCCGTCGAAGATGCGCGCGATCATGGGATAGGAGTAGTTGTTGAGGAGGTCTCGGATGAGGTACATCGCCACGTGACGGGCGTGGACCAGGGGTCGAAGGCGCTTTGATCCTCTGACGTCCTCGACGGAGAGCCCGTAGAAGTCGGCCACCACGGAGAGAATCGTCTCAGGTTTCAAGATCACCTGCTCCTGACCGAGATTGGTCAGGTGGGCCTTCGCGAGTTCGAGGGTGATGGGCTCTTGGCGAAGGTTGGCGAACGCCCGCAGCATCGTGATCGAGCCCTCGAGCTCTCGGATGTTGTCGCGGACTCGTTGCGCGATCCACTCGGCAACGTCATCGGGCAGTGCGATGCCCTCGCGCTCGGATTTCGATCGAAGAATGGCGATACGTGTCTCAAGGTCGGGCTGATCGATCTCGGTGACGAGTCCCTGGAGTAGACGACTGCGAAACCTGTCCTGCAGTCCCGCGAGGTCGCGTGGCGATCGATCCGACGTCAAGACGATCTGCTTGCCTTCACCATGCAGCGCGTTGTACGTGTGGAAGATCTCCTCATGGAACGTCTCACCACGGGTCTCCATGAACTGGATGTCGTCGATGAGCAACACGTCGTTCTCTCGGTAGCGCTCGTGCAGCGAGAGCTGCGTGCGGGTCTGGATGGCGCGGATGAAGTCGTTCAAGAACGTCTCCGTCGAGACGTACAGGACCTTTCGACCGCGGTAGTTCTCCTGGACGTAGTTGCCAATGGCGTGCAAGAGGTGGGTCTTACCGAGCCCCGAGTTTCCATAGATCATCAAAGGGTTGTAGGCCCGCCCGGGCGTCTCGGCGACGGACTGGGCGGCGGCGAAGGCGAGGCGGTTCGAAGGCCCGGGGACGAACGAGTCGAAGGTCATTCGTGGATCGAGGCGAGCGGGCTGGTCGACACTCGACGCGAAGGTGACGACGGGCGGCGTTGGTTCGACGACCTCGGCGACGGGTTCGCGGAGGTTCGTCGTGTTCGACGCGTCGGTGACGGTGAGCGACACCTGGACCGGACTACCGACTAACTGCTGCGCTTGCTCGGTGATGAAGGGTAGGTAGCGTTGTTGAACGCGAAGGAGTTGGATCTGGTTCGGCGCGCCGATGACGAGAACGTTGTCGTGGTAATCCACAAGGCGAAGGGTGCTGAGTCCAGCAGCCCAAACTGCTTCAGAAGCGTTACCACGTAAGGAGTCTCGAAGAGCCGTCCAGATTTCTTCACCACTTTGCACGTTCTTCCTCCACAGCTCACATCTGACATTATCCACAGCCCGTTCTCTCGCGAAAATGGCTACTTTCCCACCAGGGAGAGTCACCCTACACCTATTTGTCTCTCCTCGCCGGGGCCGATCGGTCGTTGGGGTAAGATTGCACGCTGTGGCGCGCCAGCGACCCCCAGGGGGTACCGCGAAGCGCAGAGCATATTTTGAGAAGAGGTTTTCGTGAAGCGTACATATCAGCCAAATCAGAGGAAACGAGCTAAGACCCATGGTTTTCGCGCGCGCATGCGCACCAAAGCCGGTCGTGCCGTCCTCAAGGCCCGTCGTAACAAGGGCCGTCACCAATTGACGGTCTAGTTACGGTGCCCGGTCGGGTCCGAACCCGCCGGCAGTTCGCGCTCTTCGCGACACCCACGGGACGAGGTCAGAGCGGCCCACTACGAATCAGTTTCGTGGTTGGCTCGCCTGAGAGTCGTTCAGTGGACGTAGCGTACGCGATCAGTCGAAAGGTCGGAAACGCGGTTCTCCGCAATCGAATCCGCCGCCGACTCCGAGCACTCATCGACGACCTTGAACCTCAACCTCAACCTGGTACCTACCTGATCAGGTGTGGTTTTGAGACAGGAAAACTCCCCTATGACGAACTTCGCCACCACCTCCACCAAGCCCTTGACCGAGCCAACGCCCACTAAGTCGCGTGGCGTCAAGGTCCTTACGGGCCTCATCGTCCTTTACCAGCGCCTTCGTGTGGGACGCGTGTCTCCTTGTCGTTTCTATCCTTCGTGCTCGAACTACGCCCTGGAGGCGGTCGAGGTGCACGGCGTCGCTCGCGGATCACTGCTCGCTCTACGACGACTGTTGCGTTGTCGACCCTTCGGCCCACACGGGATCGACCTCGTCCCCGAACCCAAGCAAAGTAGGAGTTCCCTGTCATGCACTCACTAACCAAGTTCATTGGTGGGATCTTCCAGCCGATCTTCCACGCCGTCGCGTGGTTACTGGCCTTTCTCTACGGGTTGATACCGAACTACGCCATCGCCATTGCCCTGTTGACGATCATCATCATGGGGCTCCTGACGCCCTTTACGGTGAAGAGCACCCGCTCGATGATCTCGATGCAGCGTCTGCAGCCGGAGATCAAGAAGCTTCAACAGAAGTACAAGGGTCCGGAAAACCGTCAGATGTTGAACGACGAGATGATGAAGCTCTACCGAGAAGAGGGCGTCAATCCCCTCGGTGGATGTCTCCCCGTCCTGCTCCAGGCCCCGTTTCTCTTCATTCTTTACAGTGTTATCAAGGGTTTGGCCCACACGGTCACGTCGAAGGCGGGCGTCATCACGTCGCAGCCTCGCTACATCCCGCACACCTCCAAGATGTACGACAACCTGATTCACTCCGGCGGACACATCAACGTGTGGGGCATGGACTTGAGCCTTCGGCCGTTCCCGATCAGCGCACACGGCTCAACGCTCGCCGCGATCCCCTTCTTCATCTTCGTCGCCGTCGCGGTTGGTAT
>DASZHK010000181.1:0-7288 GCA_035937905.1 Acidimicrobiales bacterium
TCTGCGTGGGAGCGACACTGATGCCGGTGTTAACGAGCGACGACAGGACGACTTTTCCATTCTGGTACAGCTTCATCTTTTGGGGGAGCGACTGCGTCACGTAGACCATGTTGTACGTCATGGGATCCAACTGATTCTTCAACACCGCTTGCGTGAGCGTCTTCCAGACGGGTCCAGTCATTTGTCCGTCCACCGTGAAGCCGTGCACCGATTGAAAGCGCATGAGTGCGCCTTTGAGAATGACGTTGTCTGATCCCACAGTCCACAGCGATCTAAAGGCCGCTGGCAACGTGCGATAACGCCACACGAACGTCCCCTTGATGAGTTTCGTTGTATTCGTCGCTTTTGGTTTCGGCAACGTCGTCGTGGTAGTGGGAGGCGCGGTCGTCGTTGTGGTCGTCGTTGAGCCGACGGCCGTCGTGGTCGTCGTTGGCGTCGTCGTCGTTGTTGTCGTTGTTGTCGTGGTGGTCGTCGTCGTCGTTCGAACCGTCGCCTTAAAGGAAAGCGGCAAGTAACGCAAGTTGGCGAGGAACTGATCTTCCAGTCGAATGGTGAACGGAACCGCAGCCGAGCGATGGCTCGCTGCCTGCGCGACCGTGGCGAACGTCATCGTGCCCATGGTGACGGCACTAGCCGCCACCAGGCAAGGAACCCACGAATTCTTCGGTTTCATAACCCAATCTTACTTTGCGGCGAGATTACTTCTGCGTTACGTTCTTTCGGATCGGTGTCGTCGCGCCGCGGGGACGCCATGACGTGGTGGTTTGTCATGGCTCTGCGGAGAAGTCCGGCGCGTCCCACGATCGCAACCGAGTGCTCCACGTTCCAAGGCGTCGAGGCGAAGAGAGTAAATTGAAGAGGTGAAACGGCCTCTGCCATCGGTGATTCACCGACTTTCACTCCCCGCGAAAGTACTCTGTTCGCTCTTTGTTGGGATTCTCGTGGCCGCAAGTCCTGCCACCGCGTCACCGCCCCCCTCGACCACAACGACCACCACGACGACGACCAATCCCACGACCACGACCACGAATCCCACGACCACGACCACGAATCCCACGACGACGACACTTCCCTCGACAACCACGACGACGACCACCATTCCCAACAGGCCGAATCTGTCGTGGCCGAGTCAGGTCAGCGCTGCCGCTGCCGTCCCACAGCTTTCGGTAGTGGCGACGTCGCCCTCACAACCGCGAGTTCCCATCGCGAGTCTTACGAAGATGATGACCACCTGGGTCGCGCTGCATTCGCTGCCACTCAGCCCTGGTCAGAACGGTCCCTGCGAGATCGTCAGCGCAAGCGACGTGGCGATCTATGACTATGACGTCGAGAGCGGCCAGTCAACCGTAAAGATCGTCACCGGAATGACCTTGTGCGAAAGCGTGCTCCTTCGAGGGATGCTCGTGCACTCGGCGGGCGACTACGCGGAGCTGCTGGTGGAGTTAACGGGCATGCACAAGCCGACGTTCGTGGCTGCGATGAATCAGTACGCCCGAGCGCTCGGTCTACGTCACACTCACTACGTCGACGTCACCGGAATCTCCACGGGGGACGTGTCCACGGCGCAGGACCAGGCCACGTTGGCTGGTGACCTGATGTCCAGTGAACCGATCGTCAGAGGAATAGTCGAACTTCCGCGAACATCGCTGCCGGTCGTTGGCGTTGTCCAGTCCTTCACGCCGTTCGTCGGCCAAGGCGGCGTTGTGGGCGTGAAGTCCGGATTCACGAACGAGGCTGGTGGGTGCGACGTCATGGCGGTCCAATATCACCTTTTGAACACGGTGATCACGACGTACGCGGTCGTGTTGGGCGCTCACGGCAGTGATCCCTTAGGTACCGCTGGCGTCGACGCTCTGGCACTGTCTCGATCGATCCGTTCGTCCATTGCGCGCGTTGTCACCTCCACGGGATTAGAGATCCAGTGGATTGGCTCGCCGGCTGACCTCGTCCGGTCAGCAAAATCCAGCACGGCACTTCGTTGAAGTTGTGACCAAAGAGGTGAACGGTCTTCACTTCCGTGGGGGATCGGTTCATTTGTTCGTAAGACGAACTGGTGCGAGAAGTAAATCCGAAATGCGGATCACTCGTTGACGTTGCGTGGATGTTTTCGTCGACGCGGGAACTCAGAATTCACTTAGAAGTCGGCGCGCGTTGTCGAAGGTGAAAAGTCGCGCGCGCGCTCGAGTGAACAATCCCTGATCAAGTCCGAACACGAAGGTCAATGTGACGCTTTCATTACACGGTTTTTCTCATTCGCGACGTGTTCGAAACGTGGGGGCTACGTCAAGATCGAATGAGGCCCACATAAAATTATTTAGAGAATTTCGACGTCACGCGCACTCAGTTGGCGAACGATCGCAACGAGGCATGGGAGTAGTTATGCAACGCAAGAAAATAGTCTGGTCTGTCGTGGCCGCTGTCGTGGTTATCGCCGCGATCGCGATCGGAGTGAGCGCCTCGTCCGGAAACGGCACGCCGTCAACGACGTCGGGCGCACCAGCGCAGAACCAGACCATCACGTTCGCCGAGGCACCGGGCGCCAACCCGAACTACATATTTCCCTACATGGGCTCACAGTATTTCTCGGTTGACAACACGAACCAGTTTCAGATGCTGATGTTCCGCCCCTTGTACTGGTTTGGTCTCGCGTCCTCCGTGGCGGTCCAGCCGTCGCTCTCGCTCGCCGACATGCCGGTGTTCTCCAACGGCAACCGGACGGTGACCTTGACGCTGAAGGGCTGGAAGTTCGCCGACGGTCAGACCGTGGACGCCCAGTCCGTCATGTTCTTTCTCAATCTTTACAAGGCCGATCCCAAGTCCTACGCGGGCTACAACCCGGGGTACGGCATACCGGACCAAGTGAAGAGCGCGACCGGTCACGGCAACATCGTCACCATCAACTTCACCTCCTCGGTGAACCCGAACTGGCTGCTGTACAACTACCTCTCGGAGATCACGCCTTTCCCGAACACTTGGGACGTGACGTCGGCGACGAAGACGTCGACGTGCGCGACCGGTGTGTACGGCGCCAGTTCCACGACCGCGGCGTGTCTCAAGGTCGAGAAGTACCTGGACACCCAGACGTCGAACGTCAGTCTCTTCACCGACGCCATGTGGCAGAGCGGTGTTGACGGACCGTGGAAGTTGACCGCGATGGACAGCCTCGGGAACCTCACCTTCCAGCCCAACACGAAGTACTCCGGACCGCAAAAGGCGCAAGTCTCGACGGTGAAAGAACTCGCGTTCACCTCGGCGGTCGCGGAACAAAATCAACTCTCCGCTGGAAACATCGACGTGGGCTTCCTCGATCCCACGGTCCTCACGGCGTCCGCGCCCTCTCCTGGAAAGGTCGGCGCGAACTGGGCTCCCATTGCCGGTAAGTACACCCTGCACACGGGAAGTCCCTGGAGTTTCAACTACGCGCCCTTTAACTTCACGACCGCGAACTCCAAGTCCGCGGCGGTGAGCCAGCTTTACATCCGCACGGCCCTTCAAGAAGCGGTCGACCAAGTCGGCATCATCAAGAACGTCGACAAGGGCTACGGCGTGCCCACGTACAGTCCCATCCCGCCCAACACGCCGTCGACGATCAGTGGAACCGTGACGAATCCCTACCCGTTCAGTTTGAAGAACGCGAAGGCGCTCCTCACGTCACACGGTTGGACGATTCAAAACGGCGTCCAGACCTGTACGAACCCCGGCACCGGCGCGACGCAGTGCGGTAAAGGCATCACGAAGGGTTACACGCTGAACTTCAAGATCGTGTGGTCGAGTGGTCAGCAGTCATTGGACGACACCTTCAACGCGGAAGTCCAAGACTGGGCGAGCATCGGTGTCAAGTTCTCCACGACGACGGCGACCTTCAATCAAGTCATCGCGGACTGCACGAGCGCGAAACAGCAGTACGAGATCTGCTCATGGGGCGCAGGATGGGTGTACGACCCGGACTACTACCCTTCGGGTGAGACGCTCTTCACCACGAAGGGTGGTTTCAACCCTGGCGCGTACAGCAACCCTCAGATGAACACGCTCGTCAACGCCACCACGTTCGGTTCGGCCAAGCTGACGGCGTACGCGCAGTTCGCGGCCCAACAGCTCCCGGTTCTGTACCAGCCCAACCCGACGGCGATCGTCGAGATCAAGAACACCTTGAAGAGCTCGATCGGCTTCGCTCCGAACCCACTTCAGAACTTCATGCCGGAGTACATGCACTTCTAGATTGACGCTTGACTACGTGCCACGCTTGTTCGAAGGGCCGAAGAGCGGCTGGATCGCGGCTTGACGCCAGTCCGTGCGTGGGCAGTTGAAGAGCACAGCGAATGACTCGATGATCGCGTCGTAGTTCATTCGCCAGCCAGCGAAGTCGGCCCAGGCCGCGTCACGGTCCGCGACGAGTGGCACACCGATGCGCTCGAGGCGGAGAACGACAAGGTCAAACTCTTCGCGCGTGATGGAGATCGGAACGCTTCGGTTCAAGCTCGTGGGGTACGACACGCCAAAGTAGTCGGCGAGTTTTCGAAGGGTCAGCCAGCCCGAGCGGATGCAGAGTCCGGCGGAAGGTGAAGGTTTCGCGTCGACGGCGGCGTTGAAGAGAGCGGCGGCGTCCAGCACGGTGGCGGCGGCACCAATCCAGGTTTGATTGGCGTTAGGCGAGCGATAGTAATTGAGGATAGGGAGTGTCGAATGCGTTTCACCCACGTCGATGAACCACTGTTCCCATTCGCGCCAGAGTTCGTCGAGGCGCTCGTAGGATTCCACGCTTTGCGCGAGTTCGAGCACGCCCCAGGGCGTGGCCGGTATTCCCGCGCGCACACTGAGGCGCGACACTGAGAGCTCGCGTCGTTGGAACGCGGAGTACAACGTGGGGATGAAGGCAATGAGGAGAGCCAGGAGTGTGAGACCGACGCCGGCTTCGACGAACTGAAGAACGATGAGCGCGCCACCGTGCGCGGCACTGGTTCCGAGTGTGAACAGCGACGAACCGGACGCCTGGAAGGCGAGAGCGAAACTCGACGCGCCCGCAGCCACGAAGCCTAAGGCGAAGGCCACCAGACTCATGGCGAGCCATGACGCCTGGTAGGTCAAGAGAACGATGGACGGGTAGAGGGCGAGGATTCGGTCCCGCGCCGGGTATGACTTGTTCGAGCGCGCGAGCATGAAGAAAACTTTGCCGACCGCCTTCGCGATGAATCGGCTCAGTCGAACGTTCGCGACGCGCGGAAGCAGGAACGTACGTATGGCCGCGTCGAGGACAAGGACTTGTATGCAGAGTCCGAACAGGCCAGCGAAAACACGAAGCCAGACGTTCACGCAACTCCGTACGCTCGACGCAACGCCACTTACGTCGCTTGTGCTTCTTCGACCGTCAGTTCCGCCGCCGGATCGGCCTCGAGTCGCTCATCCGTAATGAGCTCTCCACTTCGAACTGATTTCCCGTACGAGCCGTCACGCAGACGTTCCTCGGCCCGTTCGATCGCCGCTAAACGTTCGCGAAGGCTGGCGTTGACCGCGTCCTCCTGCTCTTCTTGCGTCAGTGAGGTGGCAGGATCGCTCATGTCACCTTGTTCATTCGCGCCCGCTCGATCGTCGAGTGACGCGCCCGACGATTGGCTGAGTAAGTCCTGCACGCGCAGGCGCTCGGCTCGTAGTAATGACGCTGCTCTTGTGTGGTCCATGACGACTCCCGAGGGTAGTACGACGTTCATCTTGAGGTTACTTTGTCGACGTCGGTCGAAACGTGGACGGAACACTCCCGGGCGACGATGATTCGGGCGAGCGCGATTAAAATCGAGACGTGACGTGTCGCAAATTGACACGTCGCCTGCCCACTGTTGTGCGTCACTCGCAACTAAAATGACCTCTTAAGGGTCACCGACGTTGACGAAGGTCTCCGCGTTGGTTGTTGAACAGAAAATTTCGAAGAGAGAGCAGCCACGTGATGAATGAGCGGACGCACTCAGCCAGGACGTTGGACAACAGTATTGGCCTTTGGCCTCGACGACCCCAGCCAATCTTCACCTCCCGTGTGGGTGGCGCGGGACTGGCCGGAATCCCGAACCAGGAGTCACTTGAGACGATCTTCCCCCCGATCGCGGATTATGCCTTCCTTTCCGATTGTGAAAATAGTTGCCTCGTCGCGCCGACCGGCGCCATTGAGTGGTTCTGTGTCCCCAAGCCTCACGACCCAAGCATCTTCGGTACCCTCCTGGACCGGGCCGCGGGGTCGTTCCGTCTGGCGCCAGTGGACAGTGCCGTCCCCGCGCACCGTCAGTACGTGCCGGGAACCATGGTGCTCGCGACCACGTGGCAGACGCGAAGTGGTTGGTTGATCGTCAACGACTTCCTTGCCGTTGCGCCGTGGTACCGAACCGGTGAACGATCGGATCACCACCGTCGCACGCCTGGTGACTTTGACGCGAAGCACGTGCTCGTTCGTACGGCGACCTGCCTTCACGGGAGCGTCGATATCTTGCTCAACTGCGAACCGTCGTTCGACTACGGACGCGTGGACGCCGAGTGGGAGTACGAGGGCACCGCGTACGACCAGGTGAAGACCACCAACCCCGATTTTCCTCACCTCACGTTGGCCGGCGATATGCGATTCGGCATCGAGGGTCGCGCGGTTCGGGCCCGTCATCGTCTCACCGAAGGTGAGACGTCGTTCGCGGTGCTCAGTTGGACGGATTCTCCAGCGCCCTCGACGCGCGCCGAGGTCGACACCTGTCGAGCCGAGACGAGTCGCTTTTGGCGCGACTGGATAGACGGCGGACGGTTTCCCGATCACCCGTGGCGTGAGTACCTACAGCGCAGCGCGCTGACGCTCAAGGGTCTCACCTACGCCCCCACCGGCGCTCTGCTGGCCGCGCCCACGACGTCCCTGCCGGAGAACATCGGTGGAGGACGAAACTGGGACTATCGATTCACGTGGGTTCGTGACGCGGCCTTCACCCTTCGCGCGCTGCACGCGTTGGGCTTCGACACCGAAGCCGATGACTTTTTGGCCTTTCTCGGCGACGTCCTCGAACCTCAGGGCGGCGTCATGTCGGGCAAGCGAATGCGCGCGGCGCTGCAGGTTTTGTACCCGGTCGACGGCGCCTGGACGCCGACCGAATCCGAACTCGATCACCTGACTGGCTACGGCGGTTCTCGGCCCGTGCGCGTCGGAAACGCGGCGTACAACCAGGTCCAGTTCGACATCCTCGGGGCGATCGTCGACTGCGTGTTCGAACACACGCGCTCGAGGGACTCGCTCAGTGAACGTTCGTGGCGTATCGTCGTCCAGGCCGTC
>DASZHK010000182.1:0-10246 GCA_035937905.1 Acidimicrobiales bacterium
GACGAACGGCGTCCTCGTACTCATTCACCGTTTTGGGGGCGAACGGGCGGCTCACGAGGCGACGCAGTCGGGTGTGTTCCGGTGAGTCCATCTCCATCAACGTGCGACGCGCTTCAAGTTCGTCAGCGTCCATGTCTTCCAAGCGAATACCCTGACGGCTCGAAAAGACGTCAGTGTTTCGACTCGCGAAGAGGACGTCGTCGTAGGTCGTGAGACTCCAGAACCCGCGACCACCGTCCGATTCCTCGGTCCAGTGCACGGGGTCGTGCTCACGAAGGTAGCGAAACGTCGAACGAGGGACGCCGTCGACGTACCTGTCGTGCGACGTGATGTCGGCTAGTGGTTCGGCCACGCGTACTCCCCAAGATGTTTGCTACCAAACGAGTATCCATTAGACCACAGAGCGAGAACGACACGTACAATGGAGCCATGAAACGGCCGCTCATTGGCATCACGGGGCGACGCTGGTCGGCGTCAGTACTGGGCACGAATGTTCCTCCCGCGATGAACGGCGTTCACTTTGACCTTCATTTCAGTGACTACCCGAGGTCCATCGCGCTCGCCGGTGGGCTACCCGTGGAACTAACGCGCGACGCTGACGTCCTCGAGATGGTCGAGCGCCTTGACGGACTCGTGCTTACGGGTGGCGCCGACGTCGACCCGGACAACTACCACCAAGCACACGACGCCAATCTCGGTATCCTCGAGCCGGAACGAGACGCCTGGGAGATCGCGCTCTTGGCGGCCGCGCGCCAAAGGGATCTTCCGGTGTTGGCGATCTGTCGCGGGTTGCAGCTCGTGAACGTCGTCTTCGGTGGCACGTTGCGCCAGCACGTGGAGCTCGACGAGGGCGCAGGTCATCCTCAGTGGGACGTCGACGGCCACGAGGCGACGCACAGCGTCCACGTCGTGGAAGGCTCGACGATCTCAGGCCTGTTTCCGGGTGAAATTGGCGTCAATTCACTGCACCATCAGGTAGTGGACACCGTGGGGGAGGGCCTCATCGTGTCAGCGAAGGCCCCCGACGGAGTCGTCGAGGGACTGGAGACGTCCGACGGACGCGTCGTCGCGGTGCAGTGGCATCCAGAACTCTTGAATAAGCCTGACCCCACGTTTGTCTGGTTGGTGCGAGAAGCGAGCGAACGCCTCTCGACGTGAGCGGTACTTGACGTAGGTCGTTTGAACCCTTACGGTTTAGCGCGAATGCCTTTCTCGGGGTGTTCGCTGTCGGACCTAGGGGGGACATGGCAAGGGATGACCAGAGGAAGACGTCACTAGGCGGTAAGCGAAAGCTCACCCTTATCGACACGATCGCGCAGTCCGTCGGGTTAATGGGACCCGTGTTCTCGATCGCGTTCTTGGTTCCCTTGATCGTCGGTCTCACGGCCGCCACGGGGACGGGCGCGGGCAACGCGGCGTCGCTCGCGGTATTGATCGCCGCTATGGGCGTGACGGGACTCGGTTGGATCATCGCCGAGTACACGAGAAAGATTCAAGCCGCCGGTTCGCTCTACGACTACGTCACCGACGGTCTCGGTGGCCTCGTCGGCTCCGCGGCCGGTTGGCTCTACTACGCGGGCATGTTGGCGCTCGGCGCGGGTATCTTGCCCATGATCGGTGGCACGATTCACGACACCATTCTCAGTGAGTTCCACCGCGCGCCGCTGCCGTACTGGGTCTGGGACGTGGCGCTGCTCATCGTCGTCGGAACGATCATCTACGTGGGCGTCGCGCTGTCGACACGGGTGCAACTCACCCTCGCGCTCATCTCGGTTTCGGTCGTCCTCGTTTTCTCCGTTTACGTCATCGTGAAAAGTGGGGGAGTCCACCATCTCGGAACTGGCTTCTCACCCAATAGTGCGCCCACGCACTGGAAGGGCGTCTTCTTTGGCGTTCTGTACGGCGTGTTGCTCTTCACTGGTTTCGAGACGTCGGCCAACCTCGCCGAGGAGACCAATCGACCGGAGAAGAATATTCCGCGAGCCGTGTTGACCTCAGTCCTGGTCATAGGCGGTTTCTACGTGATCGGTTCGTTCGCGCAGGTCTCTGGGTTCCACTTCAATCTGAACGCACTGGGCAAGAACGCCGGCGCGCCCCTGTTCACGCTCGCGGGACCGAAGTCCGCGGGCGGCTTCGCGGACGTGGGCATTCGCCGACTCGTGGAACTCGTCGTCATCTTCGACATGATCGCCGTGTTGATTGGTTGTGCCGTCTCCGCCTCGCGAGGCATCTTCGCGCTGGCGAGAGATGGGCGACTTCCTCGGTCGCTCGCGAAGATCTCAAAATTCGGCACGCCGTCCGGTGCGAGTGGCTTCGTAGTCGTTATCTACGGCGTGATCATTGCGCTAGTGGCCTGGACCACCGTGTTCGCCATTCCGACCTCGCCGCCACACGGACTGCCCGAGTACGTGTCGATGTTCTCGTGGATGTCGACGTTCGGCGGCTTCGCGATCGCGGTGATCTACCTCTTCATCGCGCTGGGGGCGCTTCGTGGACTTCGAGCGAGTGGCAAGTCCTGGCAGCTCTACCTCGCGTGCCTCGTCGGGGGACTCGTGACCATCGCGGCGATCTACGGCGCGATCTACAAGGTCACGGCGCCCACTGTCTGGGCTCCCTACAGTGCGATCGCCTTGTTGGTCGTCGGGCTCGTCGCCGCGTTCATGATGCCGAAGAAGTCAGCCGCGATGACGGACTTTTCTGATCTGAGCGAATCGGAGCGTGGTCCCGTCAAGCTCTAAGGCGTTCCGCGACGCGTCGCCAACGTCGCCTCCGTTTCGATGCCTTACAGGTGTGCGAGTGCCATGCCCAAGGTGAAGAGTCCCGCGCAGGTCAGTGGGGTAGTGATGACCAGGGCGAGGGAGTAGCCCCAGTGGTGTTCGCGTTGCAAGATCGCCGGTATGGCGAAGGCCGAGGAGAACGTGGTCAGTCCCCCGCAGAATCCCGTCAACACGACGTCACGAACGTGCACGTCCGCCGAACCGACAAGTCGATAGGCCGCGTAGCCAGCGACGCCACTGCCAAGTGCGTTGGCTGCGACGGTGGCCCATGGTCGGTTCGTGGGGTGATGACGGCGAACGCCATACTCCATCAAGTAGCGAACGACGCAACCGAGGGCGCCAAAGAGCGAAATGAGGAGCAACGTCATCGCCGGTGCCCCAACAGTCCCAACCACGCCGCGAGAGCGCCGCTCAGAACGGCCCCCACAGCCACGCCAATGGCCCCGCCTATACAAAGGTGCCAGATTCCTGCGAGATCGACGAAGAGGCCCGAGTACGACGTGAGTCCACCAAAGAACCCGGTGATGATGAGGAGCCGGGTCAAGTCGTTCGGATCGTGGGCACGCAGGGGCCCGCGCAAGAGGCGCGTGGCCACGAACACGCCGACAAAGTTGATGGACAGCAGCGCCCACGGGATCTCTTGGGGCCACGTCACGAAGATTGACGTCGGCGACGGTAAACGCTCGAGTCGAAGAAGAAGGTCGCGCAACATCGTTCCGACGAATCCACCGACCGCCGTAGATGACAATGCCATTACAAATTCGCGGGGCTTGAGGGTGACGTGCGCGGACATGAAGTACTCAAAAATTAGCGAACGACCTCTGTAGGGCAGTGTTTGAAGGGAAGCGAGCCGGTCTGTCCGTTTCAGTCACTTTATTTCTAACTTTACATAACGAACATTATCGGCGATATACGGGTTAGTTCCTGTTATAGTAATGCGCATGCGACGGGCACTTTTGGCTGCGCTCTTTGTAGCGAGCAGCGTAGGTATACTCGCGCTTCCGGCCGCCGCCGACACGCCACTCTCGTTGCCGATCGTCCTTTCCTTTGACTTCAGCGACAACTCGTTGCCGGCGTCCGCCAGCAACGGTGACTTTAATGTCATTGCGGATGTCCTTCCAGAGCACACGGCGGGCGTTGTTCGCATGGTTGCAATAGCACCTGATAACTCCGGCGTTTCGAACCTCGTGTGTGGTTTCCAGCCCGTACAGAAGAGCCAAGTGGAGTGCGCCTTCAACTTCGACGCCAACGGGGTGTGGACGGTGCGAGCTCAGTACGCCCAGGACGACAAGTCCGACGTCTCGTCCGTATCCATCACGCGACTTCGCGTCGCGAACTAGCAGTGGCCCCACGGGGCCTTCATCGTTACCGGGTCATCTGGGGCGATCCTTTTCGTAACGTCACGCAGGAGTTCGTCCTGGCCTTTGACGTCGACGAGGCGCTGACGGTCGCCCACGAGCGACATCCTGAACTCCCCCGGCCCCGCGCCGCGTTCCTCGTCACTGAAAGAGCCTGACCTACACTTCGCCACATGAACTCACTCTTTGACGTCTCGGGCAAGGTCGTACTCGTCACCGGAGGTTCCAGGGGAATCGGGGAGATGATCGCGCGCGGCTTCGTTGACGCGGGCGCCACGGTGTACATCTCGTCACGTAAGGCTGAGGTGGGCGACGCGTTGGCGAAGGAGCTCTCGAAGATCGGTCCGTGCACTTCCCTACCGGCGGATCTCTCGAGCGAAGCAGAGTGCCGACGGCTGGCCAGCGAAATCGGTGCTCGCGAAACACGTCTCGACGTCCTCGTGAACAACGCCGGTGCGACGTGGGGAGCGCCAATGGAGACCTACGACGAAGTCGCGTTCGAACGGGTGCTCGCACTCAACGTGAAGGGCGTCTTTCACCTCACGAAATTCCTGCGTCCGCTCCTCGAAGCGGGCGCGACCAACGACAAGCCATCGCGTGTGATCAACATCGGCTCGATTGATGGTCTCCACGTGCCGTCCATGGAGACCTACGCGTACTCCGCGTCGAAGGCAGCCGTCCATCAGCTGACGCGTCACTTGGCGAAGTTCCTGGCGCCGCTCGTCACCGTCAACGCGATCGCGCCCGGTCCCTTTGAGTCGAAGATGATGCACGCCACGCTCGAAGCTTTTGGTGACGCCATCGCCGAAAGTGCTCCGATGAAACGGATCGGTCAACCCTCCGACATGGCTGGCGCGGCGATCTTTCTCGCGTCACCCGCTGCCAGTTACATCACGGGCGCAATTCTGCCCGTCGACGGCGGTATTGCGACGCTCGCTTAACTCGCGGGCGCGCGCCCAAGCGTGACGTTGATGGTCAAGTGTTTGGTGCCACGCACGATGTGAAGAACAACCTGATCACCGGGCTTCAGCGCGGAGGTGACCGAGCTGACGTCTTGCGCACTTTGGATCCGCGACTTGTTGATGCCGACGATGATGTCACCTTGCTTCACGCCCGCTGACGCGGCGCCCGTCCCAGCAATCACACTCATCACCACCGCGCCGCTCGACACCGTGAAGCCGTACTGCTGTTGAAGCGACGGCGTCATCGATTCGATCTCGACGCCGATGAAGGCACCGTGATTGACGACGCTCTGGCCCGCCATCAGGGACTTAAGGAGTGACTGGATCGTCGCAACGGGAATGGCGAAACCGATGTTCTGCGTCGTCTCGCCGTCGGCCAACGTGCCCGCGACCGCGGTGTTCATGCCAATGACGTTGCCACTTGAATCGAGCAACGGTCCCCCAGAGTTACCGGGGTTGATTGCGGCGTCGGTTTGGATCATGTTGTTCAGCGTCTCTGATGACGTCGACGTACCGGCGGTGACCGTACGACCGAGGGCCGAGACGATGCCCTGAGTGACCGTGGGCGTTCCCGCGGCGAGTCCGAGTGCGTTGCCGATCGCGACGACGGCGTCACCCGCGACCAGGGCATTGGAATTGCCGAACGTGACGACGGGAAGGTTGGACGCGCCGTTGATCTTGATAAGCGCGACGTCGTCGATCGGGTTCGTGCCGATCAACGTCGCCGATTGACTCTTGGTGGAACCACTTCGCGTAATGGATATCGAGCCACCGTTCACGGCTGCCGCGATCACGTGATTGTTCGTGAGCACGAGACCGCCCTTCGAGATGATCATGCCCGTGCCCTGGTCCTCGGTACCGCCGCCCTTGACGTCAATGCTGACGACGGAGGGCAGGGTGTTCTGGACCAATTTGGGAATGCTCAGACCACTCGGTAACACGGCGCCGGCGGGTGACGTACTCACTTCGTTGATGGTGACGCCCGGGGTGGAAGATGAGTTTGGCGACGCGAAGTGACCAGCGAGTCCTCCAACCAGCGCAGCGACGAGAAGGAGAGATAGTCGAGTGGACCAAAGTGTGCGACTTTTGCGAACTTGTGAAGCGAGAGGCGCCTCGTCAACGACTGACGTGCGCGAGGGTGCGGGAGCGATGAACTCTTGGGACGATGAGCTCGATGGATCTCGCAAAGGTTCAGCTGCCGTCGACCAGTGTGCTTGGGGCGCTTCAAACGCCGGACCGGGAGTGACCACGTGGGGCGACGTCGGATCGCTCACTCTGGGAATCACCGACGTCGGATCAACTTCATTCTCTCCGGCGTTGTCCGGTGGCATGGTACTCACGGAGCCATGCTAGGCAACCGAGATTAAAAATGGACTAAGTGGCATCGAAATGTTTACTTAGTGCCCAGCGACTAGATTAGAGCCCTATGTCTCGACGCATTGAGATCGAAATAACCAGTTTGAGTGGCGACCTCGCGACGTGGCGTGCCGCGGGCGCGAAGCTACCCAAGGGCGTCCTCCAAGCGTCACTTGTCCCCGGTGGACCCGTGATCGGCAACGTCTATCGTGCCGACATTGAGCAGTACATGGAAGGCATTGAAGTCCTTTCGGTGATGGCTCCTAAGACGGCTCCCCCGTTGGATCCAAAGAATGAGCGCCTCGAACTCATCCCAGAAGTGAAGACGGGACCTGATGTCGTCGTGACGTACGCGCCTAAGGGCCGTGGCACTCGGCGTGACGGTGAACGTAGCGACTCGGCTCGCCGTGACGGCGCACGCCGTGAAGGTACCAAACGTCCGAGCACACGACGAGAGCCCCGCGAGGGCGCTGGCGCCTCCAGCGAACGTCCGGCGCGTGCTCCTCGGGCCGATCACCCACGCGGCGAGCGCGCTCCGAGCGATCGACCATCACGCGGACCACGTAGCGAGACGCCAGACGGTGCACCGCGCTCGGATCGCACGACCCGAGCGCCACGCAGCGATCGAGGCGGTCGTCCGGCACGTCCCGAGCGTTCGCACGGTCCCCAACAGGCGCCCCTCACGACGACGCACCGCAACGCTCTACTCGCGACCTTGTCGCCAGAACAGTTGCCGGTCGCCGAGCAACTTCTTCGAGGTGGGATGCCCGCCGTTCGCACTGCCGTCGAGCAGCAGAACAAAAACGCTTCTTCGCAGGGTCGTCCAACGGTCGACCCCACCACCATTGATCGCATCGCCGAGGAGTTGCTCAACAGGACCAACCTGGCCCTCTGGAAAGACCGCGCCGGTGGTGCGATCGGTGCCGGTCGTGAGTTACGCCTACGTGATCTCCGTGCCGTCGTGACGTCAGCCAAGACGGTCTCGCTTGACGACGAGGCTCGTGCACAACTCAAGGAGCTTCAGGTGTCGCTCACTGCGCGCGTGGAGCACTTGCGCGCGCAGTGGAACGAGAAGCTCGAGGCTGCAATCAACTCGAAGAACGTCAAAGAAGCCCTCGGTCTCGTCGCACGTCCGCCTGACGTTTCGACGCGCGTCAGCGCGGACGCAGCCGGTCGAGTCGTCGCGCTCGTCTCCGAGACGCTGAGTGCGGAACAAGACCCCAAGCTCTGGAACGAGATCGTCGAACTTACGGCCGACACGTCCATTCGACGCAACGTGAAGCCTCTCGGCATTCCAACCGATGAGACCAGTCACGCGGTGGCGGTGCATAACGCGGGCGCGATCCCCGAATTGGCCAAGTTGCTCGGTATGAAGGTGCCACCACCACCTCCGCCCACAAGAATCGTTCGTCGGCCGCCTACGCGCCGCGCATCGTAAGTAACCGGGCTTTCCAGCCCAGCGATTCGTAGAGCGACTTCATCGCGCGATCCCCGGGAAGCGCGTACGCGTCCAGCGGAGGTGTCGAACTAGCGAGCAGCGTGCGAACGAGCGTCGTCGCTGCCTTCTTTCGACGATGGGGATTCGCTACGTAGATCGCTTCAACGACCTGCTCACGACAGACGACGAACCCGATGAGTAGGTCGTCGTCGTCAATGACCCACAGCGACGACGACGCGACAACCTGACCCAACAGGTCCCTCACTTCGGTCGATCCGCACAGCGTTCGCATCAAGGCGACACCGCCGCGCTTGACGATCACGTCGTTGTGCGCGTGTTCCCAGAGTGTCTCGAGTTCGGGCGTGACAGCCGACACGAGCGAAACGTTCACGTTACGCGACGGAGTTCTTAGACACAGTCACGACAGAGCATGCTGGCCTTGTCAGCCAGTTGACTCGTCTTTTTCAGCAAGCGACACGACTTGCAACGAAATTCGTCATCCTGCTTTGGCAGGATCGCTTCGGTGGTGTCGAGCGTCGGATCGACTTCGAGGGGGGCCTCGTCGTCATCCTCGGGCACCGACGTGCGAAGAATGGTCTCCGCGAGAACTTCATCGAGGGCGAGCTCTACGTCCGCGTCGTCCACGACGTCGTCGTCATCCTCAACTACCACGGCTGCCACGGGGACGACTTCGTCATCCTCCACCAGGGCCACGACGGCTACTTCATCGACGTCGTCTGCCTCATCGTCGTCGATGGCGTCGACGACGTCCTCCAACTCTTCTTCACTTACGATTTCTTCGTCGAAACCGTCCGCGAGCTCTTCCTCGTCAAATACTTCGTCGCTATCAACTTCACTTGCCATAAATTCCTCTTCTGTAGCGCAGGCATTGTAAGGCCTTTTTGCCGTGGCGTGTGCCATTTGGACCTAAGGAGTGCATAAATCTCGGATTTTCTACCGATTCAGACGACTTCGCTCTGCCGCGCGCTCCGCTTCGAGACGTTCCAGGTCCGTTTCGGAGAAGTCCACGTAGCTCATCGCCTTCGATATCGCCTCGTGACCGGCGGTTTCACGGATCTGACGAACCATCTCATGCGCGATTCTGCGGTAACTCGGATGGCCCTGAGGTCCGGATCGAAGCTCAATGAGATGCATTGCCTCGCGGGCGTTCATCTGCATCACGTAGCTGATGCGAAAAGCCAGCGCCACGCAGTACTGTGCCCGGTCAGGGAAGTCTTCTCGGAGGTCGTTAAAGAGGTCCGCGGAGCGCTGCAGGGACTCCTGGTAGCGCTCGGCGAGTCCGGCCTCGACGACGACCTCGGGCACGTCGAAACCCAGGTCGACGGTGAGTGGCTGCCACTCGATCGTGAGCAGCCGGTGGCGCTGGAGGTCTCGAAACGCGCCGTAGTCGCTGACGATCTCGAATCGGTAGTCGGTGCGTTCGAACGCCCGTCCCGGGCGGTGACGACGATTACCGCGCTCGCCCACGTACGTCGTGAGGAGGTCTGCTCGCTCGCTCGAGCTCATCGCGCCGACGCGTCGAGCGGCGTCATCGTGCGAGGTCGTGGAGTTGGCGAAGACGATGGCTTCGAGGACGCGAAGCTCCCCTTCGGGGTCGAACGCGACCAGGCGAACGCACTCCCCCGGCTCCTCGTCCGCGACGTCGTGCTCGATCCCTTGGAGAAGCGCGTACGTCGCACTTCGCGTGTCGCGCAAGTAATTGGTCCAGGCGACGCCTCGCTCGGGAACGTCGAGACGTTTCAGGAACGAAGGAATCACCTTCACGAGTTCGTCGAGCATCATCTGGGCGTAGTCGCGCACTTCGGGTAGCGGGTGGGCTCGCATACGAAGTAAGAGCGATTCGTATGCCTGACCGGACGCGTAGATGCCGAGATTCGACAGCGCGCTCGCCGGCAAAAGTCCGCGCAGACCGTCAAGCGCCTTGGCGCGAATTGCCTGTCGGTAGACGAAGTCGGTGTCGGCGGGAGTCTTCGGGTACTTGAGCGTGAGCCAGTCCGTCAGTATTGGCAACAGTTCACGGTACGTGTCGAACATGCGGTCCATCTCACCGATGTAGCGTGCGCCGAAGCGCGATTCGAGCACGTCGTTGTCGCGATAGAAGCGGTAAAGGCCGTTGCCGAGTCTGCGGTCGTAACCCAAGTAGCGCGTCGACTGCTCTAAGTAGCTCATGAGTCGACCACGTTCGAGAACCTTGGTCAAGAGGTTGCTCGCCTGTTCGCAGGCCAAGTGCACGCCACCGAGTTGCGCGACCGAATCGTCACCGTATTCGAAGAAGATCTTCTGGTAAAGGTCGTCGGCTCGATCGAGTCCGACCGTGGCGTCGATGCCCACGTC
>DASZHK010000183.1:0-7506 GCA_035937905.1 Acidimicrobiales bacterium
TACGTGGATGTGAACGTGGTACTTAACCGTCTCTTTCGCCAATGGCCGACACGTGATGCCGTCAACGGTCTGGCCATTTTGGGTCGTACTGGCCGGGGCCAAGTTGGGCACGTTCAGCACGACAACACCCTCGGGTCCGACTTTGGGCTTGGCTGAACCGGTTACCAAAACCGCAGTTGTTGCACCAGCGATCAGCAAAACGATGACGACAAGGGAGAGAACGATGAATCGTGGGCTCCTGATGCCACTATTTTCGACGGGGCTCACGACTTCTCGCGACTTTCGGTGCTTGAACCGCTGTGACGACCGAAAATGAAGATCAATTTTCCACGTCGCTGAGTTCGGGGACCAGAGGACGAACTCACGGTCCAACTCTACCGATATCACCGGTTTCGACCACGGCGTGCGTTCGATTGCTGAGGAACCGAACTTGGTAATACATGGGGTTTGCACGGACCGTCAGTGCCAGACGGTTGCGCGAAACCTCAGTCAGACTCACCGTTAAGACGGGTTCTTCCGTGCTGTAACCCCATTACCACTACCGAGTACCGTATCGACCATGTTGTCCAACGACGTTCGCGGAACCTTCACCAAGCGTTCGCCTTCCCCGCGATCTCGTTGGAACAGATCGCGGGCCACGCTCGGCGTACTCATCTCATTGTCGGCGTTCGGTTTCACTTTCCTGTCGTTGGTCGGAGTATCGAACGCGTCTGCCGACACCCTGCAAATTTCGTCTGACAATCTTGAGACGGGTTGGTACCCAAACGAACCCCAGCTCACGCCATCTGCGGTCGCGAATGGAAGTTTCGGCCAACTGTTCAACACACTTCTTATCGGTCAGGTCTACGCCCAACCGCTGATCGCGCAACCGACGGTGCTCGCCGTCACCGAGAAGGATTACGCCTACGGACTCAACTCGGCGAGCGGCCAAGTCACGTGGCAACGCAACTTTGGTACGCCGGCCGACCCGCTAGCGCAGACGAGTTGCGGCGATATCGGAGCGAACATGGGGATCACGGGCACGCCGGTCATTGACTCATCGACCGGCATCGCCTACTTCGTCGCAGCGACGGGTGGTATCAATACACCGACGCAATTCTTCATGGACGCGGTGAACGTACAGACCGGCGCCACACCAGTGGGATGGCCCACGACGGGGGTGCCCATCCAAGGCCACGCTGACAACGACCCTGGCTCGGTGTTCAACGGTCAGTGGCAGACCCAGCGTCCAGGACTGATCCTGGTGAACGGGGTCGTGTACGCCGCCTTCAGTTCCCAGTGCGACTACGGAAGTTGGGACGGCTGGTTGATCGGCGTGTCCACGACGTCGCACAACATCACCACGATGTGGGCGAGCGAGACCGGCAGCGGAGGGGGTGGACGAGCAGGTATCTGGCAGTCGGGTTCGGCGCCGGTCGTGGACAGCCAAGGCAATATCTACTTCTCGACGGGAAACGGTACGTTACCCAGTGGTCCGGCACTCGGTAGTGACACGACGGTACACAATCTTGGTGAAGCGGTCGTCGAGTTGAGTGCCTCGAGTGGCACGCTCCAACTCAGTGATTTTTTCATCCCTGCGGACGCGGCGAACTTGAATTCGTACGATGGTGACCTCGGCTCGGGAGGCGGCGTCGCACTCCCGCCGAGTATGAGTACTCCGCAGGAGCCCAACGTCCTGCTGCAAGTAGGCAAAGAAGGTGTGCTGTACGCGCTCAACATGAACTCGCTCGGAGGGTATCAACAGGGACCGAGTGGGGGTGACGCGGTGCTGTCCGAAACGTCAACGGGCGGTGGCGTCTGGTCAAAGCCAGCCCTGTGGCCCGGGGACGGAGGCTACCTCTACCTTCCTACCGCAGGTAATGCTCCAGCCGACATGGGCGGTGGAGCGCTTGACGCCTTCAAAGAGGTCATCAGTGGCACTGGGGTCATCAGTTTCAATCTCGTTGGCTCGACGTACAACTCTGGTTACTTGTTCGGCTTCGGATCCGGAAAACCAATTATCACCTCGAATGGCACTACGTCCGGTTCGGCATTGCTGTGGGTTACGCACACGGCAGACGCGAGTGGTGCCGGTGGCGAGCTTCAGGCCTACAACCCGATCCCCCAAAATCCAGGCGCTCATGGCACCTTGACCGAGGTATGGCACGCCGCCCTCGGCAGCGCGACGAAGTTCTCCGAACCTGCCGTCGACAACGGCGACGTCTACGTCGGTGCGAAGAACGGCACCAGTGATGGCGCGCTCATTGGTTTCGGTATCTTGACGTCGGGACAATCACTCTCCGGTGCCACGGTCGACTTCTCCCCAACGGTCGTGTCGCAAACGGCCACTTCAACTGCGACGTTTACCGCGACGTCTCCGACCACGATTTCCTCATTCACCCCTACCGGTTCGGCGTTCACTATTGGTACGCCGAGCCAAACTCTTCCCGCGACGTTGTCAACGGGTCAGACGATCACCGTGCCCGTCACCTTCACCCCTGACGGAATCGGAACGTTGAGTGGAACGCTCACGGCTAATCACTCTGGTCCGACGGCAGTGGCGACGCTCAACGGCCAGGGTCTTGCCGCCACCACTCCGCTGAATGCGTCGCCCGCCTCCGCCGACTTCACCCTCCAGCCCATCGGCGGACCGTTGGTGAGCCAACTCGTCACGTTCACCAACGTATCGTCGAGTCCTGTCTCTATTACAGGCTTCAACACACCCGTGTTGCCCTTTACCGTGCCCGCTCCTCCCGCCAACGCGACCCTCAATCCGGGCGACACGGTCAGCTTCACGGTGGATTTCTCGCCGCCCGGGTCATCGGGGAGCTTCGTTCAATCTTTCAACGGCGTGGCCACGCTGGCAACGAACGTCGGCAACTTCGGGGTTCCGGTGTCTGGCTCAGCCGCACCACCAACACCACCGACGCCGCCTTCATCGGGCGGAGGTGGCGGTACGCCCCCACCGAGCGTCCAAGCGACATTGACGATCACAACGATCGCGGGCCAGGTCGGTACACCTCTCCCCCTCGCCACGAGTGGCGACGACGGTGGCGGCGCGCTGACCTACAACGCCTCCAACGGCACGGCGACGGGATGCGCTATCGCCGGCGGCACACTTTCGGCCGCTAGCGCCGGAACGTGCGTGGTTGTTGCGACCAAGGCCGCGAACACCACCAACCCGAGCGTCTCGTCGCCCTCGACCATCGTCACCTTCATTGCCAAAGTGTCGACGGCCGGTCCGGTCAGCATCACGGTGAGCTTCATCGGAAAGAGCAGCGCACTCAGCGCGGAGTCCAAGAAAGCGCTAAAGACTCTTGCCTCGAAACTCTCTTCCGGCGCGACCGTCACCATCACGGGATTCGCGAAAGATGACGCCGCTCTCGCTAAGGCGCGTGCTAAATCAGTCGCCAATTATCTCGCGTCATTCGCAAGGATCCGCGTGACACTCAAGACTTCGACCAGTGTCGCTGTGGCTCGCGCCACCGTGTCGTCCGCCAACCGTTAGATCGGCCATCACGCGGAGTCAGTCGCCGCGTGTTCACATTATCGGCTACACGTTGAAAACGCTCCCACGGAACGCACACAATGGTGCGCTCCGTGGGAGCGAGAATTCCTCGCTAGTAGTAGTGCCGACGACCACCAACGGCGTGACCGAGTGCTCCGAGGAGCCACAGTACCAGCCCGATGACGACGACAATAATTCCTACGGACCACAGAATCGCGTATCCGGTCAGCAGTCCAAGGATCATAAGCACTACGCCAATGAGAATCACGGGTACTCCTTTCGCTCTTGCGTTTTCTTCGGGGAGACGTCGCTCACCACATCACGAAAGTCAAAAGTTCGTGAAAGTGCGTCGCCTCAATCGGATGTCGAAGGACATCCTCACGAAGGGCTTACTTGTTCTGCTCTTCGTGAACCAACGAAGTACGTCCATTCTCGTCGACCGTCTCGCGAGTCATCGTGCGTGATGGTGCCGAGGGTGCCCGACGCGACGCGACGAACACGGCAGTCGAAATCACGAAGCCCACTGCTCCGGCGATCATCAAGATGATCCCCAGCGTAGACAGTCGAAATCCGTGATTTTGAACGACGTTTGAGCTTTGTGCCGTGACCGCCCAGTACATGATGGCCCCCACGGCAGCTGAAATTCCACTTAACACCATTCCGGGTAGTCCCATGGTCCTGTTTCCTTTCATCTGTTTCCTGGTCGCGAAACCAGCACGACGACGAACGTTTCACATCGCCGCACTCACCATTTTAAAACAGCGACGACGCGTTGCAAAATCAAATACGCAGTACTCGCGTTCGCGCGCAATTCGAAATGACAAAATTGTCATACGCCCTTTTTTCTTTGTTACAACAGCACAATGACGTCGCGTCGCACGCGAAGAAAACATCTCAGCGAATTGACATAAAGGAACTCTTTGTTGTTTCTAAGAAACGTTGGGATGCCGCGACGCGTCTCACTGTCGTTGCGCACGTCACGTCGGTGGACATTTGAATCACCGTACGCAGAGTGCGACGACGATTCTTACGGTTGGGCGGCTTCAGCCGTGTCGTGACGGGGCTTGACGAGCAGCAGTCGTGCGAGTGGGCGCGGAAACCACCAGTTAATTCGACCGAACAACACGACCATCGATGGCACGAAGAGCGCCCTAATGATGGTGGCGTCCAAAAGGATGCCTATGCCGAGACCCGTCGCCATGATCTTCACGTCGGTCAGCGGCGCCGACGCCAGACTGACGAACGCCAAGAACAAGATCAACGCGGCGCTCGTGACCAACCGACCGGTTCGCGCGAGACCTTCGACCAGGGCTTCCTTGGTAGAGCGCCCACCGTCGTACTCTTCGCGCACCCGGGTGAGGATGAAGACCTCGTAGTCCATCGAGAGCCCGAACAGGAACGCGAACACCGAGATGGGTACCCAGAAGGTGATGGCTCCGGTCGCCGGAATACCGAAGATCGGTGAGGACAGGTGACCGTCCTGCCAGAACCACGTGAGGAGGCCGAACGTCGCCGCGAGCGAGAGGACGTTGAGGACCACCGCCTTTATCGCAAGGACGACGGACCTAAGCGCTCGCGCCAGCAACAAGAAGGTGAGCAGTGCCAAGACGAGCAACATGAGGGGAACGTTCCCGTAGACGGCCGACGTGAACGCCTGTTGACCCGGACCTTCGCCCGTCACGCCCACGACTCCCGACAAGCTCGTCAGCGCTCGTTCGACGTTTCGTGACGGAGCGAGCGTCGCGCTGTTGACGGTCTCAATCGTTGGCACGACGATGACGTCCGCCTCACCCGCTCGCGTTCCAGTACTGCCGCTCGGCAACGCGACCATCGCGACGCCAGTGACGGACTTCAGCGCCGCGATGGTCGCGTTCGCCTTCGACGAGTGCACCAGCACTTCCATGGGCGTGATGACGCCCGCGGGGACGCCCCCCGCGAGCAACGTTTGGTACTGCTGATGGGCAGGTCCACTCTGGGCTTCGGATTGAGCGGACGTCTGTCCGACTCGCAAGTGCAAGACCGGGAACGTCGCGACGCCAAGCACAAGGACCGCGACGATGACGCCGATCCAGGGACGTCGAGCGATCCCTCTCGCCCACGCCGTCCACCCACGACTCGCGGTCGCCTCATTGCGAAGTCGCGGCCAGTCCCAACGTGGCCCCACGCTCGCAAGGATCGCGGGTAACAGCGTGAGCACGACCGCCACCGACACCAGGGGAATCAACATCCCGCCGAGGCCCGTGCTTCGAAGGAACGGTACCGGGAGCACGATGAGCGACATCAGACCAATCGCCACGGTGAGTCCGGAGAGCAGAACCGCGTGTCCCGCGGTCTGCATCGCGGTGACCAACGCCTCCTCATTGGAGTTGCCACGTGCTCGCTCTTCTCGCCAGCGCGTCACGAGAAGTAGTGAGTAGTCAATCGCCACACCGAGACCGACGAGCGAGACCAGGAACTGCACGATGAACGAGACCGTGGTGACGTAGGAGAGTCCGAGCAGCAAAAGGAACGTGGTCAAGATCGACACCGAAGCGATCAAGAGTGGAAGGAGCGCCAGAAAGGACGCGAAGACGAACGCCAATACCGCGAGCGCGCCGACGCCGGCGACCAACGTTTCGATGAGGATGCTCGGGCCTTTGGACGAACCACCCGAGCTCAGGGCCGCAATGCCCGTGAGTCCGACGTTGTCGTTCGGCAGCGCCTTGGCGACGCTGCTCTCAACGGCGTTCACGCGCGCGTCGGCACCGAGTCCATTGTTGGGCGGCGCGAACAAATACGCGAACGTCGTTCGTCCGTTCGACGTGACGAAACTGGCGTTGTTCGTATTGGCGAAGTCAACGATGCGGACCTCGGGATTCGCTCGACGCGCGGCCGAGAACGCGGACGCGATCGCCGCGTGCTCTCCGCTGACGCTCTGTCCGGACGCAACGGTGACGACCAGGATCGCGGGCGTGGTGTTACCACCGTTGCCGTAGAGGTGCATGATCTTCACGCCCGTTTCGTAGGCGGGCTGGCCCGGGAGCGAGAAGTCGTAACTCAGCCGACTGGTGAGCTGTGACGCCGCGTACCCGCCAGCGACGAAACACAAGAGCCACGCGAGCATTACCTTGCGGCGATGGCGGATCACGGTTCGGGCCAAACGACGAAGAGCGGATGATTCTCTAGGTTCTAGGCGCATCATGTCGCTATCCTTCGGTTCAGAATTAATCAGGTTCGAATAGTTCTATCACGAATCTTTCTGCGGTACAATGAACTATGGACCAAATACCTCCAGACGCAAAGTTCCCGTTCCACGGGACCCACGAGGGGGGCACTGGACAATCAGTGTGTTTCACTTTGTCCCAACTCGGACTTGAGAACGCACGTCAGTTCGGGGACCTCGTTGGCGCACTGGGACTGGAGCCACGACACTTCGCGGTCCTACGCACGGTGCACGGCGACGAGGGCCAGTCGCAACAAGTGATTGGCGATCACTTGGGTATCCCGGCGAGCACGATGGTGGCGATCGTTGACCATCTTGAAGGGGCCGGTCTCCTCGAACGACGGTTGCGCTCGTCGGACCGACGGACGCGCACGCTGCACCTGACCGCGCGCGGCGACGCCCTGCAGGCTGAAGCGTTCACCGCCGCGATGGGACAAGAGGCGCGCATCTGCGCGGGCCTCGAACCTAGTGAGCGTGAGCAGCTGCTCGCGTTGCTTCACCGAGTGTCAGTAAATCTCGGTGTGTCAGAGTCCATGCTGCCCGACCGAGGAAGCGGCCTTCGCCCGCAACCGTTTTAGTCGACCACGTCGGGCTGGACGATACGCCCTAAAGGACTTACGAACTCTCCGCACTTTTCAAGAGAACGTCATTCATAAGCTCGACCTCGCTGTCGTACACGTGAGCAGACTTGACGATCAGCGTCAGTGGTCCGACGTCCGAAGACGTTTCTCCGGCGACACGCTGTTGAAGGTACGCGAGCTCGACCAAGTTGGCGAATCCTTTGGTCCCGAAGTCAATACTGTGCGCGAACACGACC
>DASZHK010000184.1:0-5764 GCA_035937905.1 Acidimicrobiales bacterium
GGTCTCTTTACGGTGATGGAATTTCAGCACGTGAAGCCTGGCAAGGGCGGCGCCTTCATGCGCACCAAGCTGCGAAACGCTCGCTCTGGCGCCGTGATCGAACGCACGTACCGTGCCGATGAGCGCCTCGAACAAGCCATCATCGACAAGCGCGACACCCAGTATCTCTACCGCGACGGGGACGACTACATCTTCATGGACCAGTCCAACTTCGAGCAGTTGCCCGTGTCGTCGAAGAGCCTCGGCGAAGCAACCAACTTCTTGAAGGAGACGGGTAAGGCCATGCTGATCTCGTACAACGACGAGATCATCGGGGTAGAACTGCCCGCGTCAGTGGAGCTCACCATCGCCGAGACCGAACCCGGCGTCCAAGGTGACCGCGTGTCCGGCGCGCGCAAGCCCGCCACGCTCGAGACCGGCTACGTGGTCCAGGTGCCGCTCTTCGTCGGTCCCGGTGAGGCGATCAAGGTCGACACGCGCACCGGCGAGTACATGACCCGAGCGTAGGGTGAGCGAACTCGGCCAACGTCGTCACCTCGCTCGCGAACGGGCTCTCGAACTTGCGTACGAGGCGAGCATGAAGGGGCGCCCGTTCAGTGCCATCGTGAGTGAACTAGTCATCGCGCCGGACCAGTACACGGTGTCAATTCTGACGTCCACCGAGGAGAATCGTCCCCGGATCGAAGAGCTCATCACGGAGAACTCGATCGACTGGCCGCTCGATCGTCTGGCCCTTATGGACCGTTTGATCATGTCGTTGGCGCTCGGAGAATTGATCATGGACGACGCCCCTCCGGTGGCGGTCGTCCTCGACGAATCGGTGGAGTTCGCCAAGATCTACTCGACGGAGGGATCGGCGTCGTTCGTGAACGGCGTTCTCGCCACGTGCGTCGAACATCTAAAGTAGGAAGATTCCCCCCTTCTTAAAGGAGTTGCTTCGTGCCCGGCATGAGTCAACAGTCAATTAATTTGACCAACTCTCTCGTGGTGACCATGTTTCGTCACTCACTTTTCGTCACCGGGTTGGTGTGGCTCGCGGCCATCGCGATCGTGATGATGGTGGTCCTCGTCGCGACACGCAAAATCCTGAACTTCAATATGTCGAGTGACGGCACGAGTGAGCCTCGTGCACGGACCTACCTACGCTGGGCGTTCGGCGCCATCTGGTTGTTCGACGGTTTCCTTCAGTTTCAAGCGTCGATGCCGCTTGGTCTTGCCAACAACGTGGTCGCGCCGCTGACGACCGGCACGCCGTCGTGGTTGCACTGGCTCATGGAGCACGGGATCTTCCTTTGGAACAGCCACCCCATTTCGTTGGCGGTCGGCACCGCGTGGCTCCAAGTCGGCATCGGCTTGGTGCTACTGGTCTCCAATGGACGTACCGGGCGAATCGTGGGCGGCCTGTCGGCAGGGTGGGCGGCGCTGGTGTGGCTCATCGGCAACGGCGCGGGCGGGATGTTCGTGTCGGGAGCGTCGTTCCTCTTTGGATGGCCGGGCGCGACGTTCTTCTACGTCTTCGCCGGCGTGTGGCTTTTCGTAAAGCCCGAGACGTTTCGAACGCGATTCTCGAGCGTCACCCTACGAGTGTTGAGCGTCATCGTGGGCTTCGCGGCGTTGCTGCAGATCTTGCCTTCGACACAGTTTTGGCACGGGGGAGATACCAACGCTCTCACGACGATGACCACTTTCATGACGAAAACGGCACAACCACACCTCTTGGCGTGGATCGTCCGTCACGTGGGCTCGCTCGCGGCGACGATGGGTGGAGGATTCAACGTCGTGGTCATCCTGTGGCTGGGCGTGTGCGCCGTCGGTCTCTGGATGGCTTCTGCACGACGGTGGCGCTGGCCAGTGTGGACCCTCGTCGTCGGTTGTCTCTTCTTTTGGTTCGTGTCAGAGGACACGTCACTCTTTGGGGGACTGTCCACCGACGTGAACTCACTACTCCCCTTGGCGGTGCTCGCGTGGTGCGCGTCGCCCGCGCTGCGAGGACTCGAACCGCGCGTACGCCGACTACCGCGTGAGATGACCAGTAGTGCCGGGGCCGTGGTCGCCACGTTCGCCTCAGCCATGATCCTCTTCTCAACGGTCTTGATGGCCGGGACCACGTTCGCGAGCGCCGAGACGACGCTCTACCAAGCGCACAATGGTCCGGCGTCCGCTACGTCCCTGAAGGCCCACCCGTTCACGCTCACCGATCAGTTCAACAAGACGTACTCACTCGACGAACATTCCAAGCGCGTGACACTGCTGACCTTTATCGACCCACGTTGTTGGACCGACTGTCCCTTGCTGGCGAAACAACTTGAGAACGTGCGCGCGGAGTTGTCCGCCAACGCGAACCTCGACATCGTGGCGGTCGCGGCCGATCCCTATCACGAGAACCTCTCAGACCTTCGCCATTTCATCGCCGTTCGCGGTCTCGCGCACCTGAAGAACTTCTACTTCGTCACCGGCAAGCTCTCGAGCGTTCGAAAGGTATGGGCGTCGTACGGCATCGGCGTGTCGATGACGTCCAAGGACAAGATGAGTATCCACTCCGACTTCATGTTCCTCATTAGTCCCAAAGGGGAGTTGCGCTGGGTGATTCCCGACGACCCGCTCTCGAGTATGTCGGGTGTGGCTTCAGCGGTCTCCGAACTTCGAGGACTCCTGTCGTCAATGGGCGTGAACTAGAGAATCTGAACGTCAGAGCGTCAGCGCTCAGGCGTCACTTCGACCGTCTGGCGACCCGTCATGAACTCGTCGCAGGTACTCGTTGTACGCGTCCAAAGCATCGTCGGTCCTGGTCAGAGAGGGTGGCTTTGGCACGGACGTGGCGCCCTTCTCGTCGCGCAGCATCTTTCGCCACATGTAGACGCCGTAGGCGCCGAAGATAGGCCATTCGAAGACATAGGCCCAGGAAAGTGAATTACCTGAACGGGCCCGTAAAAACTCAAAGGTGAAGCCGGCGAGGCAAAGTAGTTCGACAAAAGCGAGTCCGAGGTGAATTCCGAGAATTCTCTTATTCTTTTCTTCCACAAGTCTTCACATTAGTGACGCTGCTCGTTATTCTTGGTTCGGAGTTCCAATGGGAACGCCTCGTCGCAAGGAGTTGAGAATGTCAAAGGGAGGGAGACTGGCAACGGTACTTGGGCTCTTCTTGGTGTCTATAGGTCTTGTGGTGTGGGCAGTCTCCGCATACCTAACACCGGGTGTCCCAGGTGGGGTAGTGGACTTTACGCACGCGCAGGTAACTGGTCAGCCCGTGAACTTAACGGTGCAAACAGTGGGCTCAATTGGCTTTGGTGCGCACCCCACGTGGGTCTCGTACCTCGTGATGGATCCAAGTACGGGTAAATGGGTTCACGACACGTCGTGGAAGCTTCCCGCGAACACCGTGGTCCACATGACGGTCGATCAGTTCGACAGCGGTAGCCCACTTCGTAATCAAGAGTGGGGCCAAGTTCAAGGCGTGATCGGTGGATCCGCCCAATTGAACGGCGCGCCGCTCACCGTGTTCAACTCGAATACCGGCGCTGGTGTCGCGCATACCTTCACCGTTCCCGCCCTCAACCTCAGCGTGCCGTTGGTGGGCGTGACGGGCACGCCGTGCAGCGTGGCGCCGTGCAAACTCAGTGCTAACCCGCACAACATTGAAACCTTTAGCTTCAAAACACCGGCAGCAGGTACGTATAACTGGCAGTGCTTCGTACCCTGTGGGCTCGGATACTTGTTCGGCAATGGAGGCCCGATGTCAACTCAGAACTACATGGGCGGCATTCTGGAAGTGGTGAGCTAATCATGGCGTCAGAGAACTCATCACGGAACGAACCGAATCACCTGCAACGGTTAACGGTCATCTGGATCGCAATATCAGTTGTCGGCGACTTGTTGTACTGGTTCCTCGTCGGACCCCACGTACCTCCCGGGAGAATGACCACGACGGCGAAGGACAATCAAGAGGCGTTCAACGTCCTTTTCCTCGTCGCGTTCCCCGTCCTTGTCGCGATTTGGGAGTACATGGGGTACGCCGTCATCAACTGGCGTTCGAAGAAGGCGGGAGTCCCCGAGTCAGTCGGTGGACCGCAGGCCGCAGAAAACCGGAAGTTGCAAACGTCGTGGATCGTCATCACGACGGTCGTCGTGCTGCTTCTCGCTGCGTACGGCACCGTAGAAGTCGTCGCCGGCAAAGGTTCTGGTGGCGGCGAAGGTCCGAACCCGATTTGGAATCCGAGCGGGGCCATCAAGGCCGAGACGGCGGCTCTCGCGGGAACCGCGACTTGGTCACCGAACAGTAACCAAGTGCTTCCGGTACAGGTCATCGCGCAGCAGTGGAAGTTCACGTACCGCTATCCGACCTTCGGCGGCTTCGAGTCTCCGTACCTGATCCTGCCGGTCAACACGGACATCGCCTTCAACGTGACGTCCCTCGACGTCATTCACAGCTTTTGGGCTTACCAGCTTGAGGTGAAGGCGGACGCCAACCCTCAACAGAACAACGTGGCGTACACGAAGACCTTGCAGCTGGGTAGTTTCATTGTTCGGTGCAGCGAGTTGTGTGGCATCTGGCATGGTTCGATGTTCAACTCGGGCAACGTGGTGTCACAAGCGGCCTTCGAGGCGTGGGCCACCAAGACCGAAGCCGCGAACGCGCAGAACACCAAGGACTTGCCACCGTTCGCCTGGACCTACGTGCCCGACGCTAACGGCGCGGCTGGTGGGTACTACATCGACGGAGGGGTCACGCCCTACAGCCCGTCAGAGGTGTACGGATCGAAGCAGCCTGGTTCGTGATGATGATCAACTCGAAAATTGAGCAGACGTTAGTGACTAAGGAAACGGAGATCGCGCAATGACCATCAGCGCTGAACGACCGACGCAGGTAGACGACCACAGCCCGGTGTCACCTGTTGCGGTAAAGGAACGAAAAGGGTTCGGCAGCGGGTGGCAGGGCCAACACCTCGGCACCGCGATCATCGCGGGATTCCTCGGCTACATCTTCGGACACTGGCTCGGAAACTACATAGCGAGCAGTTACACCTACATCGCGAACAGTGGACAGAACTCGGTCGCCGACCTCTTGGCCCTCGTGTTCATGGTCGTTGGTTGGTACCTCGGCATCGGTGCGTTGAACTACCCGCTAGCAAAATTGACCGGGCGTGAAGCCACGCACGAAGTCGAGTACACGGGTTTCAGCAAGTACTTCCGCTACAACTTGGACCACAAAGTGGTGGGTCTGCAGTACGTGGTCGGTGTCTTGTTATTCCTCTTCACGGGTGGCCTCCTTGCGATGGCCATTCGCACCGAATTGCTCAATCCGACGACGCACATCTTCAGCGCCGACACGTATATAAAGATTGTCAGCGAGCACGGCACGATCATGATGATGATGGCGACGTCCGTCGTCGTCGGGCCGCTCGGTAACTACTTCATACCCCTCATGATCGGCGCGCGCCGCATGGCGTTCCCGCGCATCGAAGCGTTCAGTTTCTGGACGTTCCTGATTGGTTACGTCGTCATCTTCTCCGCCCTGCCTTACGGCGGTTTCCCCACCGGATGGACTGGCTACGCGCCTCTGCAGACACAGGCTGGCCCGGGAATGATTTCGTATCTCTTTGGTTTCGCGATCATTGGCGTGGGCATGATGACCGCCGGTTTCAACTTGGCGATTACGGTGATCAACTATCGAGCACCCGGCATGACCTGGAGCCGCGTGCCCGTCTTCGTGTGGGGCATCTTGTCGACAGCGGCGCTGCTGACCTTGGCCACGCCCGTGCTCTTC
>DASZHK010000185.1:0-9216 GCA_035937905.1 Acidimicrobiales bacterium
AAACTTCTATTCTCAACTTCTCGATTGGCCGGTCGTCCACGAAGAACCCGGGACGGTGGTCCTTTCAGCGTCGGCCGGGCTCACTTTCGTCGTATTCCATGAGGCGCGCGACTACCAGCCACCCGTTTGGCCCCCACGCCCCGGGGAGCAGCGGCCGATGATGCACTTCGATTTCCAGGTGGACGACCTTGACTCGGCCACCGCCGACGCGATCTCGCTGGGAGCAACTGTTGCGGACTACCAACCACAAAAGAACGTCCGTGTGCTGTTCGATCCTGTGGGCCATCCGTTTTGTCTCTGTTTGGATCAGGACTAGAACTTCAGGCGCCAGCTATTTATGGTGTGCTCAGTACCTCGGCTGGTTCGTGTGACTGCGCGAGGCGATGCATTTCTGGCGCGTCACGACATACTCCACGCCACTGTGTACGTGAGCGAACGTTCACTCGCTCACCCGTCCACCTTGACCCGAGACGCGCCTAGCAAGAATCGGCACACTTCATTCGACCGGTAGATTTTCCGGATGACGTTCGGAACCGGTTTGGAGAACCTCAGCGGCTATCCCTTCGAGGTGCGATACAGCGATGGCTCACTTGAACGCGCGAGGGCCTCAGCCGACATCGCGGCGAACGCCTACGGCTACTTCAGTCGACTGTTCTCGGGACTTGAACCCGACATCGCGGTCATCGTCGCGGACGAGGCGGACTGGGCAAGCAGGCAACCCTACGGGCTTCCGTTCTTCAATGATGACGAGGGGCAGATCCGCCCCGGCATTGTGGTGATGCCCGCCGGACGCGGCGACTTCTGGGTAGCAATGGGGGAGGAGCTTCGCGACGCGACGCCTTACGGTTACGCGCGTCTCCTGACGACGTACCCCGACGGTGTCGGTGGCTTGGATCTTCAGCAGTTCTTCGACCTCGTTACGATCCATGAACTGGGCCACGCGTTCGAAGTGCTCGGGGATCTCAGATTGCCCACCTTCTGGCTGGGCGAGATTTTCGCGAACGTGGCCCTGCACGCGTTCGTCGCAACGAAACAGCCAGATAGTCTTGCCACGCTTGAGGTCCTCTCCATCGAGGGAGCGCAGAGTCCACGTCTTGACGCTCGGATCCGTGCGGAGGGCTACAGCACGTTGGAGGATCTCGAAGTTCACTACACCGGCGGTGACGACCCGATGAGCCCGCTGAACTACGTCTGGTACCAGTATCGGTGGCAGCGTCTTGCGGCGAACATGTTTAGCTCCGACGGAGAAGATGGCTTGATCCGTTTCTGGGAGTGTTTTCACGCAACTGACCGCTTCAGCTCAGGCGACGTCTCACGAACGGAACTCGCCACGGTGCTGCGGGCGGAAGTGAGCGAGACACTCGGTCGAGCAGTCCAGGACTGGCGATAGTTCCTCTCGAAGTTCATCCGAGATCCATTTGACATATACCGTTATAGGCATATAATGATCCGATGGCACGGGCCTCGGTAACTTCAGACATCTTCAACGCAGTCGCCGAAGTGCACCGTCGCGAGATCCTCGACGTGCTGGTAGCGGGGGAGCGACCCGTCGGAGAGCTTGCCGACGTACTCCGTCTCGCGCAACCGCAAGTATCCAAGCATCTACGGGTGTTGAGCGACGTGGGACTCGTCACGTGTCGTGCGGAAGGTCGACGACGACTGTACCGACTGGAACAAGAGCCTCTACGCCCCCTTTACGAGTGGATGCAGAAGTACGAACGATCCTTGAATAAGCGACTGGACCGACTGGACGGCTACCTCACCGACCTACAACGAAAGGAAGAGATTCAATGAAGACATCACGACACGGCACGGCCACGCTCCAGTTCCCGAGTGACCACGCGACCCTCGTTACCCGAAAGTTCGACGCGCCCGTCGAGCTCCTCTTCGACGTTTTGACGAAGCCAGAGCATGTACGCCTCTGGTTCACTGGCGGGAAGAACGCTCTCGAGATCTGTGAGATTGACCTGCGCGTCGGTGGGCAATACCGCCACGTGGGTGTTTTTGATGACGGCGTGCGGTGTTCCTTCCACGGCACCTTCCTCGAGATCGAACGTCCGGTACGGACGGTGGCGACGTGGGTGTTCGAATTGAGGCCCGACGATGAGGCCGTCGAGACGACGACGCTCCACGAAGAGGATGGCGTCACGACGATGTCAACGTTGCTCACCTTCACGAACCCGTCAAGTCTCGCGGCGATGTTCGAGCACGCACAGGGGCGCCTCGACGATCCGGCCATCGCCATCGACGGAATGCAAGCGAGCTACGACAAGCTTGAGGAACACATGCGAACACTCGCGTAACGAAGGGGTCGCGAAAACACGTGATCCCTGATTGGTCCGTATTCTTAGCGCCCGAGAATGACAATGGGTAGAAGAGGTAGTCGACGTTCGCCACCGTCGTGAAGCGTGACGATCGCGTCGACCATCCAGTTACCGGGAGGCACCGCGTACCCGAGCTCCCTTTTGACCGACGCGGTCCCCACGACAAATGGGACGCGCACCGGCGTCATTGAAGGAAGTACGTACTGGATGAGTTGGGCGGTTTGTGCTCCCACGAAGCCGCCGACGACGTCGCCGGTCGCGGGTTCCACGACTTGCGCAGTGACGACCCCGTTGGTGTCAAGCACCACCTCGGTTGGACCATTGTTCGTGAACTCGAGAACTCCGTTCTGGTTCCGACCGGAAATCACCGTCAACTCGCCAATGAGGATGACGTTCAACTGTTCCTTCGATATCGGTGGAATCTGCGAACGGCGAGTGTCGCGATTCGAGGTTTCGTCTTGAATACGATCTGAGGCAATCGGATAGTCGAACGCACCTACCTTCATGCTCAGCGCGTCACCGTACTGTTCGATGAGTGCGGCGGCTAGATGTTCCTGATCGGCGCGAACCTGAATCGTGACGGTGCCTCGAGCGATGCCCATGGAAAGAAACGTTCCAGGATCGCTGGCTCGCCACTGCGGACGAACTTCGCCAACTATCTCTTCCAGTCGACGTCGAGCGAACTTCGCTTGTCGAACGTCGAGTTGATGGGGGTGGCTTACAAGCTCACGCAAGGCGCGTTCGTGGCGTTCGAGTCGTGAGCCCGCGACAAGAACAATGATCCGCACTGTCGGCTCATTTTCGCAGAGCGCTTCAGTCCATTCATCGGGGTGCTCTTCTCCGTAAGCGCGGACGATGTCAAAGTCTCTCCGTAACTTGGCGTGCTCGGCTACCAGCTCCTCGGGCGTCAAAGGATCCGGCATCCCTACATTGTGGACCTTGTCGCTTGCGCGAAAGTGAGCGGGCGTCAGCCGTTTACACGATGGGGTGCATGTTCATGCACGACCGGCATACGACCTAGTCGTTCCTGCTCTCGGCCCTAAGTGAAATGCCCGCGGTCAATCACCACGCCGGTGGAGGGAAGGGTCCCTCTCCGACCCACGCACTCTGACGGGGTGAGCAACTATGTTCGAATTCACTCCCGCGCGCCGGACGATGAATCTGAGTCCTACGATCGCGGTGACTGCAAATGTTTCGATAGCGAGGGAACTATGACCGAGGTGAATGACGAGAGCGGGCAAGAGACGAAACCAGAGAGCGGGCGCACGGTGACGATTGCGGGGATACCGCTTCTGATCGCTGGCGCCGCCGCTTTTTTGAGTTTCAAATGGATTCGACGCCGGTTCAGGCGACCGGGAACCACGACGCCCTAGCGACGACCGCTGCGTCCCTTGCTCGTTGGACTCTGGCGCGAATGCACCTAAAGCTGGAGCCACCTTCGTCGTGGACGTCATGACTTAAGACGGCGGGCCTATCAATCAGAGACGCCGTATCAAGGAGTGGAACTCCTCATTGCGTTCGGAGGAGCCACTTACTGCTACGCGCGCGAACACGTCTTGGTCGGGCTGGGGAGATTTGAACTCCCGATCTCTCGGCCCCCAGCCGAGCGCTCTAGACCAAACTAAGCCACAGCCCGTGAAGGGTAAATCCTACTCGGCGAGCCTCAACTACTTGGTCGGTGCGCGCCGTGCGGCTGGTCGGGATTGGTCAACCAGGCACGAGCTTCACAGAGGAAGGCGATAGTTTCTCCCGTCGCTTTCGCCTGGAGCGCTTCGAGAATCCGTTGATCAAGCGCCGCCATTAGTTCATCAACTGCCATCGTGACTCCTCACTTATCCACCGGCCGCGGCCGTGACTATTTCCACACTGCTGCCGTCGGGAACGACGGTGGTCGTCCACGCTGAGCGGCGAACGACTTCACCATCGATCGCGACAGCGATGCCTCGCGGTTCGATGCCGACTCGCGCGAGTAGTGCCTCGACTGATTCGTCGAGGAACGTGTCGTCTTTGCCGTTGACGTGAATCACGCAAGTACCTCAGCGAAGGACTGTGCCTCGAGTGCGGCGAGTGGAGCGAGGGTCACGCCGTGACGGTAGTGACCAGACAGCCACGCCCACCTTTCGTCGACGGTCTCCATGAAGGGCGCCAGATCCTTACTCGCGGGGCGAAGACCTTGGCGAGTCTCGATGATGGCGGCACTTTCGAGCGCTGGCACGAGATCGAGAGCGTCACGAAGGAGTCGTTGGAGTTCGCCCACTTCGACGATCAACTCCTCCTGCTCGTCGGACGACGCGCCGAGAACGCAGTAGCCGCCGGGTCGACTGACCACGTAAAGAGAGCGACCACGTACGAAAGCGCGCAACGTGGGCAGCGTCGAACGGTCGACTCCCTGGACTCGCACGGTCATTCCTCTAACCGGTCGCACGACGTTCCCGGCCCGCTCAGCCACGCCGCGCGGGAGTGAGTGGGCGCCCGTAGCGAGGATCCCGATGTCCCCTCGAAAGGTCTGGTCGTCGGTGGTGACCTCAACGTGATCACCGTCGGTGGTCGCCGTAAGGACCTGCTGGCGCACCACTGTCACGCCGAGCGACGCGTTGGCCTTCGTGAGGAGGGACATGACTTGGTCGGGATCGAGCCACGCGTCGCCACCGAGCAACAGGCCCTCGTCGATTCGCGGTGAGACGCCAGTAAAGAGTTCTTGGTGGTCTCCTCGGGTGACGCGGCTGGTCTCGACGCCGAACGACGCAGCGACGAGCGCGAACTGGTCGACGAGGCGGCGATCGCTGGCGTCGAAGCCGACGAGCAGCGTGCCCGTTTCAAAGAGTTCGAGCGTGTCGCCGGTGAGAGTGAGGATCTCTCGCGCAACGTCACGCCAGGCGGCGAGTGCGCCACGTTGCAACGTGAAGTTCTCCTGCTCACCCGGAGCGACTTCAGCGCTCGGCGCGATCATGCCGGCCGCCGCCCACGTGGCCCCTAAACCGGGCGCGGGATCGAAGAGCGTGACGCGCCAACCGGCTCGCGCGAGGAAGAAAGCGCTGGTCGTGCCAATGACACCCGCTCCCACGATCAGTACGTCACGTTTCGTCGCGGTCACGTGCCTAGCGTAGGGGGCAGGGCAACAATGTCCCTTCGGTATAATGACTGCGGGTCAGCGTTGCCCCAGGACAACCGCCATGACCAGAAACCTTTACGACCCCTCTTTCGAACATGACGCCTGCGGCGTGGGCATGGTCGCGGACCTGACCGGCCAAGCGACCAACGCCACGGTGCGCGACGCGCTGACGATCCTGGAGAATCTCGAGCACCGTGGCGCGACGGGCTCGGACGTCGACTCCGGGGACGGCGCGGGCATCCTTGTCCAGATGCCCGACGCGTACATTCGACACCTTTTCGGTGACGCCGTGCCCCCAAAGGGCGACTACGGCGTGGCGAATTGGATGGTGGCGCCGGCGTTGGATCTCACCCTGGTGAAGGAGACCGTCCAGCTGGCTCTATCGCGCGTGGGCCTCACGTCGGGCGGCTGGCGCGACGTTCCCGTCGATTCCTCGATCCTCGGGCCGACCTCCAAGGCGTCGGAGCCGCGCTTCTTCCAACAGCTGATCGTTCGAGTGGATCGGTCCGACACGGCGCCCCTCGAGCGCGCGCTCTACTGCGCGCGAAAGGTGATCGAGCACACGATGGACGTCTACGCGTCGTCGTGTTCCTCCCAGGTACTGATCTACAAGGGCATGTTGACGTCGCCGCAACTTCGTCTCTACTTCAAGGACCTCACCGATGAACGGCTCACGTCGGCGATCGCCGTCGTCCACAGTCGTTTCTCCACGAACGTGTTGCCCCGCTGGGACCTGGCCCAGCCCTTTCGCTACATCGCGCACAACGGTGAGATCAACACCGTCCGAGGTAACCGCAACTGGATGACGGCTCGTGAGACCACGTTGGAGAGCGACGCGCTGCCGCTCGCAGTGAGCGAGCTCACGCCCATCATCACGGCGAACATGAGTGACTCCGCGAGCTTCGACGAGGTCGTCGAGCTGTTGGTGCACGCGGGCCGCTCACTGCCGCACGCGGTCCTCATGATGATCCCCGAAGCGTGGGAGCGCTCCACCACGATGAGTCCGAGTCGGCGAGCCTTCTACCGCTACCACGCGGGTCTGATGGAGCCATGGGACGGACCAGCGTCCGTGACGTTCTGTGACGGCACCGTCGCCGGGGCCGTGCTCGACCGCAACGGACTTCGTCCGGCGCGCTACTGGGTCACCAAGGACAAGCGCGTCATCTTCGCGAGTGAGGTCGGGGTCTTGCCGATCGACCCCTCGAACATCGAACGCAAGGGTCGCCTGCAACCCGGACGAGTGTTTCTCGTCGACGTCGAACAGGGCCGCATCATCGAGGACGAGGAACTGAAGGAGTCTCTGGCATCGAGAGCGCCCTACGAGGAGTGGCTCGATCGCCATCAGATCTCACTGGACGAGATTGAGACCACGTCGTCACTCGCGCCCGAGTACCTCTCCATTGTTCGCCAGCAGGAGAGCTTTGGCTACAGCGAAGAGGACCTACGCCTCATCGTTCGCCACATGGCCCAAGTGGGTGAGGAACCGATCGGCTCCATGGGATCGGACACCACGTTGCCCGTCCTGTCGAAGCTACCACGCTCGATCTTCGATTACTTCACCCAACTCTTCGCCCAGGTCACGAACCCTCCACTCGACGCGATTCGTGAAGAGCTCGTCACCTCGACGCGCGTGGTCATCGGCGGAGAAGAGAACCTCCTTAAAGAGAGCGAAGAACACTGTCAACAGATCGTGTTGGCGTCGCCGGTCTTGAGTGTCAATGAACTGCAGAAGATCCGTTACATCAACGAACAGGTCGGCGTCGAAGGATTTCGAACGTCGGCCATCGACGGGCTGTTCCTCGCGCACGGCGAGAATAGCGCGGACGAGAGGTTGGCGAACGCGCTCGACGAGGTGACGAACCTCGTCGTCGATCAGGTTCGTTCGGGCGTCAACATCGTCATCTTGAGCGACCGTGGCACCTCGTTGACGCACGCCGCCATCCCGAGTCTCCTTCTCACCTCGGCGGTGCACCACCGCCTGGTCGCGGAGCACCTACGCACCAACGCGGCGCTCATCATCGAGGCCGGTGACGTCCGAGAGGTCCACCACGTCGCGCTGCTCCTTGGCTTCGGAGCGTCGGCCGTCTGTCCCTACTTGGCCTACGAATCGATCGACGCACTGATTGAAGAGGGCGAACTCACGCAACTCACGGCCGCGGACGCCCGCTACAAATACGGCAAGACACTCAACAAAGGCGTCGTAAAGGTGATGTCGAAGATGGGTGTCTCCACCGTCGCGAGCTACGTCGGCTCGCAACTGTTCGAGCCCGTCGGGCTCTCGGATGACGTCATCACGCGCTACTTTCCGGGGTTCCACTCGCGACTCGGTGGCGTCACGCTCGAGCATCTCGCGAACGACGTGCTGCGCTGGCACGCGAGCGCCTTCGAACCCGAGGTGGGTGAGCGCGTCGAGATCACCAATCGTGGCGAATACCAGTGGCGCCGTGAAGGTGAGCTTCACCTCTTCAATCCCCGCACGGTACAAAAGCTCCAGCACGCCACGCGCGAGAAGCGCTTCGACCTCTTCAAGGAGTACACGACGCTCGTCGACGAGCAGAGCGAAGGAAAACTTACGCTGCGCTCACTGTTGTCACTCGTGCCCAGCACGTCGCCACTGCCCCTCGACGAGGTGGAGAGCGTGGCGTCGATCGTGAAGCGTTTCAGCAGCGGCGCGATGTCCTACGGATCGATCTCCGAAGAGGCCCACACCACGCTCGCCATCGCGATGAATCGTCTGGGAGCGAAGTCCAACACTGGCGAAGGTGGCGAGGACGAGGAGCGTTTCGACACGTCGGACCCTGAGCACAACACGCGCTCGGCCATCAAACAGGTCGCGTCGGGTCGCTTTGGGGTGACGAGTCAGTTCCTCGTGAACGCCGACGACCTCCAGATCAAGATGGCCCAGGGCGCCAAGCCGGGCGAGGGTGGTCAACTCCCCGGCACGAAGGTCTATCCCTGGATTGCGAAGACCCGTCACTCGACGCCGGGCGTCGGTCTCATCTCCCCGCCACCACACCACGACATCTATTCCATTGAAGACCTCGCGCAGCTCATCTACGACCTCAAGTGCGCGAACGACCAGGCGCGGGTCCACGTCAAGCTCGTCAGCGAGCAAGGAGTGGGCACCATCGCCGCGGGCGTGGCGAAGGCGCACGCCGACGTGATCTTGATCTCGGGTCACGACGGAGGAACGGGCGCGGCTCCCTTGACGTCGCTCAAGCACGCTGGCACCCCGTGGGAGTTGGGCCTCGCCGAAGCACACCAGACCCTCGCCGCGAACGGACTGCGAAGCCGCGTCACTCTGCAGACGGACGGACAACTGAAGACCGGGCGCGACGTCATCATGGCGGCCCTCCTCGGTGCCGAGGAGTTCGGTTTCGCCACGGCGCCGCTCGTCGTGGCGGGATGCGTCATGATGCGCGTCTGTCACCTCGACACCTGTCCCGTCGGTATCGCGACGCAGAATCCCAAGTTGCGCGAACGCTTCAGGGGAAAACCCGAGTTCGTCGAGAACTTCTTCGAGTTCATCGCCCAAGAGGTCCGCGAGTACTTGGCGCTCCTCGGCGCGCGAACGATCGACGAAATCATCGGTGACGTGTCGAAGCTGACCTTCAACGAACTAGGTGATCCGACGAATGACCTTGATCTCTCTGCCCTGCTCGCGGTCGTCGCGCCCGACCAACGTCGCCAGAGCGTCAAGCAGGACCACGGTCTCGACGGTGCCCTCGACTGGGCGTTCCTGTCTGACGCCGTCACCGCCGCGACCAACGGCTCCACGTT
>DASZHK010000186.1:0-18412 GCA_035937905.1 Acidimicrobiales bacterium
CTGACACCCAGGCGAGCGAGAGCGCGCTGACGACCTGCAGCTCGGTCCCGGCCAACTCACCGGCGGGCACCTACACGATCACCTGCACGACGACCGACCCGAACTACGGACCGATCAGCTACGTGGCGGGCACGCTGACCATCAACAAGGCCGTGCTCACGATCACCGCGACGAGCATCTTCAGCTACTACGGCACGACGCCCGTCAACTCGGGACCGAACTACGCGGGCTTCGTCAACGGCGACACCAGCGTCGCGACGCCGGCCACGTGTTCGACGAGCGTGACCTCGACGACGCCCAAGGGCCTCTACCTCGGGGCCATCAACTGCAGCGGCGCCGCCGACCCCAACTACACCTTTGTCTACGTCGCCGGCACCGCCCTCGTGCTGCCCTCGCCGACCCTCACGGTCACGGCCACCGACGCCTCGATGACCTACGGCGGGACCTACCCGACCTTGGGCGCCACGTTCAGTGGTCTCGTGGGCGCTGACACCCAGGCGAGCGAGAGCGCGCTGACGACCTGCAGCTCGGTCCCGGCCAACTCACCGGCGGGCACCTACACGATCACCTGCACGACGACCGACCCGAACTACGGACCGATCAGCTACGTGGCGGGCACGCTGCACGTCACGAAGGCCAACCAGGTCATCACGGCACCGAGCTCGGCCTCGGTCGTCTACACCCACGGAGGCACCTACCCGATCGCCGGCGTCACCACGAACGGTGACGGCGCCCTCGGCTACGCCAGCGTGAGCACGACCTGCGTCGTCAACCCGACGAGCGGACTCATCACGATCAACGGCGCGGGCGACTGCGTGGTCACGATCTCGACGAGCGGCAGCACCAACTACAACGAGGCCACCCCGGTGACCTTCACGCTGCACGTCACGAAGGCCAACCAGGCGATTATCTTCACGTCGGTCGCGCCAGCGGCAACAGTCGGTGGACCTACCTACACGCCGGTCGCGACGGGCGGCGCGTCTGGTAACGCCGTGACCTTCACGATCGACAGCTCAAGTACGCCGGGAGCCTGTTCAATCGCAGGGTCAACCGTGAGCTTCAGTGGTGCCGGCACCTGCGTGATCGACGCCAACCAGTTGGGCAACGCGAACTACAGCGCGGCTCCGCAAGTTCAGCAGTCGGTCACGGTGACCGCCTCCGCGAACGGCAAGACGAGCCTCGAAATCAGCCCGGAGAACTCCGACGCGGAAGCGGTGGGTTCGAGTGTGGTGTTCACGGCGTACGTGAACGTGACGTCTGGTCACGGCCACCTCTCAGGAGGCGTGACGTTCTACCTCAACGGTGTGGCCATCTCCGGATGTCAGAACGTTGCCCTCACGCATGACGGTCAAGCGACCTGCCGTGTGCTCTTCACGAGCGTCGGATCCTCCACGGTGAGTGCTACGTACGGCAACGACCCCAACTTCAGTGGCTCGACTGACTCGACGACGCAGACCGTCGTCAAGGGCCACACCTCGCTCCACCTGTCCCACTCGACGTCGGTGACGGTCGGGACGAGCGTGACGTACGGCGCGACGGTGACTGAGACGTCGGGTAGCGGACCTCTCAAGGGCAACGTGAGCTTCACCGACAACGGCGTCGCCATCGCGAGTTGCCAGAACGTGGCGCTCGTGGGCGCGACAGCGAGTTGCACGGTGCACTTCACGACGAGTGGAAACTTCACGATCGCCGCGACGTACGCCAACGACGTGAACTTCTCGGGGAGTTCGGACTCGTCTAGCCAGTCCGTCACTTCGGGCAAGCCCTACTTCACGAGCGACAACTCCGCGAACGCCACCCAGGGACACTTCTTCAGTTTCCACGTGACCGCCTCGGGTAGCCCAGCGCCAACGTTCTCCGAGTCGGGACACCTGCCCAACGGCGTCTCGTTCAACGCGTCGACGGGGGTCTTGTCGGGCACTCCTGGCAACGGTACGCACGGGGTGTACACCTTCACCTTCACCGCGACGAACGTCAACGGTTCCACCTCGCAGACATTCACCTTGGAAGTGTCGTCGCACTAGTCCTCTCGCCAGTAAGGGGACTTCGCCCCTTACTGGCGATCCGTTCGAATGAGCAGCACCGAGACGTTGGGGAGTCATCATCGTGAAACACGCGAAGAAGCGCCCTCAACGCTGGCGATCCGTTTCCTCGGTCTCGCGTTCGAAGGGGGCAATCGCGGCACCCTCTGCGCGGACCTTCGATGAGGGATTCACGCTCATTGAACTGCTCCTCGTGCTCTTGATCGTGCCCGTCATGGTGGGCACCGTTTCCCTGTCCCTGGTGTCAGTACTCAGGACGAAGTCCCAGGTCACGGGCGGACTTAACGGGTCGGCGAGCCAACTCACGTCCACGAGTTTGCTCGACGTCCAAAGCGCCACGCAGTTCACGACGAGTCCGACGCCAACGGGTCCGGCGGCCTGCGGGACGTCGTCAGAGATTCTGGGTTTGTCGTGGAGTTCGTCAGCCTCGACGACAACGATCGTGTCGTACGGACTGGTTCGACACGACACGATGAATGGCGCGACGTCGGCGACTGAGGACAATCTCGTTCGGTATCTCTGTACGTCAACGAATGGTGGGCCGCCGACGTTGACCTCGACGTCGGTGCTCTCGCGCAACGTGTCGGCTGGTCTCGTCGCCGTGGCGACGGGGGAGTCATGCACGACGACGCTGTGTTCGACGGCTCTGACGGCAGGCGCCACTGGATGGGCGTCAGCGGTCGGTCTTCAGAACATCAATCTGGTTGTCAGTCAGGCGTCGACGGAATCAGTGAGCTACGACCGATAGTGTTCGGTCGGTCTTGGCGCCCGCCACCGTCGCCGCAGCCTCCCGTCACGGGGACTTGGCCGCGAGCAACTTCGCCGATTCACCAGTGAGCTCAAGAGTTCTCGTCCACCGAGCGTCCCTCGGCCGTGCACGTACGATGGGTGAAGTTCGCCAACGAAAGAGGTGTCGTGATCGTCTCGAGGACGCGAAAGTGCGGGACTGCGCGCAACCGAGCGTCGCGACGGACGTCCGCGGTGCGTTCGGGGCGACGAATGAGTGCCACGTGAGCATTCGCGTCGGAATTGACGTCCAATCAATAGACGAGGTCGAATCGTCCCTGAACGAGTTTGGTGCCCGCTACACGCAGCGACTCTTTACCGACCAAGAGATCGAAAGTTGCGGTGACGGTCCCGCCGCGGCGAGCAGCTTCGCCGCACGCTTCGCGGCGAAAGAGGCCGTGCTAAAGATTCTTGATCTCGGCGAGATCGTTCCGCGATGGAAGTCGATTGAAGTACGTCGGTCGACGGGCGGACGACCTGAAGTGGTGCTTCACGATGAAGCCGCCGCGATTGCTCGGTCCCAAGGGATCGGAGAGATATCGCTCAGCATGACTCACGGTGGAGGTATCGCGAGCGCGGCCGTCATTGCTCAAACAACTCCCTAGAGACTCAGCCCCGTGAGTGAAATGAACGCCCTCGATCCACGCGTTCTCGAGGCTCAGTGGCGCGCAGCGATCTCCACGTATCACCTTTGCGCTGTCGAAGACCCAAGGGGCAACCCTTCGGTCATCGTGTTCGACGTACTACTAAGCACCTGACGGCGAGGTTGGCGAACGCCGACTTATGAACCAGATTGTCAAGATGCGAACGAGTTGGCACTGCACTTAGTTTCCGTGGTTCGTTGACGATGACCGTCAACGTGGAGACGCTTGTCGGTACGTAGTCCCTGATACTGAGGCGTATTTCGTCGCTCCAGAATTGATGACTTGTTGGGGGCCCGTTGAGAGATGAGTACGTTTGTTGGACGAAGATTAGGGATTCACGAAAGGCAAGGGTATGAAATCACCGGGCACTCGACGTAAGGTCGCGGCTGCAGTGGCGACGCTGATTGCTGCGTCCTCACTCATCGCGCCCTCCGTGACGGGCGCCGTGGGTTCGTCAGCCCTGACCGTCTGGAGCGCCGCGTCCGCGCCCACGCCGGCGGGAAGCTGGTCCGCCGTTGACTTCGCGAACGGCCAGTGGATCGCGCTCGGGGACGGTGCTATGGTCGCCGTGTCAACGGACGGCTCAACGTGGACCGAGCATCCGGTACCGACCGGTTCCTGGAAGTCCGTTACCTACGGGAACGGTCAATTCGTAGCCCTGTCGTCGGTGAACGCCAGCACTGAGGAGATCGTCTCGACGAACGGGGTCGACTGGTCTGCGGTCACCGCGCCGAGTGGTCAGTGGTCGAGCGTCACGTTCGGCGAAGGTCGCTTCGTCGCGGTGAGTTCTCAAGGTCAGATCATGACGTCCACGGACGCGAGGCGTTGGACGACGCCGTGGCACCACAGCAACTACGACCTCACGTCCGTCGCCTACGGTGGCGGGCATTTCGTAGCGGCGGACACGGCGCTGGGCGCGACGGTCATGTCGACGAACGGTGTCGATTGGAGCAGGCACTTGGCACCGATGGCCGGCTTGAAGTGGAGCGCTGTGGTGTACGGCAACGGGAACTTCGTCACCTTCGACAGTTCCGGTTCTGGTTACATCGCGACGTCCGTCTATGGCTACGTCTGGACGCTGCATCGCAACGCGACGGCTCAAGTAGTCAGTGACGCGACGTTTGGTTGCGGCAGCTTCGTCGCGGTCGGTCAACCCTCCGGGTCAACCAACAACTTCCTTTCGTCGACGTCCGGCGTGACGTGGGCTCCCGCACCGGTGCCGACCGACGCGGCGTTACCGTGGACGGCCGTCTCCTACGGCGCGCATCGATTCGTCGCCGTGGACGGCGCGGGGAACATCGCGTGGTCGAGCACGGCCGCCGACTGCGCGGCGGCGGTTCCCCTGTCGCCGCAGCAGGTATCGGGGAACATCCATAACGGGGAAGTGTGGACGTACATGCATCCGCCGTCCACTGTCGGTGGCGCGCCGGTCAACAGTTACCGCGTCACGATTTCAAACGGAACGGTCACGAAGCAGTGCTCCGCGCCCGTCTTCTACCAGCCGAACTGCATCATCAGAGGGCTGACGAACCATCAGGTGTACTGGATCACCGCGCAGTCGCACAACCGCTTCGGTTACTCGGTGGCGACCGACCCGGAGTACGCGATCCCGGTACCTTCGTGGAGTTTCAGCGCCGTCGCCGCGCAGCCCGTGGTCTCGCAATCGACCCCGGTGGTCATCCAGGTGACTGGCGTCCTCGCGAACAGCGTGGGAATCTATCCCACGAGCGTGATCACCGTCCACTTCGGCGCGAGGCTCGCCTACTGCCACTCGAACCCGTTCGGCGAGTGTCTGATCACGATCGCGAATCCGTCAGTTGGGTCGACGTCGATCTACGCGACGTACACCGGCTACGGACGGTCCTATCGGTCGCCGACCTCGCACGTCACCGTCACGCAGTGACGTTCATCACGATGGGCGCGACCAACGTAGTGATGATCGCGGAGGTGCTCCGGCGAACTCCTCAGTGAACCGAGAGTGACGTTTTCCACGACGGAATGACGTCGCCTACCGGCGTGTTCAACACGTCGTGGAGCAGTCCGCCGTAGACATCACGGAAGTCCGTCGTGACTTTAAGATTCCCGTTCACGTCCAGATTGTTGAGCGGTGGTTGCTCGCTGTAGAGGCCACCCTTGACCGTGTTGCCAATGAGGAACACGGGACCGGCGGTGCCGTGGTCGGTGCCGAGACTCCCGTTCGACCCGACCCGGCGTCCGAACTCCGAATAGATCATGACGGTCACGTCGTTAGACCGAGCTCCGCCGCTGATGCTCGTCATGAAGGCACCGACCGCGGCGTCGACCTCTGCCAGTAACGAGTTCTGATCGGACTGTTCACCCGTGTGCGTATCGAAGGAACTCAAGTTCACTTCCCACACCCGCGTGGGAACGTTGGCGTTGATCAGGGTTGACACCAGCGAAAGCTGCTGGCCGAGGGGTGACCCGGTGGGAGATTTGCCGATGAGCGGCGCCAGCACCTGCGCGGTCGAGAAGAGGTCGGTGATCGAGGACGCGGAAGCGGCTTCCAGGGGAACGTCCGACGACGACGAGCGGCCGAGACGGGGCAACAGCGACGCGACGGAGCCCCACGGAAGTTGGATTCCGTCGGGGCTCACCATGGACGCGACGCTCTTCTGGCCGACGAAGAGGGGAGGCAACGTTGACCCCACGCCAATGGCCTTGAAGGGATCGTGGGGCTGGAGGTCAAGCCAGCGGCCGATCCAACCAGAGGTCACGGTGTCCGACAGCGAACCCGACTGCCAGATGGCCATCGAGGAGAAGTGCGAAAGACTGGGATTGGGGTAACTCACGCCTTGGACGATCGCCACCTTGTTCTGCGCGTACAGCGCGTTGATCATCGGCAGCGACGAATTGAGCGCGAGCGTGCTCGTGATCGGAAGGACCTGTGTCGCGGACAGCGCGATGTTGGATCGGGCGCTGTGGTAGATGGAGTCAGTGAAGGGAACGACCGTGTTGAGCCCGTCGTTGCCACCGTAGAGCGTCACCAGTACCAGAATCGGCGTGGCGACGGGGAGGGGTGACGAGTTCGCCGCGCTCGCCATCGTTTCAAACGTCAATTGAGCGGACGCCGCCGCGAACATGCTCGCTCCGGTCCATTTCAGGAATCGCCGCCGGTCGAACTCGCAGTCGATCATGTGCTCACCACGTACTCGGGGGAAAGCAACGCGGCGATAGCCAGGTCCGAGGGGGTGCCCGTCGCCGCCTCGAGCGTGCTCGCCGTGCGTCTCGACCATTCGGCCACGCCCAACCAGTCGGCGCACGCCTGCACCATCTTTGATTTGGGAACGGAGAGGGGTGCGAGATCGGCTTTCGCGACGATGTTCTGCGCTAGTTCGAATCGATACTGGAACGCGACGCCGCTGAGCCACGCTTGGCCGAACGTCCAGCCGCCCACGTTGGGCGGATTGAACGGCAGTTGGCCCATCTGGGATAACTCCCACTGAATATCTCCGGAACTCAAGGTTGATGGGCGAACCCTCAATGCTCGACACGCTCCGACAAACCACTCGACGGGTGATTTCACGAGGGCGTTTCTTGGATTCGTCCACGCCGGAGAGTGAACCAGTGACGTGACGAGCGAGGAGATGTCGCGATGGGCGAAGCTTTCCTTCAGGGTCGGCGGCGGCGCGGTCGAAGAGGAGACGAACCGGAACCACAGGCGGTCCGCGACGTATTTTGCGTTTTCGTTTCGTGCCACGATCAGGGACGCGAGGCTCTTGGCGTCGAGCTTCGACGTCGTTCCGAGCACGGTGAGGGATTTGGAGTAGTGCTGCGTTGCGTCAAAGGTCACGTTGCCGTTTGAGAGATTGGTCGAGTAGCCCGTCAGCGCCCGAGCGGCCGCGGTGACGTCACTCTGGGTGAACTGGTTCACGCCGAGCGTCATGAGCTCCATCAACTCACGCGCCATGTTCTCGTTCGGGGACGTGAGGTAGTTGTCTTGGTTGTCGAGCCAATAGTTGAATGCCCCGTCGACCGCCATCGCCGCTGTCATGTCCCCAAAGTTCGCCAGTGCGTACTTACGAAGGGTGTTGTTCTGCTTCATCATGGACAGCGGATAGGTGACCTTCGACACCGACGTCGCCCAGTGACCGTGCCAGAACCATGTCATGCGTTCGGCCAAGGGATAGTGCGACTCGACCATGCGATCGAGCCACCACATCACCAACTTGGTGTTGTCACTGTAAATTGCGTTCCAGAAGGCGGTTGACGCTGACGTGCCCGCGTTCGGAATCGGTCCAAGGTCGGGCAGAGACAGCGTGGCGACCGAATTTATGCCCGGGTCGGCGAGCCCGTGCTTGAGCACGCTTGCCTGCGTGGCCGCGACGCCGCGCTTCAAGAGCTCCGCGTACTGCCCGGGCGTGGGACCGAAGTTGAAACGGTGCACAAGGCGGGCGATGGCCACACGTTGCGCGTACGACGGGGTTGCCTTCACCCCTGAAATGTACTTGGGTACCACCCCTCAATTCAAAGGCGCCGAACGCGGCCGGACTCACGCTCCAAGATCTGGGTCACGATCAAGGGAGTTGACGCGATCCGCCGCGGTCGGCTACGACAGCGTGACGATCACCAATCCGAGCTCGAATTGGCTTGAGCCGGGTTTCGCGGCGCTGGCCGCCGCGATCGAGATAGACCAGCCCTTGAGTCCGAGAGCGCCGAGGCGGCCCTCCAGGTACGAGGCGACCGACTGGGCCCGTGCTCGACCCAACACGACGTTCTTCGCCGTGTCCGCCCCGTTGCGCTCCTCGGACAGGGTGAGTTTGTCGCCGTAGCCCAGCAGGGCGATCTGCGAGTCGCCTTTCGCCTTGATCACGTCGGCGACGCTCTGGATCTGGCTCTCGAGCTGGGGCGTGAGCGTCGACGATCCGACGGCAAAGGGTCGGATGACCGGTCCAGTGATCTTGGGCGGTGGCGGCGGAGGGATGACCTTCTTTATCTTCTTCCATTGGGCGAAGAGGGTGGTCGAGGTCGTAAAGGAGTAGTACGCGCCGTTGGCGTAACTCAAGCCCGACCCGTTGGCCGCCGTGTTCCAATCGACGAAGGTGTAGCCGGCTCGTCGGAAGTGGTCGGGCGTTAACCTCGTCGGTCCGCTCTGCTTCTGCGGGGCCATGACGCCGACCCCGCGATTGGCGATGAAGACGACCACCGGCGTGAGCTTCTTAGGCACTTTCTTCCACTGGGCGTAGAGAGTCGTCGACCTTTTGAAGGGGTACGTGGCGCCCGCCTTGTATCGGGTGCCGGTCCCTCGGGCCGAGGAGTTCCAGTTGGTAAATGTGTAGCCGGTTCGTCTGAAGTGGTTTTCCGCGATCGCGGTGGGCGTGTTGTGGAACTCCGAGGCCATCGAGCCGGTGCCGCCGTTGGCGTCGAAGGTGATGACGTGCGAGGGGACTTTCCCGGACTTCCATTGGGCGAAGAGTGTCGTCGATGAGCTGAAGGGGAACACGGCACCGTTCGCGTAACTCAGCCCCGAACCGTTGGCGGCCGTGTTCCAGTCGATAAAGGTGTGCCTTTTCCAACTGAAGCCGTTCAACGACAGTGCCGTTGGCGCACTCGCGCTCTCGGACTTCATCGTGCCGGTGCCACCGTTCGCGTCAAACGTGACCGTCACGACGAGGACGGCCAAGGTCACGTTCAACGTGTACGTCCACGTGCCGGTGTCCCCGACAGCATCGGAGTCGGTGCCCGAGACGCTGTACGTGCCGACCCCGAGAGGTCCGGTGGTCTTTATGACGCCAGAGGCGCTCACCGTCATCGCCGGCGTTGGCTTGGTGGTGACGAAGGTGACCGGTCCGGAGTTGTTCTGAACAGTGATCGGGGCCGCCGTGAACGTCGCTGACGCCGTGTTCGAAACGGTGCCGGAGGTCGGAGAGGTTTGCGTGATGGTCGTGGTCCTGGTGCCGGGCGAGGTGACGGTCAGCGTGTACGTCCAGGTACCGGTGTCCCCGTACGCGTCCGAGTCGGTCCCCGTCACCGTGTACGGCGAGTTCGAGGACGAGAGCGGTCCAGTAGTTCCGAGCACGTCACCGCCGGTAACCGTAAAGCCCGACGTCGACGTGGCGAAGGTGACCGCCCCCTGGAAGCCCGAGGCGGCAGTGAGCGTGCTGGTGAAGGTGGCGCTCGCGCTGGCGCTGGTGGATCCAGAGGTCGGAGGACCCTGGGCAATCGTGTCCGGCGTGACGCTCAGCGTGTACGTCCAGGTACCGGTGTCCCCGTACGCGTCCGAGTCGGTCCCCGTCACCGTGTACGGCGAGTTCGATGCCGAGAGCGTCCCTGTGGTTGCGAGGACGTTGCCGCCGGTGACGGTGAAACCGGGCGTCGTCGTGGCGAAGGTGACCGTTCCGACGAAACCCGAAGTCGCGGCCAAGGCACTCGTGAAGGCGGCGCTCCCGGCGACGTCCGTCGTTCCGGAGGTCGGCGCCGCCTGGACGATCGTGTCGGGCGTGACGGTTAAGGAGTAATTCCAGGTACCGTTGTCGCTTCCATCGGTGTCCGTACCGGTCACTAGGTACGGTGAGTTCGAGGCGGAGAGTGTCGCCGTCGTGTGGAGCACGCCACTTGGCGTGACGGTGAAGCCCGGCGTCGACGTCGCGAACGTGACCCCGAGAAAAACCGGGTCGGCCATCAAGGTATCGCTGAACGTGGCACTTCCGGCGACGTCGATCGAGCCTGAAGTCGGGGGAAACTGGTCGATGGTCGCCGCGGACGCCAGGGGTGGCGCGACGATCGAAGCTGCGGATGCCAGTACTAGCACGACGGCACCAGTCGCGAACTTTGCGAGTCCTGCCCTCCAACTCATTTGCGCAACCTAGTACGAAACGCCACGGACCGCACCCGCACCATCACGACGCGGACATCCATCAAGGTGCGTCCGTCACGTCGTGCGTTGGATCACATTGCGTCAACGCCCGAAATGTCTGGACTCCGTCACGACCTGGTTGACATTGATTTTGCGAGAGATCGAGAGACACGTCGTGCCGCGAATCTCGCTCCAACGGCGAAGCGCTGCGATGGTCCGAAAGAGTTGGCCGCCGCGGGACCGATGAAATAGAGACCAGACACCGAGGACTCAAAGGCGGACGACAGGATCGGCGTTCTTTCGACGGTGTCGATAGACGCGCGCAATGTTTCGTCAAGGAACGTGAGGCGCCCTACCTCAACTCGATAGCCAGTTGCCGCAATCACGTGATCGACCGTCAGTTGCGCTGATTCGACGCCGTGCGTTGAAAGTTCGAGGCGCACCCGATCGCCGTCGGCCCTGGCACTTTCGACCGAAGTACTGCTGATGACGGGGACTTTGCCGATCACCTCGTCCTTGACGAACCAACCCCCGGATGGTCCAGCGTGCGTCCTCGTCACGCGAAGTCGCCACTTCTCTGGAAGTCGGTGGAAGAGGTACGGAACGGTGCAGACGAACCATGACCCCCATCCAGGACCTATCCCTGAGGTAGGAGCGCGGAGTTGGCTTCGTAGGCTGCGCGGGAGGTGTTGCCGATCGTGGAACTGGACGTTCGGCTCTCGAGTGATGACGATTGGACGGGCTCCAACTCGTGGAAGGAGTGCTGCCAGATCGAGCGCCGATGCGCCAGCACCGAGAATTGCGACGTCTTGATTTGCAAACAAAGTGAGATCAGCGTGCCGTGAACTGTGCGAGGCAAAGGCTTCCGATAGTTCGACGAGTGTCGTTGGTACGTACGCGAAGTAGGCGACACCAACCGCGAGAATGAGCTTTCGGGTGACGAACTCTTCGCCGCCGTCGAGACTCAACAAGAAACCTTCCGGGACCGATTTCACCGACGTCACGGCACGTTCTTCCACCTTGGGAACGACGCGCTTTTGAAACTCGATACCGTACGAGGCGAACGTCTCCAGGGGTACGGGAAGACCGAGATCAGCGTAGGGAAGACCATTCTCAGCGCAGTAGCGAGACAAAGTAAACGAGCTCGATGGATCGTAGATCGATGAGGCGTGGCCATCGGACTTCAGTGACATTCCTTTGGGCATGGACGTCTGCCAGAAGTCCATCGGCGTACCGAATACTCGATGCGGCACGCCTCGTGCGTCGAGGTGTGCCGCAAGAGATAAGCCGTAGGGTCCGGCGCCGATGATCGTGACTTCAGTGGTCACGCCAGCCGCCTTCCGGTGGTTGACACCTCGTTGCGCGTTAACGACAGAGTCCAAGCCCACTCGCGCGCCTGCCGACGACTCGCTGCAGCTGAGAATCCTCTCGCGTTCGATAAGCGCCCGGTACTCGCCCACTCAGGCGCGGGACATATCTTCTGCGAACGGTGAGCAGATGAAGGGCCAGTGAAGAAAGATCGCGACGTCATCGGCACCGACGGCGTCTGGCGGTTTCGGACTTGCACGTTTCCTTCCCCTTTAGATGATGGTGACAAAATACGCGAATTAGGCAGTCCGGTTGGACTGCCTCGACTGAATTCACGTATCGGCCGGAGGTCAACACTACAGAATGATTGAGGAAGGGCCTTACGACGGCATCGTCGACATTCGAATCGCACAGCGCGCCCTTCGGACGTCACGTTCACGGCGATACGGAGCGGTAGCATCACTCTTCGTACGTGATTGTCAGAATCAGAGTGAGGCGTTGCTCATGAACGGCAGTATCTTCGGCTGGGCGGGGTACGACGCTCTCCTCTGGAGCGTCACCACGGTCGCCGACGGTGAGTGAGACGATTCACCCGAAACCGGCGATCGTCTTCGTGGACGATGTTCGCTGGGAGTCCTTCACCCAGTTGGCGGCCATTGTTCGTAAAGCTGGATTTCGTACGGTGCGCGTCTCCGTAGGGCCCTCGGGATGGCGAGCCGAGCGCCTGCTCTTTGATCGAAACGTAATGCTCCCACTTCCGCCGACGCCCGAAGAACTGTCCGAAATACTCTCGAGCGAACTCGTCATCGATGTTCACCCGACAGAGAGTCTTGCCATGACGACCTACGCTGCTCTCGATCTGCTGCCGTCTTCGCGACATTCAAAGAACTGGAGTGGACGAGCACGTCTTCTCGACAAGTGGCACGTGGCGGAGTTGCTCAGTGAACTCGGGCTTCGAACGCCAGAAGCGCTCCTCGCGGACGCAACGTCGCCGAGCGAGGCTGTTTCGCTTCTGTCCCTGCCGATCGTCCTCAAGCGGCGCGTTGGCTCTTCTGGGTCGAGCGTCAACGTCTTTAACTCCCTTGAGTCGCTGGAGGCGTTCGTGGCGAACCTTGAACGACCCGGAGACTGGTTGTTCGAACGATTTGTACAAGGTCGTTCCCTCTCATGCGCGAGTTGTGTCAGCGAAGAAGGGGTGGATCTCATCGCCACGTACGAAATCGTCAAACGAATCTACGTACGTGGTCCCTCAAGCGTGGTGGAGTTTGAGCGCGATCCGAAACTGACCGCGAGTGGACAGCTACTTTTCACCGCGTTGAACATTCGCGGCTTGGCTTGCTTTGACGTCATACGAGATGAAGACGACATCGATTGGATTCACGATGTCAACGTCCGAGTCTTCGGTGGCATCGCCACGTGCCAACTTGTTGGCTTCGACTTTCGCAGTGCGTACGTTCGGTTCCTGTTGGGAAGCGGTCGCGTCGAACCGAAGTATGCCGAGGTCCCAAGAACATTGGCGTATGGTTTCCCGGACGGCCGAAGGTACTTATTCCGATCTGCACGTCATGGTTTCGCCTTCGTCCGCACGCTCCAATGGATCTGGCGGAACTGTCAACTCTTAGGTTCTCGGTACTTTCTCTTCTTCGTACTGGAGCGGCCAATATCGCTGTGGCTGCGGACGAGGGGGCGTTCGGGATCACGACGTGCAATTGGCTGAGCGGTCTCGTCGCCACTCTGCGTCGTTCGACGATCTGACTAGCTCGACGTTTCGAGGATCGTCTGATACATCTCTATGGTTTGACGGGCAGAGCTTGCCCAGTCATTACTGTGAGCCCACGTTGAGGCGGCGGCGCTCTTCTGTTGGTACGTCTCGGGGGAGAGTTGCTCTGCTTGTTCGAGTGCCTCAAGTAACGAGTCGGTCTTGAGCCCAGTCTCGAATTGATAACGAATCGCGGTCTCGAGGGGGACGTCGCTCAGCATTGGCAGGTCAGGAATCAAGACCGGCAATCCGAATGACTCCGCCAGGATGATTGATGAACTGTTCGTAATTTCGCGAAAAGGAAACGCTGCAATGTCGGATGCCTGCAAATAGCGTCCGAGTTCGTCATCGGGCACCCACTCTAAGTACAGCGTTGTCCTTGTTTCGACGAGTCGCGCAAGTTGTTGCAATTCACTTCTGTAGTCATCGTCGGAACACAGGCCCACGATCATCACCTTGATCTTGGACGTCGGCGGTAAGCGCTGGGCCGCTAATAACAGCAGGTCGGGCCCCTTATATCGTTCCATTCTTCCAACCACAATCACGACGACGTCATCGATGTCGAAGCCGAAACTTGCCCGCGCTTCATCCTTCAAGACGGTTGATCTGTACGAATCAAGATACGAACCAAAGGGGATGACGTACACGTTCTTCGCCCCCAAGGAACGTAATTCCATGGCAGACGCGGTGGAGAGAGCGACGACTGCGTCGGAAATCGCGATGAGATGGTCTCGAACCCAACCGTCGTCCTTCAGGACTTGTTCGTGAGGTAAGAGATCGTGCGCCGTCCAAACGATTTTGTAGCCGATGCGTGCAGCTATGAAGAGATAGAAGCGAAACCACCACTGCATCACGTGCATGGCGAGTTGACTTTGACGAGCCCACGGCAAGGAGAACTGAAAGGTCCAGTGGAGGTGCAGGATTCGAAAACCGCGAATACGACACCAGATGAGTTGGACCGGTGCCAAAAGAGTATTGATGGTCTGCGAGGACGTTTGGTCGCCGGTGTAGCGGACCCTGACGCCAGCCTTTCGCACTCCCTCGTAGAGGAGTTCTTGGTAGGGATTTTGGTCGCGCGGCGATACAAGCACCGATATCCGCGATCTCACGAATAGGTCCAAAAACGTTCACAGTTCCTTCTGCTGACGTCGGCGAGTGTTCGCCAGTGGGGTCCCTTGACGAGATGACGCCGGTGAGTTGATTGGCCTTCCCTCGACGACGAACGCGACGGCGCCAGCAATGGCAAGAAAACTAAGGAGAATAGAGAATCCACTGGCAAAGGACTTTACTTCCCCAAGTCAATCGAACTAGCGACGGCTAAGTAAGACGTGTCGGGCCAGACGGACGGCGCGACGCGTACGTCGCGCGTCGTGCACGCGAGCACAGGAACTTGGCATTCGAGAACATCAGTTTGAGTCCCTTCATGCGTTCATCCGATTCGTTTTATGAGAGCTTTCGATAACCATGGTGCGGTGCACACGGTCGTCGTGTCGCACTTCGAGGCCGTCGCAAAAGGCTTCTTATGATATCGTCATGAAATCGCTAGGCCCACCTGCTACTTCGTGTGTCCGGACTACGACGTCGCGGCCGGCGGAATACGAGTAATTTACCGCTTCGTCGATATTCTGAACTCCGAGGGGATCGAAGCGGCGGTCGTTCACCGGTCAGAGAAGTTCCGCCCAACGTGGTTCGAGAGTCAGACAGCAATCATTGGCGCGAGAGACGTTCGATTCCAACAAGGCGACATTCTGATCGTCCCCGAATGGTATCGGCAGCTCACGCCGTGGCTCGCGCCCGGAGTTCCCAATCTGATTCTGAACCAGAACGCGTACGAGACATTTACGGACGTGCCGTTCGAGAGAGGCAAGACCGCGAGCTTCAACAGTTCCGACACCATCGGAATCGTCGTCATATCCGAGGACAGCTTGCGCTACTTAGGACTGTGCTTTCCTGAGGAGAGAGTTGACGCCATCAGACTTTCGATTGACGCGGAACTCTTTCACGTGGCGCCCGAAGGCAAGACGAAGACGATCGCCTACATGCCCAGAAAGCGTCTGAAAGAGCTCAATCAAATTCTGCATCTCCTCGAACGAAGGGGATCTCTGGATGGGTGGGAGCTGCTGCCCATCATTGACGTCTCGGAGGTCGAAGTCGCGCGACGACTAGGGAGAGCGGCAGTCTTCCTGGCCCTGAATGAACGTGAGGGAATAGCGCTGCCCCCCCTCGAAGCGATGGCGTCGGGCTGCGTCGTCGTGGGGTTCCACGGGGGCAGTGGTGAAGAGTACATGAAGCCCGACGTTGCGGTTCCCATCGCCGACGGTGAAGTGGCTTCATTCGTCGTAGCCGTTGAATCAGTCCTGGAGCGCTGGGTGGGTGGCGACACGGCGCAAGTGGAGATGACGAAGCGCGCTCTCGCGATGGTTAAGGACAGGTACTCACCCGAACGCGAGCGCGCCGACGTGGTCAAGGTCTTTGGCGAAGCGCTCGAACGAGTTTCCGACGTCGTTCCAGGTACCGCGTTTCTCGACTGGAAACTCTTGCCCTCGACGAGCGTGGAGTTGAAGAAGACCGTGACCTCACTCCTGGAGGGCAAGCGAACACGCCGCCGACGCCCTTGAGGTACCACCTCGGCAACACTCTGGAAATGCGTTTACTTGTGGCTCGGAGTCTTTAGACCCTTCAACTTTCGTCGGGCGTAGTCGACCTCCTCGGGTAGACCGCCAGTAAGTGCCAGCAAGCCAAGATAAAGAAGGACAATTCCCGGAGCCCACGCGACCGTCGCGATCGACGCGTGCCAACTTCCAAGGATTACGTAGCGAGCAAACAGCGTCACGGCGACACCAACAACGACCGGGCGAACGGAGATCTTGGTTAAGGACAACTTGGCGCCCACGTCACGTCCGAAGATGAAACGCACGCCGATGAGTGCCACGAACTCCGAAATAAGTGTGGCGGTGGCCGCTCCGTTGATGCCGAACCTGGGAATGAAGAGCAGGTTGAGACCGACGTTCAAGACGAGTCCAATAGCACTCACGATGATCATCCGATGGTGACGATTGCACGCAACCGCCGCGTAGCCGAGCGCAGTGCACAGATACGAGAAAAAGCACGAAAGTGCCAGCAGTCTCAGTGAGGGTGCTGCTCCGAGAAAGTGATGGCCCGACAGAATGGTTATCGCTTGCGGTGCGAAGAGTACGGTCGTCATCACCGCGATGACCCCAAGCACCGCCAAGCTCTGTTCCATTCGTCGAAGCAACATCGCGAAGCGGTCACCAGACGACGTGGCCAGGAGTGGCATGACGCTCGTCGCGATCAAGGTGGGTACCACCTGGATGAAACTGGTGAAGTTGTAGGCCACCCCGTAGAGACCTACCGATCGGGCGCTCGCCATTTTGCTCAAGAGAAGGGTATCGGCTTTGAGGTAGAGGAGATTGATGATCTGAATTCCGCCGAGGCTCGCTGAAAGGATCAAGATCTGTCGCCAGCGATGGACATCGAAGAGTGGCTTGAACGAAAGCTCTCTGCGCACCGCGAAGAAAGCGACCAGACTCGCCACGGCAGTTGAGACAAGGCAACTCATTGAACAACCGATTATTCCGTAGCCGTTGGTAAGTGCGATGACCACCCCGACGACAAAGATCACCTGTTGAAGAAGGGTTACTCCGGAGGTGACGTAGTTTCGGATGGACGAGACGTAGTAGCTGAGAGAAATAGTCAGTAGGGCGTTGAACGGCAACGAGAACGCGATGAGGGCTATGGACCAACGTAGTGAAGAAGACTTGTAGAGCGCGATTGCGGCGAATATCAAGACTGGGATGAGCACGGTGCTGAGGATCAGGCGTAGACCCAAATTCTGACCCAGAACGTCCGCGGCGTCCTGCGGAGAGCGGGCGATGTCGCGGCCGGTGATCGAGGTGATGCCCAGATCGGTAAGGAGCAACACGGAGCCGACGAACGTGAGTGCGATGACGAAGAGCCCGTAGTTCGAGGGTCCTACCCGAACGGTGATGAGGCGAATGGCGAGCGCGCCGAGACCGGCGAGTAAGAGCGTGTTACCGCCGCCCGAAAGCACCGAAAACGCAATCCGGTGACCCGCTCGACCGAACTGACCCTCGCGCTGTTCGGGGCTCGGTTCAGGACTGAGCGGAATGCTGGTCATTCGGATGCAGTACGGCGCACCCGAATCGATGGCAATCCCGCGCGATGCCCGCTTCTTCCCCGAAGAAAGTCCATGACACCAAGGATGTCGTACCGAAGAGCGGTCACGAGCGATGCGTACTTTCGCTGATGAGCGAAGTCGCGAAGTCGACGAATCAGAAGGGGAAGGAGTTTAAGGAGGGTCGAAGTCTTAGTGCTGCCTCTGGACACTTCGACCAGTCGAAGAACGTTCCGCGTGAAGTAGTACTCGTAAATCTTTGAACCAACCCCGCCCGTGCTGTGGTTCGCGGTATGGAAGACGACAGCTTCAGGAATGTAGCCGACTTTCATTCCACTCTTATGGAATCGCGAGGCCCATTCGCACTCTTCCCAGTAAAGAAAGTAGGACTCCTCCATTGGTCCAACTTTCTCGAGCGAGGTACGACGAACGAGCATTGCCGCTCCCGCCGGACGACCCGTTTCAATCGTTCCTGTCGCCTGTTTCCAATCGAGTTCTCTGGAACCGAGAACCTGAAAGTTGAGAGTGTCGAAGTCGAGGAGCGCTCCTGCGTATTCAGTTTTGTCATTTTCCGGATGAAGGATTGTCGGACTGACTACCGCTAGTCCGTCGTCTTGCAGAAGTGAACTCATTAACTTCTCCAAGCACGTCGTTGAAACGAAGGCGTCCGGATTCAAGAAGAAGTACGCGTCCGATTCCGCGTCGGCCATACGGACACCATGATTACATCCACTCGCGAAACCAAGATTGAGCGCCGGAATGGTAACGACATTCGGGAAGTCTCGTCGGACAATCTCCAACGTGGCGTCGTCTGATCCACTGTCGACGAGCACAATGTCGGTCGAAGTGGATGAAGCCTCCAGCGACGCTAGACAAGCTGAAATTACCTTCTCAGAGTTATGG
>DASZHK010000187.1:0-7097 GCA_035937905.1 Acidimicrobiales bacterium
TTCTTCACGACGTACGCGTCGCTCAACAACTTCGACCCTCTCGACCCCGAGATCCCCGCGTTCGAGCAACGAAGCGCCATCGACCAGTGGATCCTCTCTCGCCTGGAGACCGTCACCGAGACCGTCACCGACGCCCTTGACGGCTACGAGCCCCTCGGCGGCACCGCCGCGCTCGCCGGGTTGATCGACGATCTCTCGAACTGGTACGTGCGGCGGAGTCGTCGGCGTTTCTGGCGCACTGATCCCAACGCACCGGCGTCGGACTCCTTGGCGGCGCAGGCCACCTTGTTAGAGGTACTCCAACGGATCACCTTGCTGCTCGCGCCCTTTTGCCCCTTCGTCACCGAACGCCTCTTCCAGGAACTGAACGACGTCAGCGACAACGACTCCGTGCACTTGGTCGATTGGCCCGTCGCCGACCTGACGCGACGAAATGCTGCGCTCGAGACCTCCATGGACGTGGCCCGACGACTCACCTCGCTAGGTCGCGCGGCGCGAGCGGAAGCGGGCGTCAAAGTTCGCCAACCTCTCGCTCGCGCTCTCGTCTTCTTAGGCCCGAGCTCTCCGCTACCGCCCGCGGGCGTCGTCGAAGAAGAGTTGAACGTCGACAAGCTGGAATACGGACGCGAACTGGCCGACGTGTTGACGTTCGAACTCGTCCCGAACTTTCGCCTCGTCGGACCCCGTCTGGGCGAAGCCGTCAAGGAACTGAAGCCCGCACTCGCCGCGCTCGACTCCGTCGCGGCCGCGGCGGCACTCGAGTCCGGTGGGGTAGTGGTTGTCGCGCTGTCGACGGGAACCTTCGAACTCGACGGCAGTGAAGTGGAACTTCGCGTGAAGGGCCAGGGTGGCTACGCGGTGTCGCGCGACGGCGCCGAGGTGGTAGCGCTCGATCTCGCCCTCGACGAAGGACTTCTTCGTCGAGGGTACCTACGCGACGTGGTCCGTCAAGTCCAAGACCTTCGCAAGAACTCAGGACTCGACGTGTCCGATCGCGTCATCTTGAACGTCGTGGGTCTCGACGACCTCGCGCCAGGATTTGCGTTGCTCGCGAGCGAAGTGCTGGCCACTGAGGTCCTCGCGACCAAGGGCGAAGGCGAAGGAACACGGCTTGACCTCGACGACGAGCGTGACGCCTTGGCGTGGATCAAAAAGGTCTAACGAGCGGCGTTGAGCTTCGCGAGCAGTACGGCCAACGTCTCACGCTCGCCGGAATCGAGTCGAGTGCCCATGTTCTCGTTCAGGTACGTGAGGTGCACGCCGAGTGCTTGGTCGAGCTTGGCGTTGCCAGCGTCCGTGATGGCGACGTAGACGGAGCGTCGGTCGTTCGGGCAGTGCTCGCGACGAACGAAGGTCGCCTCTTCGAGGCGGTCCACCAGTCGCGTGGTTCCACCCGTCGAATGCACGATCGCGTCGGCCATCTGACTCATCTTGAGACGACCGTCAGCTGACTGGCGCAATTGCAACAGCACTTCAAACCAGGCGAGGGGCAATTGGCACGAGGATTCCAGGGCGGCGCCTAGGTCTTTCGTGAGTCGGGCGTTCGTCTCCAGCAGGAGGCCGAAAAGGACTACCTTCTCGTCGCCCGAGGGGCAGGCGTTTGTCGAGATAGACATAAGCCAAGTGTACCATTTAGTTGCGTATGAAGTAACTTCTTGACAAGTAGTTGCAGGAGAAACTATAATCTCGGGAGACAACCCCTGTCCATATATATAGGAGAACCACATGAGCAACATCCCCGCTCCCGGTGTTTACACCATTGACCCCGTTCACTCGACCTTTGGTTTTATGGCCCGCCACCTCGTCGCGTCGAAGGTGCGCGGTAGTTTCACCGAGTTTTCCGGCACCTTGACCATCGGTGACACCGTAGAGAACTCGCACGTTGAGGCGGAAGCCGAGGCCGCGAGCATTTCGACCAACAACGAGATGCGCGACAATCACTTGCGTAGCGCCGACTTCCTCGAACAGGAGAAGTTCCCGAAGGTGACCTTCAAGTCGACCAAGATCACCGCCAAGAGCGGTGACAAGTACGAGTTGGAGGGCGACCTCACCGTGCGTGACGTCACCAAGACCCTGACCTTCGACGTCGAGTACCTGGGCAGCAGCCCCTCGATGCTTCCCGGCGTGACCGTGGTGGGCTTCGAAGCGACGACCGACATCGACCGCCGTGACTTCGGCGTCAACTTTGAAGGTTCGCTCGAGAACGGCAGCGTTATCGTCAGCCACAAGATCGTCCTGGAAATCGCCATCGAGGCCTCGAAGCAGGACTAACGAGTCTCCCCAGCAGTGCGAACGCCGGGGGCTTTTCGCCCCCGGCGTTCTGCTCGGTACGATGGAATCATGGCCGAGAAGAGCAGATCGAAATCCGTCAAATCGAGTATCGGCGTGCTCGGGGCGTTGGCGACCATCATCTCCGTGTGGTGGTTCGCGCTCCGTCCGCGTCGCAACAAGGACGAGTCCTCAGCCGACGAATAGATTTCGTTCGCGCAAGTCCTATTAGGTTGGGTAGTCATGGCGTTGGCTTCGTTGGCTCCACTTCGACATCGAAGTTTCGCGCTGGCGATGACGTCGTCGTTCGTTTCGTCGACCGGCACCTGGATGCAGAGCGTGGCGCTCGGTATCTACCTCACCGAGACGACGAAGAATCCTCTGTGGCTCGGATTACTGACCGTCGCGGCGTGGACGCCGGCGATCATTGGGGCGCCACTCGGTGGCGTCGTCGCCGACCGGTGGAGTCGTCAACGTTGGATCCAACTCAACAATTTAGTCATGGCCGGTACCGCCAGCGCACTCGCCGTGGCCGCGCTGACGCACCATCTGTCGCCGTCGCTGGCGTGTTACCTCGCCGTCGCCGAAGGTCTCTGTGGTTCGGCGTCGTGGGCCGCCTGGCAGTCGTTGCTGCCTGACCTCGTCGACAGTGACGAGGTACTCGCCGCGGTGTCGCTCTCGTCAGCCCAGTTCAACCTTGGTCGCATCATCGGTCCCGTCTGCGCGTCACTCGCGTTGGTCCTTGGTTCCGTGGGTCTGTGCTTCGCACTGAACGCCGCGTCGTTCGTCTTCGTGCTCGTGGTCTTCTCCTTCGTTCGCACGCCGCCGAGGGAACGCAACACCACCAAGGTCCGCTTCTTCGCCGAGACGTGGCACGGCGCGAAGCGGGCCTGGGACGTGAAGGGCTGTCGCAACCCGATTCTCGCCATCGGCACGATCGGCATCGTCGCGAGCCCCTTCATCGCGCTCGTGCCCGCGATGGCCATCATCGTGTTGCACTCGGGCCGGATCGGCACGACCTGGTTGGTCACGGCCCAAGGGGTGGGCGCCGTCGTCGCGGCGTTGACGTTACCGACGATCGCGAAACGGACGTCGCGGCTCAGGGTGCTACGTGGATCGGTCGGTTCTGTCGCCGCGGCGCTCGCGTTGTACGCGATCGCGCCCAACTTGGTGTGCGCGATGATCGCCATGGCGGTCCTGGGTGGTTCTTACATGGGCACGATGACGGGCCTCAACACGTCGGTCCAAGTCCACGCCCCGCGTGCGGAACGATCGAGAATCCTCTCTCTTTACACCCTCTCGTTGTCGATGTTCTATCCGCTGGGTGCCTTCGTGCAGTCCGACCTGGCGAGAAGTTTCGGTGTCCGTGACGTCACGCTCGTGGCGGCGGGGCTCCTCGTCCTCGTCCTGGTGGGCCTAAAGTTTTTTAACCCCGAGTTCTGGGTCGAAATGGGTTCGCCCCTGACGCAACCGGCGGTTTTACTGGCAGACTAGGCCAATGCCCTTTGTCGCCATAAACCCAGCCACGGAACAGGTTCTCTCCGAGATTGCGAACCACACCCCCAAAGAGATCGATCAGGTGCTCGACACGGCCTCCGTCGCGTTCGCGAGCTGGAAGAAAATGTCCTTCGCGGAGCGGGGCCGCTGCATGAAGAGTGCGGCCGATCTGCTCGACAGTGAGATACCGGTCGTGGCCGCGCTCATGACGAGCGAGATGGGTAAGACCTTCGCGGCCGCGAAGGGCGAAGCCCTTAAGTGCGTGATGACGATGCGCTACTTCGCCGAGCACGCGGAGTCGATGTTGAAAGAAGAGAGCCTGCCAACGATTGGTTCGCGAAGTGGCGTTCGATTCGACCCCATCGGCGTGATCTTCTCGGTGATGCCTTGGAACTTCCCGCTGTGGCAAGTCGTCCGCCAGGCCGTGCCGACGATCATGGCGGGAAACGTGGTGGTGTTCAAGCACGCGTCGAACCTTCCCGGGTGCGCGAGCTACTTAGAGGACCTCTTCATTCGCGCGGGCTTCATGCGAGGCGTCCTCAGTACGACCTTCGTCGGTCACGCCGCCGTCGCGGACATCATCGGCGACGAGCGCGTCGTCGCGGTGTCGTTGACGGGTTCGGACCGCGCGGGTCGTTCGGTTGGAGAACTGGCCGGCAAGCACTTGAAGAAGTGCGTCCTCGAACTGGGCGGCTCTGACCCCTTCATCGTGGCGAGCTCCGCCGACATGGCGCGCACCGTGCCGATGGCAGTCACCGCGAGAATTCAAAATAACGGACAGGCGTGCATCGCCTCCAAGCGTTTCATCGTCGTTCGCGACAGGGCCGACGAGTTTCTCGAGCTCTACGCGGCGGCGATGGGTGCCGTACGGATGGGTGACCCGATGGACCCCGCGACCGAACTCGGGCCCCTCGTCTCGAAGGGCCAGCGCGACGAACTAGCGGCGCAGGTCGCTTCGTCGCTCGACAAGGGCGCGACGGCCCTGGCGGGTGGCTTCGTGCCCGACCAAACGGGCTGGTACTACCCCGCGACGGTGCTCTCGAACGTGCCACGCGACTCGCGCGCGGGCTGCGAGGAGTTGTTCGGCCCCGTGGCCGTCGTCCTCGTGGCGGACGACCTTGCTGACGCGATTCGCGTCGCCAACGACACGCCGTGGGGTCTCGGTGGTGCGGTGTGGGCCACGGACACGAACGAGATCGACGAGGCGATCGCCGGTCTCGACGTGGGTACGGTCTTCGCGAACGCCATCGTGGCGTCGATGAACGAGTTGCCCTTTGGCGGTACCAAGCAGTCCGGCTTCGGCCGTGAACTCTCGGCGTTTGGTGCGCGTGAGTTCACGAACCAGAAGTCCTTCTTCGTGGCATGACCGAGCAGTACTACTTCGACCACGCCGCGTCAGCTCCGCGTCGCGATGAGGTCAGCGACGCCATGGCGCCCTGGCAGCGGGGCGTCGTAGGGAACCCTTCAGGAAGTCACCGCGCGGCGCGCGAGGCGCGAAAGGCCGTGGAGGAAGCGCGCGACGTCGTCGCGGACTTCGTTGGCGCAAAGCCTGGTGGCGTCATCTTCACTGCCGGCGGCACGGAGTCGTGTCACCTGGCGATCGTGGGCGCGACGAATCACCACCGTCGAACGAACGATCACTCTGAGATCGTGATCTCGAAGATCGAACACCACGCCGTGTCTGACGCCGCCGAAATGATGGCGCGTGACTACGACGACGTGAGCGTGCGATATGTCGACGTCGACGCCGAGGGTGTCGTCGACCTCGATTCGCTGCACGGCGTCTTGAGTGACGCGACGGCGATCGTCAGTGTCATGGCCGTGAACAACGAGACTGGTATTCGCCAACCGCTCGACGGCGTGAACGCGCTCGCGAAGACCGTCATCGCCAATGGCGTGACGACACACACCGACGCGGTCGCCGCAGCGCCGTGGTTGAGTTTGCCGACGATCACGGCTACGTCGGACATGATCTCCATCTGCGCGCACAAGCTGGGGGGTCCCGTCAACGCCGGTGCCCTCGTGCTTCGTGGCGACGTTGGCCTGGACGCGGTGACGCCGGGTGGGGGACAAGAACGTGGTCGTCGCGGTGGCACCGTCGACGTCGCGGCGGTCGTCGGTCTCGCGGCGGCCCTTCGCGTCACGAAGGTCGAGTTGGAGGACGTGACCGACCGGGTACTCGACTACCAGCACAAATTGACGGCGGCCTTGAGTTTCCTGCCAGGCTGTGCCATCACGGCGCCCGGCGCGACGCGAGTTGCCGGCACCGTGCACGTGACCTTTGACGGTCTCGCAAGTGACGAACTGCTCTTCTTGTTGGACCAGGAGGGCGTATGCGCCTCCGCGGCGGCGAGTTGTTCGAGTGGCGCCGCGACCCAGAGCCACGTCCTCGAGGCGATGGGCGTCTCGCCCGAGCGCGCACGGGGATCGGTCAGGTTCTCGATGGGAGCCGAGACGACCGACGGCGACGTCGACGCGCTCATTGGGATTCTTTCCTCGGTGGTCTACCGGTTGCGAGCCGAGGCATAGGTCTCGTCTCGCCTGACAGACTAGGAGGGTGAAAGTCCTCGTAGCGATGAGTGGCGGCGTCGATTCGTCGGTGGCCGCCGGACTCTTGATCGAACAGGGTCACGAGGTCGTAGGCGCCACCTTGAAGTTGTGGGGCGGCGTCTCGGACTCGGGGTGCTGTTCGGTCGCGGACGTCGACGACGCGCGTCGTGTCGCGCAGACTCTAGGAATTGACCACCACGTGTTCAACTACAGCGAAGAGTTCGAGCGCCACGTCGTGACGCCTTTCGTCGAGGGGCACCTGGCCGGCGCGTCGCCGAACCCGTGCATTGAGTGCAATCGCCATATCAAATTCGATCTCCTATTCGAGCGCGCCGTCCGACTCGGTTTTGACGCCGTCGCCACCGGTCACCACGCTCAGGTAACTCGCCGGGGCACGTCGCATTACCTCGTGCGCGGTGCCGACGACCAGAAAGACCAGAGCTACGTGCTCGGGTACCTACGTGAAGAACAGCTCGCGATGCTGTTGTTGCCGATCGGCCACTTGAAGAAAGCCGACGTGCGCGAGCACGCGGAGAGGCTCGGACTTCGTACTTGGGACAAACCCGACAGTCAAGACGTCTGTTTCATCGAGGCCTCCAAGGGTCGTGAGGTGTTCTTGCGTCAGCGCGCGACGCTCACCTCGGCCACCATCGTCGACGCCGTCACGGGTGAGGAGCTCGGCGTGAACCACGCTGCCGAACTGATGACGGTCGGACAACGTCGTGGCGTGTTACCGGGGCGCGACGGTGAGAAACGCTACGTTTCGCGGGTGGACCTTGTGG
>DASZHK010000188.1:0-18076 GCA_035937905.1 Acidimicrobiales bacterium
CGTCTCGTCTTGGACGTCGCCGCCGCGATGACGTACTTGAAAGCACTACCAACTTCGAACGGCAAGGTCGCCTCCATCGGCTTCTGCTCGGGTGGACGCCAGTCCTTCCTCGCCGGATGTCAACTTCCACTCGACGGGGTCATCGTCTGTTACGGCGGCTTCATCACGATCGACACGCCGCCAGACTTTCCTCTCAACTTCAAGGCGGTCATCGATCATGTCGACGGCCTCTCGGCACCCCTGCTCGCGTTCTTCGGTGCCGACGACCAGAATCCCTCCCCCGAACAGATGAAGTCCTTCGAAGAGACACTCACCAAGGCTGGCAAGGAGTTCACCTTTCGTGCCTTCGACGGCGCGGGTCACGCTTTCTTCGCGCCAGACCGTCCTTCGTACCGACCCGAAGCCGCGACCGAGGGTTGGCGTGACGTCTTTACCTTCCTCGCCCGCACGATTGGTTAAGGAGCCTCCATGTGTACCTACCAAACTGAAATGTTGACCATTACCGGCAGCGGGAAGTCGCCGGACGGGTGGATCAAGGTCACCGACGCGACCGTCTACTTCGACCACCCCGTGCACTACGGCGCCGGTCACGCGCTCCTCATTGACGTGCTCAATCCCGCGAAGGGTCCGTCCGCGCGCGTCGCTCTCGAACTCAGTGCCGACAGCGCGCGCAGCCTCGCCAACGCGATCCTTCACACTCTCGACGCCGTACCGAGCGGGCTGTTGAGCGACTCCGCCTCGTGAGCGTCGCGTCGGCGGTACTGCGACAGCGCGACCAGCCACGACCCGACAACGATCGCTACAAGTGGGTCGTGCTCTCCAACACGACGCTCGGCGTCTTGATGGCCACCATCGACACGTCCATCGTCCTCATCGCCCTGCCCGACATCTTCAAGGGCATCAAGATCAATCCCCTCCAGCCGGGCAATACCTTCTACTTGTTATGGATGATCCTCGGCTTCATGATCGTGACGTCCGTGCTCGTGGTCAGCCTCGGACGACTCGGCGACATGCTCGGGCGCGTGCGCATGTACAACTTCGGCTTCGTCATCTACACCTTTTTCTCCCTGTTGCTCTCCCTCACCTGGATGTCGGGCACGGCCGCCGCCCTGTGGCTCGTGATCATGCGACTGTTCCAGGGCGTCGGTGCGGCGTTCCTGATCGCGAACTCGACGGCGATCCTCACGGACGCCTTTCCCGAGCGCCAGCGAGGCATGGCGATCGGCATCAACCAGATCGCCGGCATCTCGGGGATGTTCATCGGCCTGGTGCTCGGTGGACTGCTCGGTCCGATCCAGTGGCGACTCATCTTCATCATCTCGGTGCCCATCGGACTCTTCGGCACCATCTGGGCGTACTTGAAGCTGCGCGAGGTGCCGACGAAACGACTGCACCACGTCGACTGGAGTGGCAATCTCACCTTTGCCGTCGGGCTCATCGCGCTCATGGTCGGCATCACCTACGGCATCCAGCCCTACGGCGGGCACGCCATGGGTTGGACCAGTCCCCTCGTGCTCTCGTCGATGATGCTGGGCCTGCTCTCGCTCGCGCTCTTCGCGCGTATCGAGATCAAGTCCGCCGACCCGATGTTTCGCCTCAGTCTCTTTCGGATCCGGGCGTTCTCCGCGGGCAGCATCTCCACGCTGCTCGCCGCGATCGGTCGCGGCGGTCTCATGTTCACCATGGTCATCTGGCTCCAGGGAATATGGCTGCCGCTGCACGGCTACAACTTCTCGAACACGCCGCTCTGGGCCGGTATCGCGCTGCTGCCCTTGACGGGTGGCTTCTTGGTCGCGGGACCGCTGTGCGGATTCTTATCGGACCGTTTCGGTTCTCGTCCCTTCACGGTGGGCGGCATGCTCGGCGCCGCGGCGTCGTTCACGTTGTTGCTGTTCTTGCCGGCGAACTTCTCGTACCCCGTCTTCGGGCTGATCCTTTTCTTGAACGGGCTCTCCATGGGTGCCTTCTCCGCACCCAATCGCGTGAGCGTCATGAACGCCCTGCCGGCCGAGCACCGCGGCGTGGGTTCGGGCATGAACTCGACGTTCCAGAACTCCGGTCAGGTCGTCTCAATCGGCATCTTCTTCACGCTGATGATCATCGGTCTCTCGAGGACCCTGCCGAGCGCGCTCTACCGAGGACTCACCCACCAGGGCGTCAACGCAACCGTCGCGCACCACGTCGCCGGACTACCGCCGGTAACGACGCTCTTCGCGTCGTTCCTCGGTTACAACCCCATGGCCAATCTGCTCGGTCCCCACGCGTTGGCGGCGCTCAGTTCGAGTTCGCGGGCCACCGTCGTCGGCCACACGTTCTTTCCGACCATCATTCAAAAAGCCTTCGTCTCGGGACTGCATCCCGCCCTCGACTTCGCGGCCGTCGTCTGTCTGCTCGCGGGTCTCACGTCGTGGCTGCGCGGTGGGCGTACGACGTCAGGGACTGCCAACGGCGTCGACTCAGCCGTCGACGTCCTCTCGGCGCCGGACGCCAACTAAGAGCGCCACGCGCAGACCCATCGCCGAGAGCTCGTTGCGACTCAGCTGCACCCAAGTCGAGGTGCCGTCACTGAGTTCGACGGTCACCTGCGCCTCGAAACCCAGCGAAACGATCGACGTGATGCGACCCTTCACTTGTCCCAAGTGCACCGAGACGAGTTCGAGGTCGTGCGGGCGCGTGACCTCGCCTTCGAAGACGGTGGACGGCCCGAGGAACTCGTGGACGAAGTCGGTCGCCGGACTCTCGTAGAGCGCGAGCGGATTTCCCGACTGTACGACGCGACCCGCGCGCATGACGATCAGCTGGTCGGCCACTTCCATCGCCTCTTGCTGGTCGTGCGTGACGAGGACGGTCGTCACGTGCAGTTGACCGTGGAGTTCCTTCAGCCAGTGACGAAGCTCCGCGCGGACGACGGCGTCGAGCGCACCGAAGGGCTCGTCGAGGAGCAGCACGCGTGGCTCGATCGCGAGCGCGCGCGCGAGGGCCATGCGCTGACGCTCCCCACCCGAGAGCTGTGAGGGGTAGCTCTTGGCTTTACCTTCCAACTTCACGAGCGAGAGGAGGTCTCCCACGCGTTCGTCGATCTCCTTCTTCGGGCGCTTGCGCACCTTCAGACCGAACGCGACGTTCTTCGCCACGTTCATGTGTCGAAAGGGCGCGTAGTGCTGGAAGCAGAAGCCGATGTCGCGGTGACGGGGATCCACGTGGGTCATGTCCTCGCCGTCGATGGTGACGGTGCCCTCGTCGGGCCTCTCCAGTCCACTGATGAGCTTCAACAGTGTCGACTTACCCGAGCCCGAGGGTCCAAGGATGGCGGTCAGCGAGCCGTGCTTGATCTCGGCCGAGACGTCCTGCACCGCGTGGGTCTTGGCGTAGTGCTTGGTGAGATGGCTAAGCGAAATCGACAAGGAGGTTCTTCTCTCTTCGTTTCAAGGCGGCGAGTATTGCTAGTACTCCTATAGAGATTAGAGCCAATACCAGGGCGCCCGAGTACGACCCGAGGACGTCGAAGCGCTGGTCCCAGCTGTCGAAGATGTAGATCGGCAGCGTCTGGGTGACGCCGGTGATGTTCCCCGAGACGACGAGTACCGCGCCGAACTCGCCGAGCGTGCGCGCGATGGTGAGCGTCACGCCGTAGAGGACGGCCCAGCGAATCGACGGCAACGTCACGTTCCAGAAGATGCGAAATCGTCCCGCGCCGAGCGTGCGCGCCGCTTGCTCCTGGTCCTCGCCCACCTCGGTCAAGACCGGGAGTATGGAGCGCAACACGTAGGGCAGCGACACGGACATCGTCGCGAGGATGATGCCGAGTGGACTGAAGAGCACCTTGATCCCGTACCGCGTGAGCGGCGCGCCGAACCAGCCGATCTTCGAGTACGCCAACACGAGCGCGATGCCGATGATGATGGGCGAGATCGCTATCGGCACGTCGAAGAGCGTGTCGAGGACGCGCTTGCCGACGAACTTGTGCCGCGCGATGAGGAGCGCCGCGCCGACACCCACGACGGCGTTGATCGGCACCGCGATGGCGGCGACCTCGAGCGAGAGCTTCAAGGCGCTCAGCGCGTTCGGTTGCGTCACCTCGGACCAGAAGGGACCGAAGCCGTGGCCGAGGGCCTTCACGACGAGGAACGTGACCGGGAGACCGATCAAGACCCCTAAGTAGAACAAGACCACCGCGCGGAGCGCCCACGTCGAGGTGGTCTTCACTAGAGGAGTCGTTTCTGGAAGCGTCGTGACACGACGTTGGTCGTCACCAACACGACGAGGCTGATTGCCAGCAAAGCCGTCGAGACCGCCGCCGCGTCAACCCAAAGGAACCCGGCCGTCAGGTTGAAGATGTAGTACGACGCCGTCGTAGTTCTGCCGATACCACCCGCGATGAGAGAGATCGAACCGAACTCCCCGACCGCGCGCGCGAACGCGAGGCCGAATCCCGAGAGCACCGAGGGCCAGAGCGAGGGCATGACGATGGAGAAGAACGTGCGAAGACCGCCGGCGCCGAGCGTTCGCGCGGCCGCCTCGCTCTCGAGGTCCAGTGACGCGAGGACCGGCTGCACTGCGCGCACCGAGAACGGCAAGGTCACGAAGAGCAGCGCCAACATCAGACCCATCCAGGTCTCGAAGAGATCGACGTGAATAGGACTGCTGGGTCCGTAGATCGCGAGCAGGACGACGCCCGCCACGATCGTCGGAAGCGCGAAGGGCAGGTCGATCACCGAGTCGATGAAGCCACGCCCGAAGAAGCGGTCACGTACCAGCACCCACGCGATCGCGACGCCCATCACCGCGTTGATCGCGGCGACGCTAAAGGAGAGCCACAACGAAAGCCAGATCGAACTCCGTGATCCGGGCGCCGAAACCGCAGTCCAAAACGCACGGAACCCGAACGACACGTGCCAATGCCAGAACGCCCAGCCGGACCCGTGCGTGGAGACTGCGATCGAGAGTCCGTGACTGATGAGGGCCGCGATGGGCAAGAGCACGATGATCGAGAGGTACCCGACGATCAGCGCGCCGCCCCCGCCCATGAGGAACGGGAGCGAGAGCCGTGAACCCACTCGTCGCCAACCCGATTGGGTTGGCGACGAGTGCAGCGTTGAGGGCGTTGGTCTAACTAGTGAATCCGTGGGCATTTTCTATTCTCGTGAAGAGCCCGGTGGTGCCAAAGAACTGCGACCACACCTTTGACCAACCACCCATCGAAGCGATCGTGACGAGCTTCGTGGGGTTGTAGAACACCTTGTTGAGTGAACTCTTCTTGCTCGGCAGCGTGGAGCGGTAGTCCTGGGCGACCAAGATCGCTTGGCCCGCGGGTGAGAACAGGTACTTGAAGAACGCCACCGCCGCGGGGTTGCTCGTGCCGGAGTTCGTCAGTGCTGCGGGCGTCTGGATGAGGATGTTCTGTTGCGGGTAGACGATCTGGATTGCTGAGCCCTTGGCTAGGGCCTCTTGCGCGTCACTCTCGTAGGCGAGCAGTACGTTGCCCGTTCCCGCGAGGAACGTGGACAGCGCCTTCGATCCGCTCGAGGGCTCCGCGATGGTGTTGCCGATGACCTTGTTCAAGAACGTGTGGGCCACCTGGGTGCGCTTGCCGAGAAGGATCTCGTAGTAGTAGGCGGCGAGGAGATTCCACTTCGCACTACCAGAGCTGATCGGGTCAGGCGTCACGATCTGCACGCCCGAATCGATGAGGTTGCTCCATCCCGTGATGTTGAGAGGGTTGCCCTTTCGAACGACGATCACGACCGTCGAGTCCGCGACGAAACCGTCTTCGGCGGCGCTGATCTTGTTGGTCTGCCATTTACGTGAGACCAGACCAGCGTTGACGACGGTGTTCATGTCGGGAACGAGAGAGAAGTTCACCACGTCAGCGGGCTGACCCGCCACGACGTCTTGGGCCTGGGTGCCCGACGCGCCGAACGAGTTCGTGAAGGTGACGCCTTGGCCGGCGGACGTCGCTTGGAACGCAGTCTCGAGCGCGGTGTAACCGGCGGAGATCGTGGAGTAGCCCACTACGTTGACGGTCCCTCCCGAAGCTCCCGAAGCGGTCGCAAGACCCGCGACGCACATCGTGGCCACGAGGGGCGCTATGACGAGGGCTTTCAATCGACGATGCATGAGAACTCCATTCTCTTTATTTTCTAGTGAAGTAGTAGAGAATAGCAGGACACCTACACTCCGGGACGTCATTGAACACATTTCATGATCCTCTGTAGGCCAGAGTTCCAACGGGCGCCGGGAAGCCGACGTCCGTATTTTTCAACTGGAGACTGGCGATCTGCTCAGTGTAAGTAAGTTGCGTTGATGGGAATACGGGTCACCGCCGTGCTGTACGTACTCGCGCTGGTCGTTGTCGTCGTTGGCGTCGACGTTCTATTTTTCAGGCACCACGCCTTCGAACGACTGATAGTTAACGTGGGAATCGTCCTGGTGTTCGCCGCGTTCTATTTGACGTTCTTGAAGAAACACTGAGCATTCTGGCTATGCCTCTTCCATCTCGGAGCGCATGAAAATAGAATTCCGCCATGGTGGACTTCACTGACAAGGATCTTCGCGGATCTCAGTTCGAACGTGTTGACCTCACCGGCGCGCAGTTCCGTCTCGTCGACATGAGCGGCGTCGTGATGAACAACGTCGACCTGATCAACGTCGACATCCACGGCGATATCGAAAACCTGATGATCAATGACGTCGACGTTGGTCCGCTTATCAATGCCGAGCTTGACAGTCGCTATCCCCTGCGATCCAAGATGCGTCCCACGGATCCAGACGGCTTTCGTGAAGCGTGGGACGTCCTCGAGCGACTCTGGGACGAGACCGTCGAACGGGCCCGCCACCTTCCTTCAGCGATGCTGCACGAATCGGTCAACGGCGAGTGGACGTTCATCGAGACGCTGCGACACCTCGTGTTCGCCACCGACTCCTGGGTGAGCCGCGCCATCCTCGGCGACCCGTCACCCTGGGACCCGTTGAGCCTCCCGTGGGACGAGATGCCTGACACTCCGGGCGTGCCTCGCGACCGCGACGCGCGTCCACAACTTGATGAGGTGCTCGAGCTGCGCAAGGGCCGCACGGCCACGGTGCGCCGAGTCGTCGAAGGACTAACCGACGCGAGACTTGACGCCGTGACCGAGCCCGTTGAAGGACCAGGTTGGCCCCCGCCTGAGAGTTTCCCTGTCCGGACCTGCTTACGCATCGTCCTCAACGAAGAGTGGGAGCACCGGCGATTCGCCGAACGAGACCTGAGTGCCATCGAGACGCTCACGAGGTGACACTGCGTTCGTCAAAATCAAAAATCTTTGACAATTAAAAATCCACAAATCGACAGACTCGATCGAATATCAATACGGCGGTCTTCGAACACCGTGCATTCCTAAGCACGACCGGTGAGTTGAGCGTACTGTGACCTTCAGGCGCCGTTCGGCAGGTAGCCAGGCGCTCGAATGGGGGTTTCTCCTATGAAATTCTTGACTAAAAAAATCCGTAATTTCACCGTGATCACGGCCGCACTCCTGGCACTGGGTCTCGCCTGCACGGCGGTGGCGTCGGCGGACTCGGGGGGCTCGCAGAACAATCAGTCGGCGTCGCCGGTTCTTTACAGCAGTCTGGTCAGTCCGTATTCGGCCCAAAACCCGCCCAACGAATGGTGGAGTTTGTCCTTTGGTGGAACCAACGCCGTCCAGTTCGGCGACAAGATCAACCTGGGTTCGTCGTCACATCTTGGTAGCGCCACGGTCATGCTCGATTCCCAGGCAGTCGGGACGGGGACGTTCCAAGTGCCGATCACGTTCACCTTTTACCAGCCCGGAACCAGCGGCGGAAGTGTTGGGGCCGTGTTGGCTACACAAACGAAGACCTTCAACGTCCCGTATCGTCCAGCAGGTGACGCGACGGCGTGCGCGGCCGGAACGGCGTCCATTTTTCCTGGTTTCGCAAATGACGGAACGCAGTGGTTCGACCCTTCGACAGGCAGTTGCTACTACGGCGTCGTGTACCCGGCCACGTTCTCGTTCAAAGACTCGAAACTGCCGGCGACCGTTGTCTACGGCGTCTCGTACAACGCAACGACTGGTCCCGCGAGCTCGCTCAACGTCCTGTTGTCAACCGAGTCGTCGTCGGGTGCCGTCACCGTTGGTTCGGACACCGACCCAGGCAACCTGTTCGTGCAGGCTGGTTCAGCGACGAACGCGCTCGGTGGAGCCAATGGTCAGATCACGTGCTCTCTCGTCGGTACCACGTTCCAGGAATACAACACCGCCGTCGGATCAACCGGATGCGGGACGGATACTCAGCAAAGTACTGGCGCTCCGTACGAGCCCATTGGGTTCGTCCCGGCGTTGGAGATTGACACCAATTCGAACAATTCCAAGTAATGCAGCACTGGCGGTATGACAGGATCCCCGGTCCGGACGCCGGCGGAATCTGTCAGCCAAAAGTGGTGAAGACGTAACGACGCAGTTGAGGGTTAACCCCGAAGGAAAGGAGTTCCTATCCGCGCGCAAATCACTCGTGAGAACTAACCGGAAACGACCCAATTCGTCTCTCTACGGCGAATAGTTTCCAATGTTCAAACCCGTGCTCGCGCCATTGTTTATGGCGAATCTGGCAGTTGCCCAGCCATCGTGGCAGCCACTCATCCAAAGTGACGCGCTATCTCGTGAAGAAATGTTGGACGTCGTGCACACCGTTGACTCAGCGGTTGCGTTGTCGTAATAGAGGGCGGCGTACTTGCTTCCGTCCACGTAGGACGGTGAGCTCGTGATGGTGCTCCCACTATTGCCCCCCGCCACGACGATCCAAAAGACCGCGGCGAAAATGAGCCCCGTGACGCCAATCGTGATTCCCGCAGTCGCCACGACGGCGCCGTCCGGCGTGCCAGTTGACCTCTTGGCCCTCCGGCGACTGATGAAACCGAGGGCAATGGCGACGACCGAGCCAATCCCTGCGATCCACACGATAGAGAGCACCAGTGAAGCGATCGCCATTCCGCTGGCCCTTCGATGTTCACGAGGAATCTGCTGTGCCGCGGGCCATGGCAGAGTCGTCATCGGTAGATCCCCTGTCTGGCTGGAGGTAGTTCAGCAAAGTCAGCCCGGCCACCGAATGAACGTTTGTCGAGCGTGACAGGTGAAGACTATCCCCCACCGAATCAGACACACTCCGCAATCACGTAACTGAAATCCGAAGGCTCAATCATCGGGAGGGTGACGAGAAGGTCAACCTCGGCGAAACGAATTCCCTTGGCCGTTCAATTTCTTCGGCGAGATAATGAAGCAGCCGACATCAATCCTCTCGTCTCCACAAGGCGCCATGCGATCTGGGACTTAGGATCGGCTGACGGCACTACGAAATCTACGAGTTCATCGATTTGTGAATCGTCGTGACAATGCGTTCTACCGACGGAATGGCCATGTCCTCGAGTGCGTCCGCTGCTGGCAACGGAATGTGCGGCGTCGTAATGCGAACGATCGGACCGTCGAGGTCGTAGAAGATCTCATCGGCGACGATCGAAGCGACTTCCGCTCCCCAACCGCAGAGTCGAGGGTTCTCTTCCACGGTGAAGAGACGACCGGTGGAAGAGACTTCGCGCAGGATGGTCGACGTGTCGAGTGGCACGAGCGAGCGAACGTCTACGACCGTGCAGTCGATACCGCTGGCCGCGAGCTCCTCGGCCGCTTCGAGCGCACGCGGAACCATCGCACCGAGCGCGACGATCGTCGCGTTCGATCCCTCGCGCAACACCTTCGCCGTGCCGAGCGTGTCGACGATGTCGCCGTCGGGCACGTCCATCTTCGAGGAGTACAGCGCCTTCGCCTCGAGGAAGATCACCGGGTCGTTGTCGCGAATCGACGCGGCCATAAGGCCAATGACGTCGACGGCGTTGGAGGGCACGACGACCTTCAGACCAGGCACCATCATCGCCCAGTTCTCGACACTCTGCGAGTGCTGCGCGCCGAAGCGCAGTCCCCCGCCGTTGCCCGAACGGATCACGAGAGGGAACGTCATCTGACCGTTGGTCATGTAGCGGCTCTTCGCGATCTCGTTGGCGACGATGTCCCAACAGACGGCGAAGAAGTCCGAGAACATGATCTCCGCGATTGGACGAAGACCCGTCATCGCGGCGCCCATAGCGGCGCCGAGGATCGCTTGTTCCGAGATGGGTGTGTCGCGTACGCGCACGCCACCGAACTCTTCGATCAAGCCAACGGTGCCCTTGAACACGCCACCGGCTGCGCCGATGTCCTCACCGAGGAAGACGACCGACTCGTCGCGACGCATCTCCTGGGCGATACCGCGCGCGATCGATTCACGAAATGTCAGTTGCGCCATGAGGCACCTCCATCAGCCCATACGTCCTTCAACAAAAGGTCTTCTCCCGGTACGCCTCCGGCACGTGACTCTTCAGTCGCGAGGTCGACTTCCGCGTCGACCTCGTTCTCGATGGCCACCAACTCGTCTTCGGTCACGCCCGCCTCGAGGAGCCGGTTACGGTAACGGGGAATTGGGTCTTTCGCCAACCACTCGGCCAACTCCGCGTCGGGACGGTACTTGCCGGGGTCGGCCCGCGAGTGGCCACCGTGACGGTAGGTCTTCGCTTCGATCATGCTCGGGCCTTCGCCGGCGCGCGCACGCGCGAAGGCGGCACTCGTGACTTCGAAGACCGCGTCGGCGTCGTTGCCGTCGACGATGATGCTCTCGAGGCCGTAGGCCGACGCGCGGTCCGCGGCGGGGTGTTCGACGGCCGTCACTTCTGACGTACGCGTGTACTCCATCCAGAGGTTGTTCTCGCAGAAGAAGACGACGGGCAGCTTCCAGACGGCGGCGAAGTTGAGCGCTTCGTGGAACGCGCCGATGTTCGTCGACCCGTCACCGAAGAACGCCACGGCGACCTGCTCGGTGCCGCGGTACTGCGCGCTCCACGCGGCGCCACAGGCGATCGGCAGGTGCGCGCCGATGACGGCGTAGGAACCCATGACGCCGTGCTCGACGCTGGTGAGGTGCATCGATCCGCCCTTGCCGGCCATGAGTCCGTTGGTGCGGCCCATGAGCTCGGCGAAGACCGGCGTCATCGGGACGCCACGCGCCAACGTGTGCGCGTGGCCGCGGTACGTGGCGAAGGTCCAGTCGTCGGGACGCATCGCCGCGGCGACGCCGGCCGCGATGGCCTCTTGGCCAATGGAGAGATGGCTCGTGCCCTTGACGAGTCCCTCGAGGAACAAGTCGTACGCGCGCTTCTCGAACTGACGCAGCGCGTACTGACTGCGGTACATCGCGACCTTGTGCGCGAGGTCGGTGCTGGTGGGGGCAATCTTCGTGGTGGACATCTCTTCCTCCTAGTACTTGTTCGCGACCATGAGCTCTTGCGCAGGGAAGTGCGTAAGAATCGCCGGTCCGTTTTCCGTGACGACAATCTCTTCTTCAATGCGCGCCGCCGACACGCCATCCGACGCCGGGCAGTACGTCTCGAGTGCGAAGACCATGCCGACCTGGAGCTCAATGGGGTCGCGCACACTGTTCAGTCGACTGATGACGGGTCGCTCGTGCAGACCGAGTCCGAGTCCGTGACCGAACTGCAGCCCGAAGGCCGCCATCTCGTCGGCGAAGCCGAAGTCGGTGGCGGCCGGCCAAGCGAGAGCGATCTCGTCGGTGCCGACGCCGGGCTTGACCATGTCGATGGCGGTGTCCATCCACGCGCGGGCCTTCGCGTACGCCTCACGCTGGGGCGCGGTGGAACTGCCCACGGACATCGTGCGGTAGTAACACGTCCGATACCCGTTGTAGGAGTGGATGATGTCGAAGAACGCCTGCTCCCCCGGTCGGATGATCCGGTCAGTGAAATTGTGCGGGTGGGGATTGCAGCGCTCCCCCGAGACGGCGTTGATGGCTTCGACTTGATCGGAGCCCATCTCGTAGAGTCGCTTGTTCGCGAGCGCCACGATCTCGTTCTCACGAACGCCGGGCTTCAGCGCTTCGAAGATGTCCTGGTAGACCCCGTCCACCATGGCGGCTGCTTGTGAGAGCAGCATCAGCTCGTCGGGGTTCTTGATCTGACGCGCGTCGAGCATGAGCTGTTGCGCGTCGCGGACGTCGACGCCCGCCTTTTGCATCTCGAACATGAACGGCAACTCGACGATGTCGATGCCGACGGGCTGGTCGGCCACGCCGTGGTCGCTCAAGATGCCCACGATCTCCTTGACGGCCGACTCGAAGAGACCGGCCTTGGGCGCGATGGCGCCGCGAAGGCCCAACATGCCCGCGTGACAGTTGTCGGGTTCGAGCCAGGGCGCGAAGAGCTTGTGGTGACGAGCGGCGGACCCGAAGTCCCAGAGCATCGGCTCGCCGCCGCGCGTGAGCAAGCAGTATCGCGACATCTTGTCGCCGAGGGCGCCGCCGATCCAGGTCTGCGAGACGTAGCGGATGTTGTAGAAGTCGAAGAGCAGGATGGCTCCGAGGTCGCTGGACTCGAGTGCTTCACGCGCGCGAGCGAGTCGGTACGCGCGAAGGCGGTCGAAGTCGACCCGGGTCTCGAAGTCGACGCCGGTGTGACCGGGGGTGTTGATGACTGGTCCGAATCCATCTCTCATGACTTCACGCCCAGTCCGTCGTCGATTACCACGTTCTCTGGTGTCATCACCAGACCGGCGCTGCGCGCCTCTTCGAGGAGTAACACCGCGAAATCTTCCTCGACGTACCCCGCGCCGATGGCGCTCACGACGAGTTCGGTGCACAACGCCGACACGGGCATGGGCACGCTCATTTTCTTCGCTTCGGCCATGCCGAGGTCGAAGTCCTTACGCAACAGCACCGGCGTGAAGGTCGGGGTGAAGTCGAGGTTGACGAAGGCGGGGGTCTTGTAGCGAGAGAACGTCGAGCCCATGACTGAGTTATTGATGAACTCGAGGAAAGCGCTGCGCGGGATGCCGCCGCGCTCCGCTAATACCGTGATCTCGGCCATGGCCTGGGTCACGATACCGAGGAACATGTTGTGACAGATCTTCACGAGGCGGGCGACCTCGTCGTCACCGACGTAGGTCACGCCGTGGCCGAGTTCGGCGAGGTACGGCTGGACCTTCTCGAAGGCTTCGCGCGTCCCCGACACCGCGAGGGTGAGCTTGCCCGAGGCGACGACTTTGGGATTGCCACTCACGGGCGCGGCGAGGAACTCGATCCCCTTCGCGGCGAGAGCGGCGCGAACCTGAGCCGACGTCATCGACGACACGGTCGAACAGTCGATGACGACACTCGGCGCGGCGGCGCCCGAAAGGATCCCGTCGGGACCGGTGGTGACGGCGAGCAAGTCCTTGTCGGCCGCGACCATGATGAAGATGACGTCGCAGTCCGTGAGGTCACGCGGGTGATCGACGACCTTCGCGCCCTGCTCACCGAGGACTTCGGCCTTCGAACGCGTGCGATTGGTGACGGTCACGTCGTACTTGGCCGCGATCAAACGCTTGGCCATGGCGGTGCCCATACGGCCACAACCAATCCAGCCGATGCGGGGGGTCTCATCGCTCATGTGTTAACTCCTACTGTACACTTGGGCTGGTCGCGTCGTCCGGGGAGGCCGCGTGAATCGTGCCCCCGAGGTACAGCGCGCCGATCTCTGGATTGTTCAGCACTTCGCTCCCCGAGCCCGAGAGGCGCAGTAGTCCGTTCTCCAACACCACCGCGTAGTGACTCATGCGAAGCGCCTGACGGGCGTTCTGTTCGACGAGCAGTACCGTACGTCCGACCTTATTCATCAACTTGATCGTGTCGAACACCAACCGGAGCGTCTTCGGGTCAAGGCCCATCGAGGGCTCGTCGAGCACCACCAGTTCGGGCTCCAACATCAAGCATCGCGCGAACTCCACGAGGCGCTGCTGACCACCCGAGAGGCTTCCAGCCTTGTCCTTGGCGCGCTCCGCGACGATGGGAAAGATCTCGGTGACGTGGGCCAAACGCTCGGCGATGAGCTTCTTGTCCTTCACGAGGAACGCGCCCAACTCGACGTTCTGCTGGACCGTCATCTCACGAAAGAGGCTGTGGTTCTGCGGGACCTGGACGATGCCGAGCTGGAGGATCTCGCGAGGCGTGAGACCAACGAGCGGGGTCCCCTTGAACCAGAGCTGGCCGAGTCGCGGACGAACGAGTCCACTGACGGTCTTCAGCAACGTTGACTTACCGGAACCGTTCGGTCCGACGATGCAGGTCACGCCGCCCTGGGGGACGTCGAAGTCGACGCCCTTGATGACGTCTCCGCCGCCGTAGCCAGCGACGACGCCTTCGAAGCGAAGGAAGGGGGTCGACTCAGGCACTGACGTCTTCTTCCTCGTCGAACTCGTCGTCACTACTGCCGAGGTACGCGTCCAAGACGGCGGGGTTCGCGCGCACTTCGGCGGGCGTCCCCGTCACTAGGTCGCAGCCTTGGTGCATCACGGTCACCTTGTCGCAGATCTTCATGACGAACTCCATGTTGTGTTCGACGATGAGGAAGGTCTTGCCGCCCTTGTTGAGGGCGAGGATCTTCTCGCTAATCTCGTTGATGAGGGTCAGGTTGACGCCACCGGCCGGCTCGTCGAGCAAGATGACGTCAGGGTCGGCGACGAGCACGTACGCCAGCTCCAAGAGCTTGCGCTGACCGTACGAAAGCGATCCCGCCGGCATCGAGGCGAGACGCGAGAGTCCGACGAAATCGAGCCACTCCATCGCGGCGTCGAGTTCGGACTTCGAGGACTTCGAGCGCGTGAGCCCGCGCAACCAGCTCTCGTCACGCTGCGTGGCGACGAGCATGTTCTCGACGACGCTGATGCGCGCGAAGATGCGCGTGAGCTGGAACGTGCGGCCGATGCCCAGGGCGAAGATCTTGTCGGGACGGGCGTTCGTGACGTCGTGGCCGTCGAACGAGACGGTGCCCTTGTCGGGCTTCACGTACCCGGTCATCACGTTGAACATGGTGGTCTTACCCGACCCGTTCGGACCGATCAGACCAGTGATGCTGCCCTTGTCGACGCTGAGAGAACAGCCAGCGAGCGCGTGCACGCCCCCGAACGAGCGCGACACGTCTTTGGCCTCGAGAAGCGCGGCCATCAGGTGTGTGCCCCCACCGCCGCGGGATCCCTCGTTGCCTTCAGCTCACGCCGCTGGGCTCGGCCGTTCCACCACTGCGAGACGGCGACGACGATGCCTTGGGGCATGAAGAGGATGACCAGCAAGAACAAGACCCCGAAGAGTATGAGGTACAAAGAGCCATTCGAGAACGACTGCGTCAAGTACTGCTGGGACGCCTCGAGGATGAGTCCGCCGAGGAGGGGTCCGAGCAGCGTGCCGAAGCCTCCGAGGAAGGCCATGAGGGCCACCGTGATGTCGAAGGTCGGATCGAAGACGAACTGCGGGTAGATCTGTCCCTGCAACATGCAGTACAGCGCGCCCGCCATACCGAAGGTGAAGGCCGACATCGTGAAGCCCGTCAGTTTGACGGCCGTCACACGAACGCCGAGACCGAGCGCGCGGTCCTCGTCGTCGCGAATGGCGAGCAACTGCAGGCCGAAGCGAGAACGCCGCACCGCGGCCGACAAGAGCGTCGCGAAGATGACCATGCCGAGCGCCACGTAGTAGAAGGGCACGTTGTAGTAACTGGCCCCCCACGGAATGAGCGGGATATAGATGCCCGCCGCGCCGCCGGTGAACGAGGCGTTGATCGCGAGGAGTTGAAAGACGAAGAAGAGGGCGATCGTGATCACGACGAAGGTGTGGCGTCGCACCCGCAGCGCAATCGCGCCGACGGGGACCGCTATCACCATGGCGACGAGACCGGCGAGCGGAATGAGCCAAAAGAGTGCCGCACCGCCCGCCATGTGCGCATGCGTCGAGACCAGCGCCATGGTGTACGCGCCACTTCCGAAGAAGATGGCCGAGCCGAGCGACACGTAGCCCGAGTAGCCCGAGAACATGTTCCACGACGTGGTGCACGCCATGAACATCAACGTGAGGACGCCAATCGACGTCCAGGCCGGATTCGTCTCGATGATCGGAAAGAGGATGAGGACGGCGAGTCCGAGACCCCACGCCGTAGGTTTCGCTTTCGACATCAAGCAACTCTCGCGGACTGCTTACCGAAGAGTCCTTGCGGACGAAGCGACAACACGATGACGAGCACGAAGAAGAACGTGGGGGACGACCAGATCGGCGACCACACCACCGCGACGACGTCGCCCAAGGTCACCATCAAGATGGCGGCCAACAGCGCCCCGCCGAGACTGCCCATGCCGCCCAGCACGATGATCGTCAAGAGTCGCGAGATCAAGTCGTAACTCGTGCTGGCGTTGAAGGCGTTCGTCGCGCCGTACACCATGCCGCCCGCGGCGGTGACGGCGATGCCGAGACCGAAGCAGATCGTCGACACCCGTTTTACGTTGATACCCACCAGGGCCGCGGCGACTTGGTCGGCTAGCGACGCGCGGATGCTCGCACCGAATCGGGTGCGGTACAACATGAAGTAGAGCGACGCCAACAGAACGACCGCCAAGATGAAACCGAACAGATAGATGTACGGCAAGTAGATGCCAAAGATCGGAAACGATTTATCGACGTACCACGCTTTGAGCTGCACGATATTGATCGAATAGATCATGTTGAGGGCTCCCTCAATGATGAGGGAGATGGCGTAGGTGACCAGAATGGACATCGACGTCCGTTCTGGCCCCTTCAGCCGAGCCATGAACACGCGCTCCACCACGACCCCCACCACAAAAAGGGTGGGGATCGTGATGATCAAGCCGACGAAGAGGTCAATTCCAAAGTGCACCGACAACGTGTAACTCAGGTAGGCACCTAAAATCACCAAGATTCCCTGAGCGATGTTGATGATGTTCATCACTCCAAAGATGAGAGTCAACCCCGTTGCCATGAGGGCGTAGACCGAACCGGTCAAGACACCGTCAAGTACGGCGTGAATGAGCGCTGAACTGTTCAAGGCTTAGCTTCCCCAGACCGGCTTCGGGTACAGAATTGGCTTCGAAGCAGTGCTCGAGGTCGGGTTGACCTGAACGAACTTCGCACCTTGCCACTGGAACGTGAACGCCGTGGCGTCGTTGTTCTCGCCGAGCTTGTCGAACTTCACGCCGCCCTGCACGCTCGTCAACGTGACGCCCGAGTGCAGGTAGGCAATGATCTTCTTGTTGTCGAAGCCCTTCGTCGCGACGACCGCCTGGTTGATGACTTGACCAACCGAGTAGGCCTCGGCCACGTCCGCACTGACCGTCGCTGCCGTACCGCCGTACTTCTTGACGTAGGCCGCGACCATCGCCTGGCTACCGGGCGTCGTTGCCGAGCCGTACCACGCGTTGGGAACCATCATGCCGTCGGCGTTCTTGAGACCGACAACCGAGCTAAACGCTGTTCCCTGGTCAGGACCGCCGGTGGCGATGAAGACCTGGGGGTTGTAGTGCGCCTGCTCGAAGGCCTGCATGAAGGCTGACACCGTCGGCACGTCGACGGAGCCAAGCACCACGACCTGGGCCTTGGCAGCCGCTACCGCGTCAGCGATTGGGGTGTAGTCAGTCGTCTCTGCAGGGAACACCGAGTAGTACTTCGTCTTCACGCCAGCTTTGGAGATGATCGCCTTCGCGACGGGAATCTGTGGCTCCGTGAACGCGTCATTCGTGGTCACGTAGGCGACCGACTTCGGACGCTTGTTCGCCGGTAGTGCCGCGATCCAGTTCGCGAAAGGCACCAAGGAGTCCTTCACGGGCATCGACACGTCGAAGAGGTTCGTCAATCCGGCTTGGAAGACAGAGGGAGCACCACCGGCTCCTTCGACCATTGCGTAGCCGTAGCGATCGACGGCCCTCGCGGCCGGCAAACTGAGCAGCGACGAGAACGGTCCGACGGTCAAGTTGACGTGGTCCAGTGAGATCAACTTCTGGTAGTTCGTCACGACCTGCGCCGGACTTGACGCGTCCGAGATGATGTCGAGCTTGACCTGGTGACCAAGGAGGCCGCCGGTCTTGTTCACCGTGTCGGCCCAGAGCTGATAGCCCTGCTTGAACGCGAGGCCGTCGGCCGAGAAGTCACCCGAGAGCGACAGCGAGATACC
>DASZHK010000189.1:0-8759 GCA_035937905.1 Acidimicrobiales bacterium
AACGCCAAGCGTTGCTCGTAGATGAAGAAGTCGAGCAAACTGACGCAGGGAATGTAACTCGTGTCGGAGAGTGGCTGCAGCGTGGTGATCGTCGCGTTTCGTGAGGATGGATCGTGGCGGAGATGCTCGACGACCCAGTCAATCTGATTGAGTCCACGGTGTTCGTAGTCGTACAATCGCGTGGCGTAACTGTCGGCGTCCCCGAGCGCGGCAACCCGAGCCGGATCCGTAAAGTTCAGATGCATCCACGCCAAGCGCTCCGGATCCGCGAATCGACTGATCAGCGCGTCGTCAGAACTCGGAGTCGAGACTTCGAGTGTTGTCATGATTAGTTCACGCATCGCGTGTCCGTCGTACTCGCCGCGTTCACCTTCGTCGAGAATCTTGGCGGCGACGCGTAGCCACGCTTCGCCTATGGTCCGAGTCTTGAGGCGCAGAGATTGGGTCTCCGCCTCCGGCCTCGTTGAGTTCGTATCGTTCACTCCAGAAGTCTAAATCCGTACACCTGAGTCGTGTTCGAACGTCAGGACATACCGGTGACGCGCATCGTGATGTTCACTCGTCCCGACTCGAGACCGCACTCTTTCGGCCTCGTCCCGGGATACATCTTCGTCACGCCGTGAAACGCGAGTCGAGAGGCACCGCCAAACACGAACAGATCGCCCGAAGAAAGCGTGACGTCGTCGTACGGGAGATTTCTGTTTCTCGTGTTCCCAAATCGAAACACACAAGTGTCACCGATTGAAAGCGAGATAACAGGTGCGAGCGAACGCTCGTCTTTGTCTTGGTGCATGCCCATCCGAGCGTCGTCATCGTAGAAGTTCACGAGAGCGGTGTCCGGCGTGTAGTCGTCACCCGCTCGCGGGTCGCCGCTCGCGTCGACGAGTGCTCGGCGCGCGAGTCGCACCATCCAGCCCGGGAAGTCGAGGACCCGATTGCCGTTGACGTCGGTCGCCTCGCGCGTGTACTTATACGGCTGCCAGTGCCAGCCCAGACAGACCGTGCGAACGGACATCTCGTGGCCACGAACTTTCGCCGATCGCAATGGGACTGGCCCCCTCTCCCAGGCGCGAAACTGTCCGACGATCCAGCGTTGTTCGGCCACGGTGAGCCAGCCCGGCACGTGCGTCGCCCCCGGAGCCACTTCCCTTCGAGGTCGCTCCAAGAAATCATCAGAGAAGAGCGCCGTCACGATTCCTCTTTAGCCGAAGCTCGTACGGATCTCCAGGCAATCCTTCCGTCGTGTGATTCACGCGGCGCTCTCCATGCGCAACAGGGCGGCTTTCACCTCGAGACCACCCAGGTAGCCGCCGAGCTGACCATTGGTGCGCAACACTCGGTGACAGGGAACGACGATCGGCAAAGGGTTCGTGGCGCACGCGGTCCCGACGGCGCGAACGGCCTTGGGGTTCCCGACGAGCGCGGCGACTTGTTTGTAGCTCTCCGTCGTTCCGTACGCGATCGACGACAGATATTGCTGCACGACGAGACGAAAACCGTTGGAAAGGGTGTAGTCGAGCGTAAGGTCAAAGGCCGTACGTCGACGACTGAAGTATTCGTCGATCTCGAACGCGGCGGGGTCCAGTCTCTTCGGTGACTTCAAGACGCGCGGACTGACCCGTCGGCTCAGATCGTTCACAACTCCGTCGAAGCCTTCGATCTCGAACGCGACCCGAAGAAGTCCCATCTCGGTCGCCGCCAAGAGAAGTGTGCCCACAGGGGTGTCGATGGTCGTGTACGCGACGTCCAGAATCTGAGCTCGTTCAGCCGACTCCTCTAGTTGCCGGTGCAGTCGTTCGACAGTCCGAGGACTGGGGTCGGTGAAGGCGATCAGGTCAGCAACGACCTGATCCGTGGTGGTGTCGGCGTTCATGGTCACGCTCCTTTTGACTCGACGTCGATGATTGTTCGTCGTAAGTTTCGAATTCCGTCGGCCGCAGCGCGCCGCGCGGCGTCAGTCGTTCCCCCGATGATCTGAGAAACCTCGACGTATCGAAGACCACCGAGGTAGTGGTACACCACTGCGTGTCGTTGTTTGTCTGGTAGCGAACGGATCGAATCCCAGAGATCGCGACTCGTTGGGTCCGACGAAGTGATGCTCGCGCGCTCTTCGAGTTCAACTGTTCTTGAATTATCGATTCTTTTCTGTTTGCGAACAATGTCGATGGCCTTGCGATGGGCGATCGTAACCAGCCACGCTTCTATGTTGGCGTCGTCGGGAAGATCTGGATACGTTCGCATAGCTGAAAGAAACGTCTCCGACCACGCGTCATCTGCATCGTGCGGACCAACGACCGCGCGACAGACACGCAACACTGTCACCGAGTGATCGGCGACAACGCGCTCGAACGGCATCTTCATATCCATTGCTTAGTAGACGACGCAACGACGCATTTCGTGAGGTGCCAATCATGTCGTCCACACAATCGCGTAATGCCGCCGCCCTGCTCGCTCATGGCGACGTAGATTGCTTGGCATCCGACCGTCTTTCGCCATTGGTCCGTCAGTGCCACAGTGAATCTCGAGACCGCCGCAGCCGTTTATTGACGTCCATGTACCTTCCACCGACGACTCGAGAACGTGAGGGAATCCCCGAGAGCGCTCTCGGGTGGTTTGATCAGGTCATTCAGGCTCGAATCTCAACGTTGCAGGCTCGAGAGCTCGGGCGAGCCAGAAGACGGCACGAGTTCAATGGAATCGGTGAATTGGACTCCGGACCCAGCAAAAGGAGCCGCGCAAACCTTCAAGTGAAGGTTGAAGTACTGATTTTCCCGTTGCGGGGAGGACCCCCGTCTCACCGTTGGCCCGCTGACGTCCATACGTGCAACGTAAGTGCTCGTAGTGGTGTGCCACTTGCGCTCAGACGACGAATTGAATGAACAAACGTCATCACGCGCAGCAAACAAGTCTCGTCGTTGAAATTTTTTGTATGAAATTTTCGACGCCGTTAAGTCTCATTCTCACTCGACACGCGTTTGCACTACACAACTCCGAGAGATTGATGTTGGTGACTGACGACTTTTCTGCAACGTGATGACAAATCAATCGTACGAACGACTTTCTGAGACACGATGCGTACTCACCGCTGTTACGGTGACGAACAGATGCAAAATTCTTCCGCTCCACTCCCCCAAACTCGTTGGCGACTTCGCACGATTCTCGTCGTCGTGCTTCTGGGACTATTCCTCACCGGATCGGGTTTGGAACTCTCGAAGAACAAACACTCAACTACGTCGACAACGGTTTCGTCTCCGACGACGACGTCGACTTCGGCATCAGTTTCAACAACAAAACCCACCACGACAACGTCGTCGACCACGCCTACGACCACCTCAGCAACCGTCGAGACGCCTGTTTCTGTCCCACTTGCCCTCAACGAACCGTCGCATGGCTGTGGATTCGTCATGCAGTCAGCATCTGGCGCACCGCCAACAACGTCCTCGACGTCGACCACGGTGCCCACGTCGTCGACGACTTCGACCACGACAGCGCCAAGTACATCGACAACGATAAGTGGATCGTCAACGCCAACGACGGCGTCAAGTCAACCTCCCGTGAGAGTGGTCGGCCACTGCAAGGTGCTCGAGATCGGTGACTCACTCGGCAACGACTTGGGCTGGGGACTCGCGCGCGAGATCGCGTCAACACACGCGCTCACGCTCGTGCAAAAAGACAAGTCCGCGTCCGGTTTAGTGACGTCGTGGTTTTACAACTGGCATCAACACCTGAAGACACTGTTGAAGCAGTACCATCCCGACCTCGTCATCGTGTGCGTCGGCGGCGACGACGAGCAGGGAATGAAGGTCAACGGCAACGTGTACGGTTTCGCCACTCCGCAGTGGCGTGCAAGGTATTCCTCCCTGATCAGGCAGATTGACACGATGACGACCGGGGCCGGCAGTTACGTCCTGTGGGTTGGCCTACCAGTGATGAAGCCGAACGTCTACAACGAAGGTGTCGTGACACTCAACTCGCTTTATCGCTCGGTGGCTACGACGGTTCCCGGCGTCACGTACCTTCCGTCGTGGTCACTCTTCGCGAGTACTCAAGGTCAATTTGAAATGGTCGGTTCCGTCAATCACGTTCGCACGTTGCTCCGTGCGTCCGACGGTATTCACTTGAGCTACGTGGGAGAGAACGTGTTCGCAACCTACGTAACGAATGAGATCGCCAGTATCTATCACGTTGAACTTCATCCGTTGCAGCCAGACAACATCACGAGGAAGTAGAGCGCTGCATATTTGCGTCACGACACGTGCGCGAGTCGACCAATCAGCAACGTCGCGTTCCACGAAAGTGCGATGCAGATGAGCAACAGCAGCGCCGTGGCCCAGCCGTCTCGACTCAGTCGCCGTGAATGCCGGATCGGGTTCTCGACGAAGTGATACGACAAAACGGCGCAGGTGGTGGCGCCCGCGACCTCGATGACGCGAGCCATCGGCGACGAAAGGGGATGAACGAGTTGCAGGGGCAACATCAGCCAGGGGTAGTGCCAGAGGTACAGCGAGTACGAAATATCACCGACGTAGCGAAGCGGTCGCCACGACAACCACGACGCGGGCGTTCCCTTCAGACTCGCTTGTCCCGTCCAAAGCAACACCGCGCTCGCGCCGCAGGGCCACCACGCGAGCACCCCAGGAAAAGCACTATTGGCGTTGAGGCGCCAGACGGCGGTGCCGAGAACGACGACCGCCGCCACGGCGAGGACGGAGTTCCAGCGGGGGCTTCGTCGAGCCCAGGCTGCGGGAATGACGGCGACGAGTCCGCCGAGCGCCAACTCCCAGAATCTCGTGAAGGGTGAGTAGTACGCCGCCACTGAATTCAGGGGCGTGAGATGAAATGACCACCACGCCGAGACGATGATCGCTACGAAGAGAAAGGACGCGAGCGCGAGTTCACGGTGACGACGTGGCGTGATCCAGGTGAGTGAGAAGACGACCAATGGGTAGAAAAGGTAGAACTGCTCTTCCACCGCGAGTGACCAGTAGTGCGTGACGAGCGACGGCGCGACGCCCGGCACGAAGTAATTGCTTCCGGTGTTGATGAGGCGAAAGTTCGCAGCGAACAACGCTGCCCATCGGACGTCACCCAACAACTGTGCTTCGAAGTTGACGCCGAGAAGGAGGTAGGCCGCGACGACCGTCGTCACCAACGTCACCGTCGCCGCTGGAACGATGCGGCGAATGCGCCGCGCGTAGAAGTACCCGAGATTCTGTCGGATGCTTCGCGACGGTTGTCGGAGCAAGAGGCCAGTGATCACGAAGCCACTGATCACGAAGAAGATGTCGACGCCGACGTAACCACCCTCGAGTCCCGGGACTGACGCGTGGACCAAGACCACGAGCACGACGGCAATCGCGCGTAGTCCCTGAATATCGGGTCGAAACGACCCGCGACCTTCGACGAGCGCGTCAGTCGCCGAAACGACGGGTCGACGTTCTTCGAGCGAGAGGTCCCAGGTCACGAAAATGACAGTAGCCCTGTGTGCCCTCCGACCACTTCGTCTCCGCCGTACAACTTGAGCTCACTCGACGACGACGCCCGGAAACGCCTGCAGCTTCGCGGCACGTGGGGCTCGGTGAGTCAGCCGCGTGCTCAGACCTTTTACGAGCGCTTGACTCTCCCACGCAAAGCGGCGAAACAGAGAGTCATGCTGATCAGCGCGACGATGCCGACGGCAATGAGGGCCTGACCGAGTGGCACCCAGACGGCACCCCCACCAACTTCCAGTGACCGCAGCCCCCCAAGCAAATACGTCACTGGATTGAACTTCGCCACCGTGCTGAGCCAGCCGGAGAGCTGGCTGCGCGGAACGTACGAGGACGTCAGAAACAAGAAGGGGAAGAAGAGGAGAAACGTGGAGTTCACCGCCGCTGGGTTCCCGGTCTTGAGGGCGATGGCGTAGCCAAAGCCGGCGAAGGCCAGGCTCCATAGCGACGACAGCACGATGAATCCGAGGACTCCTACCGGACCGCCGTGAAACCGAACGCCCAAGATGAAGCCCAAGACAAGAATCGGCACCGTCAACACCGCGGCCACGCTGACGTCAGCGACCATGTGCCCCACGAGGATCGCGGTCCTTCGCACCGGCGTCAGGAGAAGTCGGTCGAAGTATTTGCTCTGGATGTCGAGGACCAGCGCCGGAGCGCGTGACACGCCGGTAACCCCCAAGAGAATTGCCGTTGCGATCTCGAAGGAGGTGTAATTGAAATGCGGAATTCCCGACGTGACCTTCTTGAGGGTCGCGATGTTGACCACGAAGAAGAACAGTGCGATGAACACGGGTGGCACCACCGACGTGACGTCTCGTGGCACCGCGCGTAGTGCGCGGCCCGCGATCGAGGATAAGTCACGGAATATTCCAGCTGGTCGAGCACCAATGGCGGTGACCGAACCTTCTGACGGGACTGAGTACGCCGCAGTTGTCATGAACTTTCCTCTTTCGATTCTGAGCGTTCGATGTGGGTGCCCGTCAGTTCGAGAAACACGTCATCGAGTGTCGGCGTTCGAAGAGTGAGTTCGCGCACAACCACGCCCGTCCCAGCGAGCGCCACCGCGACGGGACTTATGGTCGCGGAACCAGTACTCGTCGTGATCACCAGTTCACCCGCGTGTGCTTCAACGTTTTGGACCCCGGGCACGTTCGCCAGCACGGCGACCGCTTCCGAAGTGTCCCCCTCGACGCGGACGAGAATGAGGTCTAATCCCACGGCTTTCTTGAGGTCGGTGGGCGTACCTTCAGCCACGATACGACCCTCGTCGATAATGCCGACTCGATGAGCCAACTCGTCGGCTTCTTCCAGGTACTGCGTCGTGAGGAAGATGGTGATGCCTAGTTCCTGGTTGAGCCGGCGAACTTCTGACCACACCTGAAGACGACTCACCGGATCGAGCCCGGTGGTCGGCTCGTCAAGGAACACGATCTCGGGATTGTGGATGAGTGCCGCAGCCAAATCGAGACGCCGTTTCATGCCACCGGAGTAGGTACCGATCAATCGGCCGAGAAAGTCGCCCAGATCGATCATTTCCGCGAGCTCGCCCACTCGTCGTTGGATCTCACGCCGTCTGAGACCATAGAGACGGCCTTGCAATGAAAGGAGTTCTAAGCCCGTTTGCTTGGGGTCAAGGGCGGCCTCCTGGAGCGCCACACCGATGCGCAGTCGCACCTTTCCCGGATCGGACTCCACGTCATAGCCGGCGACGGTCGCGCGCCCTCCCGTGGGGGCAAGGAGTGTGCACAGCATGTGGACGATCGTCGATTTGCCAGCACCGTTCGGACCGAGAAAACCGTAGATCTCACCTTTCGGGATTCGGATGTTCACGCCGTTCACTGCTCGCACGTCTCCGAAGTGCCGCTCGAGATCATGGGTCACGATGGCGTCGTACTCTGACGTTTCGATCGACCTTCGTTGGGTTTGAATCGACGATTCTCTGTTGTCGGCCATTTCCTCTTCGATCATTCGACTATTGACGGAGGAACGATAGAACTCATCGATCCAAAGGGCACAATCTGCTTTGAGCGTGATGTCCGTTTATTGAATTAGTCCAACGCGAAGGTCACCTGCGTGGGAAATTGCGTAAAACGAGATACTAGTGAGTGGCTGTGACGCCGTTGGAACATAAAGCTGCGAAGAACTCGATGGACGTAGCGTGGTCCCCCTTCTAGGTTCGGGTCTCCAGGCAGCACACCGCGTTGACGAGGCAGAACATCTAAATTTTCTCGCGTAAATCCAGTTCCATGTACCGATCGGGGTTGGCGACCGGGGTGAACCCAATCCTTCGGTAGACCTCGTGTGCGTCCCTGGTGGCGATGAGAAACCGAACGACGCCTTCCTTCGCCCAGTGATCCACGACGTCGCCGACCATCCAGGTCGCGATCCCGTGGCCCCGGTGTCTCTCATCGACGAACACGTCGCAGATCCACGCGAACACGGCGTCATCGGTCACGACTCGGGTACACGCGATCAATCTTCCGTCACCGTCGATGACGCCGTAGAGATAAGAGTGCTCGATGGACTTCTCGACGATTTCCCGGCTCCTGCCGACTGCCCAGTACGCGTCGTTCATCAGCCACTGAGCTACGACGTCTCTGGAAATCTTCGACTCGTCGTCGGTAAGGCAAAGCTCGCCTCGGTACGTATTCACCTGAGTTCCGTCCGTTTCTCTACGCCTCTATCGTTGCGCCCTCGAGAGCGATTCCCCGCGCAGCGAAAGAGTTCTGACCAATGTACCGAACAACGTCCACTTCAAAGGGCGTGATGCGGCCCAAGCAAGTCCCATCGATTACCGAACAGGTCCCGAAAGACAACAACCTTTCCGTAGGGTTCGTCGCGCGGCGTAGTGAGGAACTCAACACCGGCGTCCTCCATTCGTTCGAACGTCGCGGCGAAGTCATCAACTCTCAAGAAGAAGCCGACGCGACCACCAGTTTGATTGCCAATCACGCTCATTTGTTCGTCGCCGTCTGCCTGCGCGAGCAGTAAGCCGGTCACGCTGTTCGGAGGACGAACGACAACCCATCGCTTCGGTTCCCCGCCGTTGGTCAGTGATGGAGAGTCTTCGGCCAACGAGAAGCCAAGAACGTTCACGAAGAAGTCAATGGCCTCGTCATAGTTGGGGACGACGATCGTAACGAGTTCAATTTGCATACTGCAAAGGTAGCCACGAGATCCGATCGAGACGAATCTGCTTCGAGATGCTTCAAAGGGCAGTCACGATTCGAGCACCAAGATCGATCGAGAGCGACGGAATCAGTTGGA
>DASZHK010000190.1:0-6631 GCA_035937905.1 Acidimicrobiales bacterium
GGGGATTCGGTGCTTCAATCGCATTTCCCCACCACATTCCGGCAGTTCTTGAGAGCATCTAGGGATTCTGTCATCGCGAACACGTCGGCGCAACACGCGAATGTCGTCATCCAGGACGTCCCGTTTCTTCGCTTTTCGCACGTCGAAGCTGGCATAAGGATTTCACCGGTGGCGGAGCGCCGATGTACGCCATCACCGACTGCACGGTGAGGCTTAGGCTGCATAAAACGAATCAGGTCGTTCGCTCATGGAGTGCCCGAGAGCATATGTTCGTAGTTCAGACGCAACGTCAAGCCTGACAAAACTCAGCGATTGACACCATGGATTCTCAACCCACGTAACTCGTGGAAGAGACACAGAACTCATTACCTTCAGGGTCTTGCATGACCGTCCAGTGCTGGTCTCCGCTTTCAACTGCGTGCTCTGCGACAATCGACGCGCCGAGCATCACCAGGCGTTGCACGGCGTCAGGCTCAGAAACGACCAAATCAAGGTGCACTCGATTCTTTGATGTTTTCGACTCGGGAACTTTCTCAAAGAACCAGGCTGGCTCCGATCGATTCGCGTCGCCGCGCCCTATGGAGCAATACCCTGTGCTGCCGCCTTGGTCCAGTGAACGACCGAGAACTCGTGACCAAAAGGTCCCTAAAACCAGCGCGTCAACACAATCGAACGTGATATTGCCTAACCGTGCGGACACAGAAACCTCCTATGAAAAGTCTCTTTCCAAAGATTCTGACTCAACGCGTCACTTGCCAGAGACAACCATGCATTAATGGATCGGAACCTGCATGATTCGTGGTTCGAAAATAAGGGCCGACGTCAACTGCGGCAACTCCGTTCCCGCAGTCTCGGAGCCAGTCAGTCGGCTCGTGAAAAGTTCGCCGCAATGGCTGGCAACGAAACGACCTCACGCGTCAAGATGGATCGGCCACTCGTAGCGGCCCGTGTCGACGGGCGCTTCGCCCTTTCGCTCGAGGTAGCTCGAAAAGCTTGAGAGCCACTCTTGGTACCAAGCGCGTAGCGTCGCGTTGATCTCTGAGATGAGAATGCTTTCGATTGCCGGGTACTTCGCGACCATCGCCTCGAAGACCAAAAGGCTGGCCGCGGCGTCCGCGGCGGCGCTGTGCGCGCTCTCGAGCGTCACGCCGTAGTTCAGACAGAGATCGGTGAGTTTCCGAGATCCCTTTCGCCACTTGTCGAAGTGACGGTCGAGTACGAGGATGTCCATAACGGCGCCGATTGGACCGCGTTCTTCGAGGGTGGCGATCCCGAGTCGTCGACAGAGCGAATCCACCATCGTCAGGTCGTAACCAACGTTCATTCCAACGATCACGCCGCCCGACCCCCATACCGACAGGATCTTCGCGGCAATGTGCTCCACGGCGTCAACGAGAACGGTCGCCTTCGCGACCATTTCGTCGGTGATGCCGTGGATCGCTGACGCGCCCGCGGGTATCGCCACGCCGGGATTCACGTAGCCGCCCTCGACGAGAACGGACACCGCGAGTCCGTCGCGCGCGTTCTGTACGAAGCCGTACGAGACTGGAACGTCTCGAAAAGAGCTGACGCCCGTCGTTTCGAGGTCGAAGCCCACGTAGTCAGTCACTTACACGTCTTTCGTCGCTCCACGTTCACGCTAGTAAATCATCGCCCGTCGAACGAGCCAATCGCTCACGTGTCGACGTGACCAACGATGGAGTTACTACACGGCCTCGTTCTCGATGCGGCCGAGTCGACCGATCTCGGTGACGACGCGGTCACCGGGCTTGAGGAAGCGTGGAGGCGACTGACCTTGACCGGATCCGTGGGGACTTCCAGTAAAGATGAGGTCGCCGGGACGAAGTTCCACGACGTTGCTCAAATAGCTGACGATCTCCGCGACGCTAAAGACCATGTCGCTCGTCATCGAACTCTGATACTCAACATCACTGACGCTGCACTGAATCGAGAGATCGTTCGGATTGGGAATGTCCTCCGCCGTCGTCAACCACGGTCCGATCGGCGAGAAGTTCTTGTACGACTTGCCGAGCGAGTACTGAGCGGGTGCACCTTGCATCTGCAACGTGCGATCGGAGAAGTCTTGTCCCACGCAGTAGCCGGCCACCGCCGAGAGCGCGTCATCGAGGCTGATCTCTCGTACCGTGGCGCCAAGGACGACGACGAGTTCGGCTTCGAAGTCCGTCGTCTCGCTCGGGATCGGTAGTACGTCATTCGGCCCACAGAGCGACGACGCCCACTTGGTGAAGATGGTCGGTTGTTTTGGTAAGGCGAGCTTCATCTCTTCCGCGTGGTGGCGATAGTTCAGCGCGACGGCGAAGATCTGTTGGGGCGTCGTGACAACGGGTCCGAGTCGTGGGTCTCCGTAGAGTTTCTCCGGCGTCGTGGGATCGGTGACATCGGGGTCGGCCGCGTGGAACCACGTCTGGAGATTGTCGAGATGGCGGATGCACTTGTCCACTGAGGTGGAAAAGGCGCCGTTCGATTGCGTCGCGACGTCGATCAGTCCTTGGTCCGTGACGATCGTCGCTCGTCCGGCCAGATTGGCAATTCGCATTGATACACGGTGCTTTCACTCTGGAGCAGTGCTCGGGGGGTCCGTTCATTTTACGGCACCGTGAGAGACCGATCGTCCTCTTTGCGGGCACCCGGTACCGCGCAACACTCCCGCGACGCAGCGAAACCGCCTTGAGAGTCACCTCCGTACGAGGCCCGTCGGTAGAATCAACGTCCAGAGGCCGGGGTGAGACCCGGCGTTCGCGCGGTTGGGACCCGCGAAAAACGAAGTGCCAAGAGAGGGTGATCCCAACCATTGGTTGGACACAGTATGGAGAAGAAGGACCCCTTCGTCTTACGCCACTTGGCCGAAGTTCAGCCCGAGTTGTGGTGGTTGGACTCCGACCCTCTCGAACCCGAGTCGAACGCCGCCCTGATTGGCGACCTCGGTGCCGACCTTTGTGTCGTCGGTGCCGGCTACACCGGACTCTGGACAGCCCTCCTCGCCAAGGAGCGAGACCCCCAACGTGAAGTCATCGTGCTCGAACAGTACGAGACGGGCGCGGGCGCGTCAGGACGAAACGGCGGCTTCTGCAGCGCGTCACTCACACACGGCTTCAACAACGGGATGAACCGCTTCGCGCACGAGATGCCCATCATCGAGCGACTCGCTCGTGAGAACCTCAACGAGATCGAAGCGACCATCGAGCGCTACAAGATCGAATGCGACTGGGAGCGAACCGGCGAACTACGCGTCGCGGTCGCGCCATGGCAGTTCAAGGGCATGGTCGAGGAGGCACGGCTTCGAAACGAGATGGGCGACCACGTTGAAGTGCTCGACCGCGAACAGGTTCAAGCACGTATTCATTCGCCCTCATACGAGGGTGCACTCTTCGACGTCGACGGAACGGCGCTCGTCGATCCCGCGCGACTCGTCTGGGGCCTCGAACGCGCGTGTCTCTCGCTCGGCGTGAAGATCTTCGAGAACTCAAAGGTCACCTGGCTCGAGGACGTCGAGGACGCGGTGCGCGTCCACACGCCCTACGGCGCGGTGACGGCCGCGAAGGTGGCCCTCGCCACCAACGTGTTCCCCTCGTTGATCCGACAAGCCCGCAAGTACGTCGTGCCGGTCTACGACTACACGCTCGTCACCGAACCCCTCACCGATGAGCAAATGGAGAGCATTGGCTGGAAGGACCGCGAGGGCGTCGCCGACTCCGGCAACCTCTTTCATTACTACCGGCTCACGAAGGACAACTCCATCCTCTGGGGTGGCTACGACGCGATCTATACCTTTCGAGCGAAGGCCCGTCGCGACTACGAGTTCAACGCCGAGACCTACGCGAAGCTCGCGAGTCATTTTCTCAAGACCTTCCCCCAACTCGCGGGCGTCAAGTTCACGCACGCCTGGGGCGGCGCGATTGACACCTGCACGAGGTTCTCGCCCTTCTGGGGTACGTCCTACGGCGGTAAGGCTTCGTACGTCATGGGGTTCACCGGACTTGGTGTCGCGTCCACCCGCTTCGGCGCGTCGGTAATGCTCGACCTTTTGGACGGACACGACACGGAACGAACCCGATTGGAAATGGTGCGCAAGAAGCCCATGCCCTTTCCACCCGAGCCGTTTCGCTGGATCTTCATCCGTCTCACGCAACTCGCTATCGAGCGCGCGGACAGTCACGGCGGTCGTCGCAACCTCTGGTTGAAACTCCTCGCCTTCTTCAATCTCGGCTTCGACTCGTAACGCCGAAGTGCAGCTACTCTTCGCTGCCGTCGTTTTCCGCCATGAGGCCCGAGATCGAATTCACGACGGTCGGATCCATCAGCGTGGTGACGTCACCGAGGGGGCGCTTCTCCGCCACGTCGCGTAGGAGTCGTCGCATGATCTTTCCCGACCGGGTCTTCGGCAACTCAGGGGTGAGGATGATCTGTCGCGGCTTGGCGATAGGGCTGATCACCTTGGCGACGTGCTCACGCAGTTCATTGATCACGCCCGCGTGGTCTTTGTCCGCGTCGTCGACCGACATCTTGAGGGTGACGAACGCCACGATGGCCTGACCCGTCGTCTCGTCGCTCGCCCCCACGACGGCCGCCTCCGCGACCGCGGGGTGACCCACCAGCGCGTGCTCCACCTCCGTCGTCGAGAGCCGGTGCCCCGAGATGTTCATGACGTCGTCGATTCGCCCGAGCAACCAGAGGTCCCCGTTCTCGTCGCGTTTCGCGCCGTCACCCGCGAAGTACACGCCGGGAAAGCGCGCCCAGTAGGTCTCCTTGAACCGCTCCGGGTCGCCGTAGATACCCCGGGTCATCGAGGGCCACGGGTGCGTGATGACGAGGTAGCCGCCCTCGCCGTTGCCGACCGACTTGCCGTCGTTGTCCACCACGTCCACTTGGATACCCGGCAGTGCCGTCATCGCGGCGCCAGGCTTCGTCGCCGTGATGCCCGGCAGCGGCGAGATCATGATGGCGCCCGTCTCGGTCTGCCACCAGGTGTCGACGATCGGACAGCGATTGCCGCCGATGTGTTCGCGGTACCACATCCACGCCTCGGGGTTGATGGGCTCGCCCACCGTGCCGAGGAGTCGCAGGCTCGTGAGGTCGTGACCCTCGGGGTGTTGGTGGCCCCACTTCATCAGCGTTCGAATCGTCGTGGGTGCCGTGTAGAGGATCGAGACCTTGTTGTCCTCGATGATCCTCCACCAGCGATCCTTGCCGCCCGAGTCGGGCAGCCCTTCGTACATCACGGACGTCACGCCGTTGATCAGCGGTCCGTAGACGATGTAACTGTGGCCCGTGATCCAACCGATGTCCGCGGCGGTCCAACAGATGTCCGTCTCGGCCTTGACGTCGAAGATGTTGTAGTACGTGGTCGCGGCCTGGGTGAGGTAACCACCCGTCGTGTGAAAGATGCCCTTGGGCTTCGCCGTCGTGCCTGAGGTGTACATGATGAGCATCGTGTGTTCGGCGTCGAAGGACTCGTAGGCGTGCGTGTCACTCTGGCGCTCGACGATCTCGTGCCACCAGTGGTCGCGACCCTCTTTCCAGGTCACCTCGCCGCCCGTGCGACGAACGACGAGCACCGCGCGCACGTCGGGACAACTCTCGAGCGCCTCGTCGACCGCGGGCTTCAAGGGACTGGGCGCGCCGCGTCGAAAGGCTCCGTCGGCCGTGACGACGACCTGACAGTCCGAGTCGAGGATGCGACTGGACAACGACTCCGCGGAGAAGCCGGCAAAGATCACCGAGTGCACCGCGCCCAAGCGCACGACGGCCAACATCGTCACGATCGCCTCGGGGATCATGGGCATGTAGATCGCGACGCGGTCGCCCTTCTTCACGCCGAGTTCGCTCAGCGCGTTGGCGGCTTGGGCGACCATCTTCTGGAGGTCCGCGTAGGTGATGGTGCGAGACTCGCCCTCGGCGTCGCCGACCCAGTGGTACGCGACCTTGTCGCCCTTACCGGCCTCGACGTGTCGGTCGACACAGTTATACGACGCGTTGAGCGTCCCGTCACTGAACCACTTCGCGAACGGCAGATCCCACTCGAGGGTCTTCGTTGGACTCTTCGTCCACGTCAGTCGATCGGCCTGCGTGCGCCAGTACGCCACAGGGTCGGCTTCGGCCTCAGCGTAGATGGATGGTTGCGCGTTCGCTTGCGCCGCGAACTCCTTCGTCGGTGCGAAACTACGCGTCTCTTCAAGCCATGCTTCAAGCTTTGCTTCACTCATAACGTCCCTCACTCATCGATTCGTGAAACGTGGATGTGTTGGTGCACACGCGTGAGCCGTCGATCATCGTCGGCTGAAGTTGAGAGTAGTTCTCACTGTGCCGTAGATGCCAACAGCGCCCGATCCTTTCGGAACGGGCGCTGTCAGCGGTTGGGTCCGGTGGTAAACCACCAGTGACCTCTACGTTAGCCTCGCGGACCAACCGGTAGCACGACCTTGCCGTGCGTTGAGTTAATGACGCCCGCAGCTGAGGCGTACCAGGCCGCCGCCGCGGTGGCGAGACCCGTGTAGCCCCCGATGTGGATGAGGGTCGTGTGCGGTGTCCCCCAGTTTCCGACGGCGAGGAAAATGAAGGTGATCGACAGCAAGACGAAGACCAACAGCACTGCGTTATTGACTTTCGTCGC
>DASZHK010000191.1:0-9905 GCA_035937905.1 Acidimicrobiales bacterium
TGGGACCCTTCGTCCAGCATCGCGGGCCACGCGCCGAGGCGCATGGTGCCGCCGAGGTCGGTGACGTCCATCTGCTCGGCCAGTAACGAAATCACGGGCGCGGAGGAACTGTGCGTGAACTCCGTCGACTGCGCGTCGCCGAGGCCCAGCACGTGGCGTGCGAACTCGATGACCTGGATCTGCATGCCGAGACAGATCCCGAGGTACGGGATGTCGTGCTCGCGGGCGATGCGCGCCGTGGCGATCATGCCCTCGATGCCACGTTCTCCGAACCCGCCTGGGACGATGATGCCGTCCAACTGGCCCAAACGATCGGCGTCGATCTCCGAGGGAACACGTTCGGCCTCGAGCCACTCGATGTTGGTCTTCGCGCCGATACCAAAACCCGCGTGACGTATGGACTCACCGACACTGAGGTAGGCGTCGGGCATCGTGACGTACTTGCCAATGATCCCGATTCGAAGGGTGCTCGTTGTGTTGTGGACCCGGCGCACCACGCTCTCCCACGGGGCGAGGTCGATCGGGTGCTCGTCGAGGTCGATCCGCAGGGTGTTGCAGATGATCGTGTCGAGGCCCTCGTGGTGCAGCGTGATGGGGATGTCGTAGATGCTCTCCTCGTCGACCGCGGAGATGACCGCGTTCACGGGCACGTCGCACAGCAACGAGATCTTGCGCTTCAGACTGTCTGAAATCGGTTGATCACTGCGGCACACGATGACGTCGGGCTGGATACCGCGCGAACGCAGTTCCGTCACCGAGTGCTGCGTTGGTTTGGTCTTCTGTTCACCGGACGGCGCGAGATACGGCACCAACGTGAGGTGCACGTAACAGACGTTGTCGCGACCCGCGTCACGACGGAACTGGCGAATGGACTCGATGAAGGGCACGATCTCGATGTCACCCACGGTGCCACCGATCTCAACGATGACGACGTCCGCTCCGAGAGTGCCCTGGCGACGGATCCTCTCCTTGATCTCGTCGGTCACGTGCGGGATCACTTGGACCGTCTTGCCGAGGTAGTCGCCCCGTCGCTCCTTCGCGATCACGTTCGAATAGATAGAGCCTGTCGTGGTGTTGGAGATCTTCGAGAGTGACTCGTCGATGAAGCGCTCGTAGTGACCGAGGTCGAGGTCGGTCTCGCCCCCGTCGTCAGTGACGAAGACTTCGCCGTGTTCGCCGGGGTTCATCGTGCCCGGATCGACGTTCAAATAGGGATCGAGCTTGCACATCGTGACTTTGAGGCCACGGGATTTAAGGAGTCGACCGAGAGAGGAGGCCGTCAGACCCTTGCCGAGTGAACTCGACACTCCACCCGTAACAAAGACGTACTTTGTCATTGCAAAACTACGCTTCTCACGGAACAACATCCTAGCGAGAGAAATCAGCTTCGGCGCGAACTTCGACGGAGTTTTCGAGTAATTGTTTTGCGAGTGCACGTGATTCAACCGTGACGTCGTCGCCCGCAAGCATTCGGGCAACTTCGCGTACGCGCTCGTCGCCCGTGAGTTCGCGCACCGACGTGCTTGTGACACCGTGGTCAATCGTCTTCTCGATCACGAAGTGATGATCGGCCCTCGCGGCGACGGACGCCAAGTGCGTGATCGCGAGAACCTGCTGTCCGCGACCTACCTCACGAAGACACTCCCCGATCTGCTGGGCCACTTGACCACCAAGCCCCGCGTCGACCTCATCGAAGACCGCCACCACGTTCGCGCTCGCCGTCTCGAGAGAGATCGCGAGGAGCACACGGCTCAACTCTCCGCCACTGGCGAGCGTCGCGAGCGGACCCTCGGGCTGTCCCGGGTTCGGCGTGAAGAGAATCTGCGCGTCCGAACCGTCAGCACCGTCGACGACGAAACGAAGCGTCGCGTGCGCGAGCGCGACGCGACGCAGCTGTCGCTGGACGGCGTCAGTGAGAAGGGCGGCGGCGCGTTTTCGTTCCTCGCGCACACGACGAGACTGGACTGCTTCGCTCTCCTCCAAAGCGCGTATCTCCTCGTCAAGACCATCGAGACGGTCCGTCTCCGCCATGAGTCGGTCGTGTTGGGCTTGGAACTCTCCTCGCATGAGCAGTGCGGCGTCGAGCGAACCACCGTACTTGCGCGTGATCTGTTGGAGGACGTCCGCCCTCGCGTCAAGGTCGTCGAGAACCTGAGGATCGAAGGCGTCCGCGTCACCGAGTGCCGCCAGTTCGTGAAGCGCCTCGCGCGCTTGAATGAGCGAACTTCGAAGCGCGTCACGAACGGCGTCGAAGGCCGCACTGTCAGGGAGACGGCTCAGTGCTCGCGCGAACTGGCTCAAGACGGACTCGTCCGCCTCCGCGTCAAAGAGCTGAAGCACCTCGTTGAGCGCGTCTTGCCCCTCACGGAGCGTCGTGAGACGAGTGAGCTCCGCGAGCGTGTCGTTCAGTTCCGAAGCGGAGCGGATCGCGGCGGCGTCGAGTTCACGAATCTGAAAGGCGAGAAACTCGATTTCGCGCGTGCGCGCCGACTTGTCGCCCCCGAAGTCGTCTCGAAGGCGGCGCGCGTCGATGAGTTGGCGACGTGTCGTGTCGAGTTCACTCGTGTCGACGGCGCCGCACTCATCGATCAAGCGGACAATCTCGGCGCGACCGCGCAACGCCAACGAGTCGTGTTGTCCATGAATCACGATCAGTTCGTCGGCGAGGGTGCGCAGCGCCTCTACACTCGACGGTGCGCCGTTCAGTGAACTTCGAAGTCGACCCGAATTGGTCGCCTCTCTCGAAAACGCCCACTCTTGGCCGTCGTCACGAACGAAGAGGGCGACGGCGCGCGTGTCGGACGTCAAGGCGTAGCGTGACGTGCTCGCGTCACTGCCCAACGAGAGTCCGAGCGCTCCCAACAAGAGGGTCTTGCCCGCGCCCGTCTCGCCGGTCAGGACGTTGAACCCAGGTCCGAACTCCAGACGAGCGTCATCGATGACCCCGAGACCGTGGGCGTAGAGCTCAACGAGTTGCGCCTTAGGCATGACCTTCTCGAAGGCCGCGACGTAGACGTGTGGCGAGATCGAAACTTCGCGTGGCGACGACGCGCACCGGGGTGGGACTCTGGCGCACCTCTACGTAATCGTCCATCTCCAACGAACCGATCGTGGTTCCGTCGGCGACGAGCATGGCGGGTTTGTCAACGACGACCAATCGGATCACTTTGTCGTCGGGCACCACGATGGATCGGTCGATCGTGAAGTGTGGCGCGATGGGCGTGAGGATCATGATCGACAGCGACGCGTCGACGACCGGTCCCCCGGCTGAGAAGTTGTACCCCGTGCTGCCCGTCGGCGTCGCGACCATGACCCCGTCCGCTGAGTACGTCAGGTACTCCTCGTCGTCGACGAAGGTCCTCACCTTGACCATGTGGCCGGCGCTCGATCGCTCCACCAGAACTTCATTGAGCGCGAACTCCTCCAGTCCTGTTCCCGGCCGGGTGATCTTGAGCGCGAGGCGATCTGACACTGAATCGCTCCCGAGCGCCACCTTCACACTCTCGGCGACGTCGTCCGACGGGACGTTCAACAAGAAGCCGAGGTGACCGAGGTTCACGGCGACGATTCGAGCGCCTGCGTCGTGCGCCAATCGGGCTGCCTTTAGAAACGTGCCGTCCCCTCCGAGACTTACGACCAGGGTTTCCTCGTCCAGCGACGCCTTCTCGGGCGAGTCGAGGAGATAGAGCGCCCACGTCACGCCCTCGCGAGCGAGGCCCTCGCCCACGATCGTGGCGAGTTCGACCGCGTCGCCACGATTGCTAAAAGCCGTAAAAAGAACTTGCGTCACGTCACACCTCGCCCCAATGGTAGTAACAAAGGTCGACACGACCGGCCACGAGGAGAGCTCGATTGGGCGCTATTGCTTGGTCTTTCGCGTTGGAAACGGGATAACGCGCTCGTGTTCGCGAGCGCGTGTCAGTGGCGCGGACGCCTCAGTTAGTTCTTCGCAACGCGAGGTCGCCGCATCGACGGAAGCGTGGGCGGTGGTTGGAGACGAGGTGGAAGCTCCCTCAGGAGTTCTGTGGTCGCCTCGGCGATGACCTGCACCGCGTTCTCGAAGGCGACTTCGGTTTTCTTCGACGTTGCACTGACACCGCTCACCTTTCTGACGTATTGGCGTGCCGCTGACTCGATTTCCTCTGTGGACGCGATTGGCTGAAGTCCCCGCAGCATGGTGATGTTTCGACACATGTCACGACTGTAGAACCCGAGACGGCACCGAGCGCGACGGTAATTCAGCAAAGATCCTTCGCGTCACGCTTGTCGTCGAAACGAGGGATCACTCGTAACGACGTTGGAAAGCGCTCTTCTAAATAGTTACTCCGAATAATTCAAAAATAGGAAAATATTTTGTCCAGAAAATCTATTATCCCTGATGACGAGGACCCCGAGTATCCCAGAATGGAGCATCTCAGTCGGCAATTATTTTTTTACCAAATTAATTGTCGGAAAGGCCCACATCCATGAGTTCTAGTAATGGTGATGCAATGCCAGTCGAAGCGCCGAAATCCTCTGTTTCCGCTGGTCGATGGGCTCGCCACGCCCGGCGACCCAAGACCATTCGCCGGATTCTTTCCGCGACCCTTGGCGTCACGCTCGTCGCGGGAGGCGCTTTCGCAGTGACCAGTTGGATCGTCGGCCTTAACACCGGTTCATCAGGCGAGGGGCAGTCGGCGGCCGTGCAGAACTTGACGATCACCGCCGTCGCCGTCCCAGCCGCGACCAATCAGCTGTTCCCCGGCGGTAACGGTGACGTGGTGCTGACCATCACCAACCCCAACTCCTACCCCGTCACTCTCACTGGCGTGAACTTGCCGCTCAACACCTCGTACGCGGGCGGTTTCACCAACTCGGCGCTCAGTGTCGCCCAGAGTGGCTGCACCACCGTCACGAGCGACGTGGCGTGGAGTTTCGCCACTGGCGTCTCCGGCAGCGCGCACACCTTCACGACGCCAATTACCGTCGGACCCACTGGCAACGCGAACAACCCCTTGACGGTGACACTGACCAACGACGCGTCGATGTTGTCGGGCGCCCCGGCGGCGTGTGAGAACACGTTCTTCTCGATGCCCTCACTCACCGGCATCGCCGCCTCTGGTGGCGCCGCCACCATCACCAACACGCCGATCGTCGACGCGTGGACCAGTTAATCGCCAGTTAGCGGTGGACCGACGCTCCACGCCCTCGACGTTGAAGGTGGTCTTGTGTTCGGTCGCTCTCACGATGGCGTTCGCGTTCTACCCCCAATCAGTCGCCGCTTCCAACTGGTTGACGGCGTTGGTTGGTGGCTCGAAAGGCGAAGGCCAATCGCGCACCACCATCACCACGGCCCTCAGTAACCCCGTTACCTTCAGTGCCGCGTGTTCTGGGAGTTTGGAAGCGGCCGTCCTCACGTGGACGAGTGCGGGAACTGGCGTCACCGGCTACGAAGTGCTGGTGAGTGCCACGGTGAACGGAACCTTCGCCCTCGACGTCACGCAGCCTTCGGGAACCGCGCTGACCATTACCGAAACGTACTCGTCGTCGAGCGCCAACAAGTTCTACCGACTGGAGGCGAAATCGGTCAACTGGGCCTTTCCCGGCACGACGATCACGAACGCCCGTCAGGCTGCCGTAGCTGGTACCAATGGTGGATTCCTCACCATGCAAAATTCCGGGACCAAATGCGTCGCCACGCCGTGAACACGCTCGAAGGACATTTTCCTTTTCCACGCTGACGGTCTATCTTTCGAGTCGCGGTCGATAGATAGTCTGAGAAACAGCGAAAAGAAAAGGACGGCCAATCGTGAGCGACGACGAGTCAACCAACGAGGACGCGGTGAGCGCGACCAACGCGTGGAACGCAACGATCATCGAAGAGTTTCGAGCGAACGTCGGAAAAGTCGGAGGGCCCTTCGAAGGTTCACCGGTCCTCCTTCTCAGTACGACGGGCGCACGGACGCACACCGAACGCGTAAAGCCGATGATGTACTTGAATGAAGACGGACACGTGTACGTCTTCGCCTCGAAGGCCGGCGCGGACACGAATCCCGACTGGTATCACAACCTCGTCGCGGACCCTGCCGTGACGGTCGAACTTGGCACCGAGAAGTTCAAGGCCACGGCCAGTCCACTCTCTGGCGAAGAGCGAGGGCGAATCTACGCAATCCAGGCCGAACGGTATCCGGGGTTCGCTGAATACCAAGAAAAGACTTCGCGGGTGATTCCCGTCGTGGAGTTAATTCGCTCGTAATTTGAAGACAACGAGCGACTTGATTTCGATCTCAGCTCGAGACGCAAGGGTGCCTCTGCATCGCCTCTTTCAAAGCGCGCCGCTGTCGTTGGACGATCAACTGACAAGCGTCGTTAGAAGTCGCCGACGCTAGTTGTCCCGTCAGCTCCTACTCGGAGGCGAGTCCGACCAACTTGGTCACGGTGTTCCAATTACGCAGGGTCACGGGCCTCTTCAACTGGCGAACGAGATACGGAGGCAACTTCGACTGTCCGACGCCGGTGGGCAAGGAAAGGTAGACCTCGGAGCCGACCACCGCGAACTCATCGGGCGCAAAGCGCTCGTGGTCGAGCGAGGAGACGATGGCCGCTGGGAGTTTCTCGGCCAAGAAACCAACGTGAACTCGAGCAGCCTCCGTTGCGAGGAACGGGTTGCGACCGACGACGGCTTCAAGTTCACTGGCACCTCGAAAGATGACGTCCGTCGCGATGGCACATCGCTCCTTGATCGCCGCTTCAAGCGCCAGGGCTTTTGGCGGTGTAGGACTTTTGAAAATTACGTTGCCACTTTGGATGAACGTACGAACGTTCGTGTAACCGAGGTCCTCACAAAGGGCACGAAGTTCTGCCATTGGCAATTTGTTGTTTCCGCCTACGTTGACGCCTCGCAAGAGACCGACGTAGACCAGTGACCGTTTCGTCATTGACGCCACGGTCGCACTGGGGTAGCCATCTGATCAACCGCCGTGGCTACTTCGACGCGGGGGTGACGGCCACGTTCTCCGAGACGTCGAGCAGCTCGACCCACGTTTGGCCGGGGGTCAAGTCGATCACCTTGCCCGCATTATTCCGATACGTCGTGCGCGTGCGCAGGTTTGGTCGTGACCACCTGCCACGTTGCAGCGTGCCATTCGTGAATACTTCGACTGGTCCCGAGCCAACGAGCTGCGCGTAGGAATCGATCACGCCGACGCCACCCACGTAGTTCACGGACATGACGATGACGTTCTTCGGAGAGATTCGCACCCCATTGGTCGTTTCGTCGGGCGCGCCGAAGATCGTGCGATCCCACGAGCGACTCTTCGTATCCCACGTGTACGTCGCGGCGTAGCCCTCCGTGAAGCCCACGACGAACGAGCCAACACGTGGACCGCGCGATATTCGTGGCCCCGATGAATAGGAGAAAAGCGCCGGAGGTGGTCGAGGCTTACCGTCTTTGGCCATTAAAAGTGCGGCGTTGGCGAACAGATTGTGAGGAGGGGGGCGACGCAAATCACGGAACATCGCTGCACCACTGTTGGACTGGGTGTAGAGCTTCACGGGTGCCGTCGAGATGCTCCTCACGGCGTACTCGGCGCCTCCCGAAAAGGCGAAGATCCCGCCGATGGGAAAGACGATCTCGCGGTCGGTCCTGCGAACCGAACGAACAGGCCCGACGACGGTCGGGATACGCGAGTTGAAGATCGCCGCCAAGCGGGTGATGCCGCCTTCGACTATCTCCTCGTACACGACGTCAGCGTCTTGAACACCGCTGTGGGGCAATGCTTCGGGCGTGTTGTCAATCTTGATCGTCAGGGCCGAACGGTGTTTCGTGACCCTTCCTGGGTCCGGGAGGCCCGTGAGCGGCGCCACTGGTCCGGGCTTCTTCTTCGCCACGGTCGTCGTGGTCGTTGCGATGCTCGTCGACGTGGTCGTCGTGGACGTCGAGTCCGCGAGTGCGCTCGTCGCCAAGACGAGATTTGAACACGAACCCAGGACCAGCACGATGAGGAACGAGCGACGCATGGAAGAAACCTACAACGCCGGTCGGACGCGTCCGACACGTTCTCGGCTGTTACACGCGAGAGTTCCGTGAGAAGTAGGTTGCTTCATTTCACGCCACGGGAAAGGTTATTGCCCGCGACGGCACGCTGATCGCGTACGCGTGGCCCCAGTTCGACCACTCCACCGTGACGTCGGTGGTCCCACTCACTTCACGAAGTCCCACGGGCAGGACGGTTCCGCTGGTCGTAACGTACAGCGTTGCCTGGTATTTCGGCGAAACGGTCGTCGCCGGAATCGTACCCGTGATCGCTCTCACTCTCACGCCCGAGAGCGTGCCGACGGGACCCCACGTCACGGGGCCAGAAAACTGAAGCGCACCGAAATGCGAGGTCAGTGTCGCGCCAGCCGAGGCTGCTGCGTAGTGCGCGTTGCTCGACGGCAGGCGGAGCCATTCGTTGGCGTACTGGTGGGCAGTAGTCGCCGATAACTTAAAGGTCTTCGAGAGGGCCTCGCTGTTCGCGTGGACGTACAGCACGTTGCGCTGATTGAACGCGATGACCGTCGCCGCTCCCCCGCGTGACGTCGTCCCTACTTGGACGCTCTCCGACGCTCCGATGTTGTTGGTCGCATGACGTGCGATGACCCCCTTCGACGTGGTGATGACGACCTCGTGAACCCAACCGCCCGACTCGGCGTTCTTGAGTGCGCTCGCCGCCAGTGACGAGGCCGACTGAGAGGTTGCCCCCGCGGCGCTCGAGATCGTCGCCACGACAGCACCGAGTACGAGGGAACCGACGAGCAACGTGGACCGAACTCGAAAACGCAGCAAAGAATCCATTCGACAACTCCTCTCCGGATCGCCGCGTCCAAACCGAACAGCGGTGACACCAGCGACACGTATTACGGTAACCGCAATCTTGGTGGTCGCCTATTCAGGTGACGATCCTCGAGCCTTCCCATCTAGTATTCGCTGAACAATGACTTGACAACTAACGAGGACCGGGTCCTTCATGGTGAGACTCAGATTTCGGCGGCGTTGGATGGGACCGAAACATGGTGTCGCTCGAGGTACTGCCGTCTACGGCTCCGCGAGTGCTGACGATCCCGACGTCCTCGCGACCCTCATGTCACGCTGCGAACTGCTTCGCGTCTGGTCGCTCGAACACGGCTTTCAACTAGACGATGATCCCGAAAGTCTCGCTCTCGTGGACGGTCATCTCGACGCGTGGAATGCTGACGCGTCGCATCATGGAAACGTGGATTTGGTAAACGAAGTTGGCGCCTACCTCGGCTCGGTGATCGTGGCGCACGTCGCGGGAAGTACATGGGCGGTATGGCCGAACGGACACCCGGTCGTGCGACTTCTCACTGGACGCGACCTCGACGTGATCGAACTTGTCGGCCAGAGGACCCGACACTTAGGTTCAAACTTGGCGTCCGTCTTCGCGTCGGCCCGAGGCGTCGAAGAGTAACGAGCACGCAACGTGAAACAGTGACTCATTGGCGACTTCGTGTGCAAGGTAGGAGCGCCGTATTGACGTGCACGAATTGCGCAGTCGTGACTTTCGAGACTTCAGTGCAAATAGGTAGAGAAAAACTCTTCGATTCTCTTCCACGCGTCGACTGATGATTCGGGTTCCGGTCGCATACCGGCCACTCGAAGCAAAGGCCGAAGTGGTCGAGGACCGACCGGCGCGTCGTTGAGAAACGCGTGACCAGCCTTCGGGTACTCCTTAACGTCATGCACGACACCCGCGTTCGTCAAGGCGTCGTCAAGAGCGGCCGCAACGTTCTTCAGGGAACGATCTCGAGCCCCGTACGAGCCGACTATCGGACATGATCCCTCAAAAGGGTCACTCTTGTGTCGAGGCATCTCGCCGTAATTGACGGCCGCTACGTCAAAGCCGGTGTCGACGCTGAGCAGTGCG